>NZ_LFRE01000059.1:0-285453 GCF_001077515.1 Acinetobacter sp. VT 511 | reverse complement strand
TGGTGGGTCTGACAAGACTTGAACTTGTGACCCCACGCTTATCAAGCGTGTGCTCTAACCAACTGAGCTACAGACCCTCAGATACATCGTCATGAAGAACAACTTGTTGTGGATTCTTACCAATCGTCAATCTTTCGTTAAGGAGGTGATCCAGCCGCAGGTTCCCCTACGGCTACCTTGTTACGACTTCACCCCAGTCATCGGCCACACCGTGGTAAGCGTCCTCCTTGCGGTTAGACTACCTACTTCTGGTGCAACAAACTCCCATGGTGTGACGGGCGGTGTGTACAAGGCCCGGGAACGTATTCACCGCGGCATTCTGATCCGCGATTACTAGCGATTCCGACTTCACGCAGTCGAGTTGCAGACTGCGATCCGGACTACGATCGGCTTTTTGAGATTAGCATCCTCTCGCGAGGTAGCAACCCTTTGTACCGACCATTGTAGCACGTGTGTAGCCCTGGCCGTAAGGGCCATGATGACTTGACGTCGTCCCCGCCTTCCTCCAGTTTGTCACTGGCAGTATCCTTAAAGTTCCCGGCATGACCCGCTGGCAAATAAGGAAAAGGGTTGCGCTCGTTGCGGGACTTAACCCAACATCTCACGACACGAGCTGACGACAGCCATGCAGCACCTGTATCTAAGTTCCCGAAGGCACCAATCCATCTCTGGAAAGTTCTTAGTATGTCAAGGCCAGGTAAGGTTCTTCGCGTTGCATCGAATTAAACCACATGCTCCACCGCTTGTGCGGGCCCCCGTCAATTCATTTGAGTTTTAGTCTTGCGACCGTACTCCCCAGGCGGTCTACTTATCGCGTTAGCTGCGCCACTAAAGCCTCAAAGGCCCCAACGGCTAGTAGACATCGTTTACGGCATGGACTACCAGGGTATCTAATCCTGTTTGCTCCCCATGCTTTCGTACCTCAGCGTCAGTATTAGGCCAGATGGCTGCCTTCGCCATCGGTATTCCTCCAGATCTCTACGCATTTCACCGCTACACCTGGAATTCTACCATCCTCTCCCATACTCTAGCTTTCCAGTATCGAATGCAATTCCTAAGTTAAGCTCAGGGATTTCACATCCGACTTAAAAAGCCGCCTACGCACGCTTTACGCCCAGTAAATCCGATTAACGCTCGCACCCTCTGTATTACCGCGGCTGCTGGCACAGAGTTAGCCGGTGCTTATTCTGCGAGTAACGTCCACTCACTTTAGGTATTAACTAAAGGAGCCTCCTCCTCGCTTAAAGTGCTTTACAACCAAAAGGCCTTCTTCACACACGCGGCATGGCTGGATCAGGCTTGCGCCCATTGTCCAATATTCCCCACTGCTGCCTCCCGTAGGAGTCTGGGCCGTGTCTCAGTCCCAGTGTGGCGGATCATCCTCTCAGACCCGCTACAGATCGTCGCCTTGGTAGGCCTTTACCCCACCAACTAGCTAATCCGACTTAGGCTCATCTATTAGCGCAAGGTCCGAAGATCCCCTGCTTTCCCCCGTAGGACGTATGCGGTATTAGCGTTCCTTTCGGAACGTTGTCCCCCACTAATAGGCAGATTCCTAAGCATTACTCACCCGTCCGCCGCTAGGTCAGTTACCAAGCAACCTCTCCCCGCTCGACTTGCATGTGTTAAGCCTGCCGCCAGCGTTCAATCTGAGCCATGATCAAACTCTTCAGTTTAAAATCAATAGTGCTTTATTCAAAACACCAAATCTGGCTCATCAATTTTCTGACATCAATTTCTCAAATAAACTTCGAGTAATTTCTACCATTCAATCAATGAAAATAATTTCGATCAATCAACCAGTAAAAATCCACACAAGTTGTTCTTCATAATCTCTTAATGATCTTCTTGCTACTTCGTCAGCAGCAAGCTAGGTCGGCTATATTACTCTCTATCTCTAGAAAGTCAACCAGTAAATCAGATTATTTTTAAACTTACTAAATAAAACCTAACTCAACCAATCTTAACTAAGTTACTGTTTTATCAGAAGTTTTAATCTTCATCACCGCCGATGGATGTGCATTCTACAGTATTTCAGAGGGCTTGCAACCCCCTTTTTCAACAAAAACCACCGTCTGTTTATTTATTCTACAGAAATCAGCTTTTTCTCTATCTTTTGACTAAAAATGGTACAGAATCAGGCACGTTACTTAATATTTTTTCTTCTTTGCTGAGTTCCTGGAAGCGCAAAGCTCGGCAATCAATGTATTCAATATAGCCCCCTTCCCCATTTTCTTGCTGATCATTAATCTTTACCTGATAGCTAAAACTACCCACATAGCCTGCCCCAAGACCAAATTTAAAATCACCTCGACTTTGTCCTTGAATTGAAATCTGAATTCCATCTTTACTTTCACAGTGCCATTCGAATTCACGTGGTAAATACATTTTCTGGCCATTTGGTGTGGTCACACTTGGATAGACCCGATGCACTTTAAAAATTACCTTTTCATCCAGCATTTGGGTCTGCTGGCTTTCCAAATCTTTATAGTAAATGCGTGACTGAATAATCTTATTAAAGCTATCTCGTACCTGAACCAGGATAATCTGTCGGTTTTGACTCAGGTTAATCATCTGATAAGTCAAGAAAGCAAATGGCAAATAGGGAAACTTGAAACTACGGGCATATTCAAAGCTACCCAGACTTTCGATTTGGTATTGTTGATCTTTATATTGAATGACACCTTCACACCAGCATGGAATCGACCAATAATCAGCCAGAGAAAATCGAAGCTGGGTAAAGTGGGTAATCAACTCGATAGCTCTAATTTTCAGATCAACACTGAGCTCGTCATCCTGGCGGGTGAAATGAAATTCCGGAAATATACTGCTCAATTGCTCACGTGTATGAAAATTAAAGTTACAGCTTTCAAAGCGACACTCATTCTGGATGGAATAATGATTCAACTGACCGACCATGTGCGGACTGGTACTACAGATTACCGTTGCTGTATCCAAGGCATCCGTATGAATGGCATCGGGATTACATAGCATCGGCACATTCGGCTGACCGATCATGCTAAAAAAATTGAAATAATGCAGTGGCGCAGGCAGATTGGGAATAACAAAACGATGGTGAATATATTTATATTTTTTATTAGGACCGTGACAGGCCAGATCGGCTTGGGCAGCAGGAGTCTGATTCAGCTGTTTCGAACGATCCAATAAATCCTGAAGAAACGCCATATCAGACTCTCCTGCATACTAGCTCACTTGTCGTTTCGCCATAAAAGTTGTAACAAAACCAGACAAAGCATAAATTACAGAGATAACCAGAATCCCGACCGGAATATTGTAAGTCATCGCTGCAAAGATAAATACGGCAATTGGCAAGACAAAAAATGGAACTCGTTTACGCTCTACCGTTTTAAAAGAATAGTATTTGATATTGGAGATCATCAGCAAACCGGTAATCACAATCGCAACGGCATTGATGATCTGAACCACTGAATCTTTAATATCGAAAATTTCCGGGAAATCTAAACCGACCCAGACCAGCGAAATAATCATTACGGCAGCAAGTGGACTCGCGACGCCAATGAAGTAGCGTTTATCAACCACACCGATCTGCACATTGAAACGTGCCAGACGGAAAGCGGCACAAGCGGTATAAACAAAACATGCCGCCAGACCAATCCGGCCCAACTCACTTAAGCCCCAGCTGTACATCAAGATAGCAGGCGCCACACCAAAGGCCAGCATATCCGATAGCGAATCAAACTGTTCACCGAACGGACTTTGCGCACCAATGGCACGTGCAACACGTCCATCTAGGCCATCAAGTAATGCTGCAATAAAAATCGCATAAATGGCTTGCTGAAAATTGCCATTCATACTGGCAATAATCGAGTAAAAACCTGCTAACAACGCTGCGGTTGTAATCAGGTTAGGCCATAGATAGATACCTCGACGCTTAATTTTCTGCCCTTCCTGAGTATGCTCTTCTTCTTCCACCTCAAAGGTGATGCCATCAAAAGGCGCTTCGGTGGAAGAGTCACGTTCCGGTTTGCTTATATTTGTCATTCTTGTCGATCCTAGCTATGACCTGATCTTTAAAAAATTATTCGCCTACTAACCAGCGAACTGCGGCGTGACCACCAGTTTCCTGCATACGTAAATGCGGGAATAACCATTGAAGTGCTTCATCAGCATCTTCAGAGAACTTCCAAGGTGGGTTAATCACCAACAGACCACAACCATTTAAACCAACAGGAGTGTCGTCTGGCCATACACATATTTCACAGATCAGCTGACGGCGAATACCGGTCTTGAACATTTTTTTCTCGAAACGCTCAATCATGGCACGGTCTTTAATTGGATACCAAACAGCAAATACGCCTGTCGGCCATTTTTTATAAGCTGCTGCAATCAACTCGACTAACTGAGGGAAATCTTTACGTTCCAGCTCATACGGCGGGTCGATCATTACCAGACCGCGTTTTTCTTTCGGTGGAATGACTGCGAGCAAACCTTCATAAGCATCACGCTCATGCAGACCAGCACGCTTGTCAAAAATATTCTGATCAAGCTGCTGGAAGACATCACGCTGCATTTCAAAAATGGTGGCTTTGTCGATTTCACGCATGCCTTCAAGGGCAAACCACGGGGAACCCGGATACGCGCCTTTACCAAAACTTTCACGCATTTTTTCAACAATTTTTAAATATTGCTGTATGCCTTCAGGGGCATTGCGCTTAATCGAATCATCCAGTTTAATCAGGCGATGAATACCGTTTAAGAACTCACCAGACTTCTGCGCTTCTGAAGTCGACAAGTCATATTTACCTGCGCCGCCATGCGTATCAATATAACGATATGGCTTGTCTTTATTATTAAGGCGAGACAAAATCTGAAGCAATAACACGTGCTTCATGACATCGGCAAAGTTGCCTGCATGGAAGTGGTGACGATAATTCATGTTTCAATTATTCCTAAGATCAATAGCTATTTTAACATGAAAAACTGATTCGTTCAGAAACGATTATTGCTCTAAAATAGCAAACCTTTTTTACCACACGCTCGAGAATTGAAAAATGGAAGCAGTTGTCATCCCAGGGGATTGGAATGTTGATCAAATCTTAGATGATTTAGATCAACATGGCTTTAGTGTTATTGACGGTGCTTATTCAATTGAATATCAACATGCGGTCAGTCAAGAATGCCTAAGTCACTTAAACGAATTTCGTGATGCCGCGATTCAAAATGGCGTAGTAAGCAACATCCGCAGTGATCATATTCTTTGGTTACAACCTAAATTTCAAATCTCTCACCAACATACCGAAACCCTGCAACAATTTTCTCAAGTTTTAAACCGCGCATTTTATTTGGGTATTAAAGATGTCGAAGCACATTTTGCCTGCTATAACGCAGGTGAATTCTATGCTCTTCACCGCGATAACCCGCAAGGTAAGAATGGCCGTATGATTTCCTCGGTATATTATCTGCATGAAGAATGGCAAGATGACTGGGGGGGTGAACTACATTTACAAGATAAAAATGGACAGTGGCATACGATTTCACCTAAGCCCAACCGTTTAGCATTCTTCCAAAGTGACTTATTGCACGAAGTATTAGTAGCCAAACATCAACGTTTATCCATTACCGCGTGGTTACGCTCAGATACCTCTTTAATCTAGTCTTTAAAAGCAGACAATCATCCTCATATACCAATCATTAAGACACGAGGACTGCGTTCATGCGACCAACCACCAAAGAGATCATTGCACGCATTGGTGAAACAGATCAGCTATTTTTAAATGGCAATACCCCTGAGCTGGCGCTTGAACGGGCTGACCTTCGCCTGCAACTGGTAGCGATCAGTCAGTTACGTCAGGAACAGGTACATTTCCTGCAAGAAGCGATTGTTCTGCTGGAACAAGGCCGAATCGAGTTTGAAGAAATGCCTCTCGATCTGTATATCAATCTGTCATTGCATTTGGCTAAAGCCTACATGATCTATTTTGAACTCACAAAAGAAAATCGCTATGCACTGATTACCCAGCAGATTTTAAAACCGATGAGCCGTTATGAGCATGCAGATATCTATTTCTTCCTGGCATATGCCTCAGCAAGCAAAAAAGAACCGGCTATGACCCGTCACTGGTTAAATAAATACAGTAAATTGAACAATTTTGATCTGGAACTGGTAGATCAACATCCAGCATTTGAAGAATACCGTCAACAGGACTGGTTTATTCAAATTCTACACAGCCGGATGCATTAAAACTGCGAAATTATTCTCATAAAAAATGCCTCATGAATGAGGCATTTTTTATAACTAGTTTTATTTTCTTAAGCCAGTCGACGGCGATCGGCATCTAAGTGTAACTGTTGATTCAGTTCATCAACCCAAATTGCCCAGTCATCGTCCTGCACCAAATGACTAATTAACAATGAACGCTGTGCTTTATTCCAGAAATGCGCATCATGCAATGAGATTTCCTTAGGTAACTGATGAGTACGTACATATAGCTCAATGGCAGCAGGACTATTCGGCAAACCAAGTTGCGAAAATAATAGGGGTAAGGATGGTTGCATTGTTCCGAGCATCTCGCCCTCCTTATATCAGTTAATTTGTAATTCTTTATACAACTAACTTATAAGATAAGACAAAAAAAACCTAGTCCTGTGACTAGGTTTGTTTGTATCTTTTTGTATAAAAGTGGACTAAGCGCTTTGCTTGTCACTCTCTACATGCAGTAATTGATTGAGCTTATCAATAATTACAATCCATTCATCATCTTGATGCCAATGTTCACGAAGAAATGCACTCTGCCCCTCACTCCAAAATTCCGCGTCTGGCAGAATAACTTCAGATGGAAGCTGATGGGTGCGGGTAAATTCATCAATCGACCTTTCGTCTGCTGGCAGGCCGAGTTGTTCAAATAATAATTCTAAAGTAGGTTGCTGTTCCAATACCATTTGATTGCTCCGTAATAGAAATAAAAAATAATTTGCTGCTAGTTTTTTAACGTTCAAGGATGTGAGGAGGTCGGCAGATCACAAGTACCTGAACCCTCTGCTTCTATATGCAATTGTTCATTCAGTACATCGACAAAAATGGCCCAATCATCATCTTGCTTCCAATGCCCAATTAGAAAGTCATGTTGGTTCTTGGTCCAAAAAGGTGCTTTATGTAATGGCACATCCATCCCGATCTGATGGGTTCTGATAAATTCATCGATTGCTTCAGGGCTTGAATCCAAGCCGAGTTGCTCAAAAAAAACTTCCATGGTAGGTCGCTGCTCTAACATCTCAGTACCTCCTCTTTTATTGATGACTCTGCTTACAAATTAAACGACTTATATACAAAGTTCAGTTGTCGCTCTTTGACAGGATGTTATTTTTTGTTCTTAGGATATTCTGAAATAAAAAAAGCACTCCATTTGGAGTGCTTTTTTTATTTAATCTTAAAAGACTAAATTAGTTAAGCATGTCAGCCACTGCTGCGCGCTCTTCTTCAAGTTCGTTCAATGTAACATTGATACGTTCACGGCTGAATTCGTCGATTTCAAGACCTTGAACGATTTTGTATTCACCGTTTTCAGTCGTTACAGGGAAACCGAACATTACGCCTTCAGGGATACCATAAGAACCGTCAGAAGGAATACCCATCGTTACCCATTTGCCGTTAGTGCCAAGAGCCCAATCGCGCATATGATCGATTGCAGCGTTTGCAGCAGAAGCAGCAGAAGACAGACCACGTGCTTCAATGATCGCAGCACCACGTTTACCAACTGTTGGAAGGAATACGTCTTTGTTCCATGCAGCATCGTTGATTTTGTCTTTCAAGCTTTCGCCGTTTACGTTTGCAAAACGGTAGTCAGCATACATCGTTGGAGAGTGGTTACCCCAAACAGTCATGTTTTCGATGTCAGAAACTGCAACACCCGCTTTTTGCGCAAGTTGAGTCAACGCACGGTTGTGGTCAAGACGTAACATTGCTGTGAAGTTTTTCGCTGGAAGATCTGGCGCAGATTTCATTGCGATGTAAGCATTTGTATTCGCAGGGTTACCCACAACAAGCACTTTAACGTCACGGCTAGCAACTTCGTTCAGTGCTTGACCTTGACCGATAAAGATTTCGCCGTTTACCTTAAGAAGGTCAGCACGTTCCATACCAGGACCACGTGGACGAGAACCTACTAACAATGCATAGTCAGCATCTTTGAATGCAACTTTAGGATCATCAGTACCGATCATGCCTGCCAATAATGGGAAAGCACAGTCGTCAAGTTCCATCATCACGCCTTTAAGCGCTTGTTGAGCTTTCTCAACAGGAATTTCTAATAATTGAAGAATAACTGGTTGGTCTTTACCCAACATTTCACCGCTAGCGATACGGAATAATAGGCTGTAACCAATTTGACCAGCAGCGCCAGTAACGGCAACGCGAACAGGTTGCTTCATGTAATTATCTCCAATTGAGAGGATAGTCAATGCGGATTAAATAGCTGTTCTATCTAATCTTAATAATCATAAACGGCAAAGATTGTACTCCAATCCTTTCGGAGATGCATGTAAAAGCGAATGAATTCCAACAAAAGTCTGATAGGAAATATAAATTAATTTGGCTGAAAAGCTTAGTATGTACCTTTAATTGTAATGTTCTGAGGGCAGGTATTTACTATACTGCTCGGACATTGCTTATATTGGCCATTGCTGCGATAGCACACCTTAACCGCAGTCAGCAGGCTGACACTACGGTTGGTCTGGCAGTTAAACCGGATGCCGCTGGCGGGTAATTGCGGATTAATCTTAAGGAATTTTGTACGCAATGTATTAATCGACATGACCATGTTTTCTTGGTCTGTCAGTTCCTGTGGTACTTTCAGACGATCCGCATAATTAATAATGGTCCGAAAATACTGGCTGGCACTCATGGGAATACACCCTCCAATACTCTGCCATAAGCGTGCCCGTGAAGCCTCGTCCGGCATGACACGAGCAACCACCTTGGCTTGTAAAGGTGGAAGTGCGGATGAAGTCTGCGTGCTGCAATCCTGTTGACTGGTTTCAGGAAATAAGCCGGAGATATTCAAGGAATAACCTTCCAGACATTTTCGCTTTTTGGCCAATTCAGGATACAGACTGCAAAGTGCGGGAACCATCTGCACATCCATGATATAGCCCGTCGGTGCCGCAAGCGCAGGAAAACTTCCTCCTGCGACTATACAAGCAGAAAGCCATACTGATACTCGACGACTATTCATTAACTTCATGAATAATTCACTATCCCTAAATCATTAATTTTTATTGTGTACTACGTAGCGGAATTGCTTGCATACGTTTCCCGATTGATTGTGCTCCCTGGCCCAATAGGATGCCATAATGTGTCGCATTGGTCATGACATGTTTCACATAATCTCGTGTTTCTAATAAAGGAATGGTTTCCGTGTACTGATCTGCTGCTAGATTCTGGACGTCTGGCTGCCAACGGCGTGCACGATTCGGTCCGGCATTATAACCTGCCGTTGCTAAAACAGGACTGTTGCTGAGCTGGCGTTGAATCGTAGACAAATAGAAGGTGCCATAACGAATATTGGTATTCATATCGCTTAATGCTGCCGGATTATAGGTTTCGCCCATCTGACGCGCGACCAGTTTGGCCGTATCTGGCATGATCTGCATCAAGCCACCTGCCCCGACATGTGAACGCGCCACAGTATTAAATCGGCTTTCCTGACGCATCAAACCATAAGCCCATGCCGGATCAACACTGGCATTCTGGCTATGGCTGACCACATAATTTCGATATGGCATTGGGAAACGGTA
This sequence comes from Acinetobacter sp. VT 511, assembly GCF_001077515.1. Classification (NCBI taxonomy): domain Bacteria; kingdom Pseudomonadati; phylum Pseudomonadota; class Gammaproteobacteria; order Moraxellales; family Moraxellaceae; genus Acinetobacter; species Acinetobacter sp. VT 511. The sequence continues at coordinate 275,679 of NZ_LFRE01000059.1, read as the reverse complement.
ATCATAGTTGTGCTTATTCACTGTACGATCTGCAGCATAAATAGCACGGTCATGCCAGCCCATATCATGCGCACGTTTCGCTGCGGCAAGCAGTAGATCATCATCATGTTTCAAGTAAGCCTGACGCACGGCCCAGTTCCATTCACGGTTTACATACGCAGCTGAAGCATTGATATTACGCAAGGCAAAAGCACGGCGGAAATGAATATCCTGATTCAGGCGTTGCATGGCCTGAGCAGAAGGCTGTGCGGATTTCGGCGTACCTAAGGTTAACTGTCCTAAGCGGTCACGTGCCAGCAGGTTATGATAATCATCACCAGTGGCCAGTTTTCGATAAATATCTTCAGCTGCTTTTTTTGATGCTCGGTCTGAGCGCTGTTCACTTGCACGAGCCAGCCAGTATTGCCAGCGGTCTTCCTGTTTCTGGGTCACACTCATCGCATCAATCGCCCGAATCAGACTTTCCCAAGCGCTAAAGCGAATCGCCTGACGTGCATAAATTTCTGCTTCTTCCGGACTAAATGGCAGGCCATAACTCAGATCCAGATAATTCAGGACTTCACGATTAAAGTTGTTTTTCATCACCGTGGTGCCACCGATATAGCCGACTACACGGTACAAAGCTTTTTGGATCTGTTCAGGAGTGCCTTCAGCAGTACGTCGCACACTCGAAAATGCTGTATTCAGATCACTATCCGCCAGTCGCCCCATGGCATAAACCAGATAAGCATGATCAGCAGTGGTCGCTTTGGGTGCCGTCCATAAATAGGCTGTCGGATTGGCCTGAATGCTATTAAGCTGCGCCAAAGAAAGGTTGAGGCCGATACTCTGGGCGGTCGCAATCGCCTGTCCAGACTGACCGGCACGCAATTGTGTCCAGAGTCGTTGCTGACGGTCTTCAATGGTTAATAAGGGACTGGACAGCATCATTCGACCTAAACCGGCACAGGATTCCGGTTGAGAATTGGTGGTCAGCCAGACATCTTTATATTCGGCATAGACCAGAGGATCACCACTTTTGGCACGTACCTGAGCAATCGCGCAGCTTTCTGCCTGATCTGGATTGGTCACATATTGCAAGACTGGCTGTGCTGCTGAAAAATCGGCCTGCTTTACTTTTTCTTCAACATAGTCTGCTGCCAGCTTCTCTGCCATGGCAGATTGCGGATAACGCTGGGCAAAATTAATAATCTGACTAGCCGGCTGCATGCCAAGATTTTGATTCAGAATCCAGTATTCCGGGTAGTAACCCAAGGCATCATTTTGCATGGCTGCACGATACTGTTGTAATAATTCAATATTTCCAGCATTTGCCGCAGTGAGTGCGTCATTAAATTGTTCTTCGGCAGCTTGAACGCCCATTGAACTCAGACAGGCCATCCCTACAGTGAATAATCTTGAATATTTATGTGTACTTATAATCTGTTTCAACATTAACTTAACTTCTATCATGTAGTTCGTGCCAGACAATTTTGTTCAACATCGGTGCTAGTTTATAAATTCTAGACCGACTCTACTGTTCTCTTATGTAACCTTATGATTCAGCAATATTAATTTTCAAACATTTTCTGTCCATAAATCAATATTTTCAGGCCACCAATAAAGGCTATAAGTTTAAGCGACTTTCCTGCTAAAATATGCGACTTCCAAAAAATTCATTCTGTGAATTGAATTCTAATTGACCTGATTCGCAGATTAATAAGGTCGTCCGTTCACAATTTAAACGTATTATCCCTAGGAGCCTTCATGACGGTTCAAACCTTCATTCCGAAGAGTGCCCCAGCTGCCTCAGAAAACACTGTTACCCAGCCAGCGCACACCCCAGCCCACGATGCTACAGTCAAAAAACTGTACATTGAAACGCAAGGGTGTCAGATGAATGAGTATGACAGTCATCGTATGGCCGACCTTTTGGGCGACTCACATGGCTATGTGCTAACCACTGACCCTAAAGAAGCAGATATTCTTCTGATGAATACTTGCTCAATTCGTGAAAAAGCACAAGAAAAAGTATTCTCTGAATTGGGTCGCTGGCGCAAACTAAAAGAAAAAAATCCGGATCTGATTATTGGTGTGGGTGGCTGTGTTGCTTCACAAGAAGGTGACAACATTCAGAAACGTGCCAATTATGTTGACATGATTTTTGGTCCACAAACCCTGCACCGTTTGCCGCAAATGCTGGATCAGCATTTTGAGCAAGTAGAAAAGCCAAAGAAAGATAAAATTAAACTGGTCGATATTTCCTTCCCGGATATTGAAAAATTCGACTTCCTGCCTGAACCACGTGTTGAAGGTTATAAAGCCTTTGTATCAATTATGGAAGGCTGTTCAAAATACTGTTCTTTCTGTGTGGTGCCGTATACCCGCGGTGAAGAAGTATCACGTCCGCTGGATGATGTCCTGGCAGAAATTGCAGGTCTGGCAGAAAAAGGCGTACGTGAGATTTCACTATTGGGTCAGAACGTAAATGGCTATCGTGGTGAAACCTTTGATGGCAAGATCTGTACTTTTGCCGATCTGTTACGTTTAGTTGCAGAAATTCCAGGTATTGGCCGCTTACGTTATACCACGTCGCATCCACTCGAATTTAATGATGACCTGATTCAATGCTACCGTGACCTGCCACAAATGGTGTCACATCTGCATTTACCAGTACAAAGTGGTTCCAATGACGTCCTTCAAGCGATGAAGCGTAACCATACGATTGATGTCTATATCGAGAAAATTGCCAAACTCCGTAAAGTCCGTCCGGATATGCACTTATCTTCAGATTTCATTATTGGTTTCCCGGGTGAAACCGACGACAACTTCGAAGAAACATATCAGTTTATTAAAGATATGGACTTTGATCATTCGTACAGCTTTGTGTATTCAAAACGTCCGGGTACGCCTGCTGCGGAACTTGAAGACACTACACCTGAACAGGTGAAAAAAGAACGTCTGGCAAAAGTTCAAAAATGGATCAAGCAATCCAGTATTGAGAAAACGGATGCGATGCTTGGCACCATTCAACGTGTTCTCATAGAAAAAGTTTCTGACAAGGATCCAAATGTCCTGGTAGGCACCGCAGATAACACACGTTATGTGACATTTATCGGTGATCCTGCATGGGTTGGACGTTTTGCCGAGATTGAAATCACTGAAATAAAAACACTCAATTTAGTTTACGGTGAGCTATTGAATCTTGAGCCTGACGTGGCGTAATGTAGGGATATAAGAACCTATCTCTATAAGGAACTCTCTTTGACAGCAGCGATTCGACGTACAGTAGCTTTTCCTGGAATTTCAATGGACCGTTTACAGAGCATGCTCGGTGCTTATAACGGTCATTTGAAGCAAATTGAACAACGTTTAGACGTCAAAGTTTCCCATCGAGGCGATAGCTTTTTTATTGATGGTGAGATCGATGCCGTTGAGAGAGCGGAGTTGCTCCTACAGCGACTTCATGAAGAATCTGAACAGAGCGGTCAGATCAGTGCAGATACCCTGCACCTGATGATCCAAGGCAGCCAAACCGACCGTGAATTGCAGGACAACCTGCATGATCAGGAACATACTGGTCTGGACAATGTCTGGCTGCAGACTCGCAAAGGCCGTATCAATCCACGTGGTGCCAACCAGAAACGTTATGTACAACGCATTCTGCAAAGTGACATTTCTTTCGGTATTGGTCCTGCCGGTACAGGTAAAACCTATCTGGCGGTAGCAGCTGCAGTGGACATGCTGGAACGTAATGAGATTCAGCGTATCCTCTTGGTACGTCCTGCGGTAGAAGCCGGTGAAAAACTTGGCTTCCTGCCGGGTGATCTGTCACAAAAAATCGATCCATACTTACGTCCGCTTTACGATGCCCTGTATGAAATGCTGGGTTTCGAAAAAGTAGCCAAATTGATTGAACGTCAGATCATTGAAGTGGCACCACTGGCTTATATGCGTGGTCGTACCTTGAATCACTCCTTTGTGATTCTGGACGAAGCACAGAACACGACACCTGAACAGATGAAAATGTTTTTGACCCGCTTGGGCTTTGGCTCTCGTGCAGTGATTACCGGTGACGTGACCCAGGTCGACTTGCCACGTGGTCAGCAATCTGGTTTGGCCCATTCACTTCGTGTATTGGAAAATGTGAAAGAGATTCATATCACCCGCTTCCATTCCCGTGATGTGGTACGTCATCAGCTGGTTCAGAAAATCGTTGAAGCCTATGAGGGCTGGGATAGTGAACAACAACGTTTAAGTGCCGAAGCACGTGCCGAACGCAAAGCACGTCAGGAAGCTTTGGTCGCTGAAAATGATGCGGCAGCTGACGCCCAGCATTAATATTTACTTTTAAGGATTTGTTTTGAAACTTAGTCTTAGTCTACAACAGGATTTTCAGGCACCTGAACTCGTGATTAAGCGTGCCTATATCAAGAAAGTTGTAGAAACTGCTTTACGTCATATCGGTACGCAAATTGATTGTGAAATTGGTATTGCCTGTGTCGACAATGATGAAAGCCACAAACTGAATCTGGAATATCGCGGAAAGGACAAACCCACCAATGTGTTGTCTTTTCCAAGTGATCTTCCGGATGAAATGGCAGAAGTTTTGGATGCTTTTCCGATTGGAGACTTGGTCATCTGTATCCCAGTGGTATTGCGTGAAGCCATTGAACAAGGCAAAGCGCCTTTGACTCACTTTACCCATATGCTGGTTCATGGCACCTTGCACCTGATGGGCTATGATCATGAGACTTCAGATGAAGATGCAGAAGAGATGGAAGGCATTGAGATCGAGATTCTGGCAAAATTCGGTTTTGCAAATCCATATCTGGAAAGAGACTAAAATTTTCCGACTATAAAAAGTGAGCTTCGGCTCGCTTTTTTGTCATATATAACTGTATAAATTTACTTATATTTTTAAAATTAGAAGAATTATATATGTTAATAAAATCCCAAAAAATAACTTTATGGACTATACAACATTAAGATTTTTATAAAACACTAATTCAAGAAAAAATAGTTTATGCAGCTCTAAGTCCTGAAATTGATTCAGAATATTTAACTGGTTATGAGTGGTTAAGAAAACAAATGGATCATAAAATTGGTAAAAGACCTTTTCCTACATGTTATCCAATTTGGGCATGGTATCAATGGAATGTATTCAACAAGCAAAACCAGACTTACGATATTCATGCCACTTAAACAAAGGTACACCTGGCGTACGCCTTACTCTTCAAAAAAGATCAGAGAGGTTCTATTATCAGATTTCATCTTGTGGCATTCCCCTTATTGTTATCAATATTATATTGCTGTCGATGAATTACAAGATGAACGCTTTGAACAAAAGTTAAAAGATCTCAATTTAACAGAGAGTAACTTTGAGCAATTCCCCCATTATTTACAAAGAGAAATTGAACAAAGTTGGCAGCACATTTTCGATCTTGACTACAATTTTCCGGCCTGTACTCAGCCTTATGATTTAAAAAGTATTCAAGCTACTTTTTGGTCATTAAGTCTAGATGAAGTACTTAAAGTAGAAAAATTCATTGCAAGATAAATCTAATTCTTACCTCACTTCAAACTCTGCCTCTGCCGGATCAAAACGCCAGGTTCGGATAATTCGTAATTCTGAAATATCTTTCATGTTGGCATCAAAAGCACCAAACGGCGCAGCCTTACGTAATGAGGTTCGAGCAGCTTCATCCAATACAGTATGACCAGAAGATTCCAACAATCGAATCGCTCGAATACCCCCATTTTGATTCAGAATTACCATTAAGCGGACGTCACCCGCCAAGCGCTGTATACGGGGAGATTCAGGATAAAAACGATTCCCATAAAATTCGACTTTTTGACGGAATTTTTCCAGATAAGCTGCAGATACATCCTGCTTGGCTTGGATACCGTCAACAGTTTTAATTTTCTGCTGACGGCTAAAGTTTTTCTGGCGCTGCGTATATTGAGCTTCCAGACTCGCGACCATAGCAGCTTTGGCTTGAAACTGGCTGTTGAGTTCTTCCTGACGTTTCTTGCGCTGATTTTCTTCTGCCTGTTTCTGCCAGCTTAGGGTTGTCATCAGAACTTTTTCTTCAAAGCTCAACTCTTGTTTTTGTTGCAGCATATCTTGGCTGTTTTGAAGCATTGCCTCTTTTCCAGCTGTCTGATCCGGCATCGGCAATGGAGCATCACTGGACATACGATGCGCTTCACGGAACTGACCGGAACCTTGCTGATCTGTCTGGGCAAGAAAATCGGCATGCTCGATTTTGTCATTACTGACGCGCAGGCTAACTGCAATTTCCTTGGTCGAAGTATCCTGTTCCGATGGCATTCCAAACTGCAGCATTAAAATCATGATATGTAATAATGCAGCAATCCCTACAGCACTGCTAAAAATTGGATCTTTCCACCATGATTTAACCAAGGGCATCAGGGTCATTCTAGTCACATTTTCAGGCTCAGCCAGGAGCCTTTATCCTTAATATCTTGCAAAGAAAATTTTTCAATATACAAATATTGATATATCTTTCACTTTGAGTAGATAGTGAGAGCTATATCAAATCTTCTACGTTGTATAAACAAAACACTAAAAATGGTGCAATTTATTTTGCTAAACTGCAAGCACACGCTCTTGTATTTTTTATACTTTTCGACAAGATACATGCTATCAAAAATATAGTTGCCAGGATGCTTCCATATGCAAACCATCATTTCCAATATTTCCAGACGCATTCGCCAGGTGTATCAGAAGGCGGAAGGGTTTATTGAAGATGAACGCGAGTTTCCCCTCTCTCAGGTATTTTTGAATGCAACTTTTCAGCGTTTTGTGACTGATAACGTCAAAGCCTTAAAAGATCTGCATGCGGATCTGCATGATGACTGGTTACGCTTATATGCAACACTTGATTACAATGGCATGGTCATTACTCTGTCTGTTGACCTGAAACTGGTACAGATGGAACTGAATAAAGACCGCCAGCTGATTGTTTTTGAACAGATTAGCGATACCCAAGTAATTGATGCTAAATACCCAAATGTGTTCTATAAAATTGGCGTACGTTGTGCCCTATTTTTCTATCAGCGTATCCTGAATAAAGATCCTCTCGGTATGATTCTGGAAAAGCTGGGTGTAATTAAAGTTGTTGATGACCTACTACATTTAGATCTTAACCGCTGGCTCGGTAAAAGCCGATCAGTGATTGATACTTTGTCTAAAGTACATGTCAATCATGCTGTATTACGTGAGGCTGAACTGGTCGTTATTGGAAATGTGAATCTAGCAGCCTTGTTCAGAAAGCTGTCTCAAGAAAAAGAAGAAAGCTGGGATGATACAGATGAATTCAGTGAAAATCAGGTCACACCGATCAAGCAGAAACAAGATTCGTAAAGTGTTTAAGTTATGAAACAACAATGAAAAAAATGACATGAATGATACACTTCTGCGAATTTTATCAGTTCATTCTCCCTCCACATTTTAGTCTGATAATAAAAGCTTGGCAGAAGTGACTGACTGCCCTTTCATACAGGAAAATTCACTTATGGCACAACACTTAATTAAAACTATTGGTATGACTGCAGGACTGACTACAGCACTGGTATTCACAGGCATGTCCAGTCAAGCGTTTGCCATGAGCCCATTCCAGGCGACTTATCAGTTTAGCTATAATGGTAAGAACATGGGATCAGCAACACGAACCTTAACTAAGTCAGGTAATAACTGGACTTATGTATTTGCAGCCAAGGCTGCCGCGATTGCTTCTGCAACAGAAACTAGTCATTTTACTTTTAATAATGGCAAGATTAATTCTAGCAATTTTAGCCGTAGCAGTAAGGTATTGGTTAATAACAATACCATGAGTATCAAGTTCAATCCGTCTTCTAAAACTATTCATACTAAAAAAGATGACAAGGCACGTTCATTTGCCTGGAGAGATGGTGCCTTGGATGAATTAAATGCCGAGTTACAGATCCGTGAAGACCTAAAAGCTTCTGGTTTAAAAAGCAATTATTACATTGCAGATGCTAAAGAACTGGAAACACGTAAATTTGTTAAGCAAGGTACAGAAAATATCAGAACCAATTACGGCACCTTTAGCACCATGAAAGTCGTAATGAAACATGACAAGCCAGGACGCGAAACCATCTTCTGGTTAGCCCCAAAACTTGATTATTTACCAGTCAAGGTAGCGCATGTCGATAAGAAAACTTCCTATGGTTTGTTACTCACTGGCTATAAAGGTCCAACGAACTAAGCATTTTTAACGATTTATGCTTGATTTTTTCCGGGTGCTTTTTAAAATACGCTTTTGCTTGAAAAAGCATCTGGTCTTGAGGATTCTCCCGTGCACGCACTAGAACAGAAAATCTTAGCTGAAGGTATCGTTCTATCTGAAGAAGTTTTGAAAGTTGATTCTTTCTTAAATCATCAAATCGATCCTGTTATGATGCAGCAAATTGGTCAGGAATTTGCGCGTCTATTTAAAGATGCTGGTATCACTAAAATCATCACTATTGAAGCATCAGGGATCGCACCTGCTGTAATGGCTGGCCTTGAGCTGGGTGTTCCAGTGATCTTTGCACGCAAATATCAATCATTAACTCTGAAAGATGATCTGTATCGCTCTAAGGTATTTTCTTTCACCAAGCAAACTGAAAGTACCATTGCAATTTCTAAAAAGCACATCAACGCTGCTGATAAAGTACTGGTAATTGATGACTTTCTTGCAAATGGTCAAGCGGCTCTTGGCTTGGCAGACCTGATTCACCAAGCAGAAGCATCTGTCGTGGGTATTGGTATCGTGATTGAAAAATCATTCCAGCCGGGCCGTGACATTCTGCTTGAAAAAGGTTATCGCGTAGAATCATTAGCGCGTGTGAAATCACTAGCAAATGGTACGGTTGAATTTGTTCAAGACTAAAATTTCTCGAATTAAATTAAAGAAGAGTACTGAGGTGCTCTTTTTTTATATCCGTTTTCTTGAATTGAAATATTTTTAAGACAACTATATTCTTCTATTGCTTCGTTTTTTCCTAAAAAATTTCAATTAAAAAATAATCATTAATAGAAATTGCTTTACTTTCCGACAAGTAGACAATTTTTTTAAAAATTTTTATATAAAATAAGAGGCCTAACTATCTGCCAATAGTTAGACCTGTAAAAAAATCAAGCACAGTTATATTATTGTCCTACTGTAACAGTAATACTTCCAGTATTTACAGCACCAATCGCAGTAGTAGTAATGGTGTTGGCCACACTATTATCTACACCTTCTGCAATTGCACTTACAGAGGCATCAACTGCTCCAGCATTATAAGCAATATTCGCTACACTATAATTGCTTAAAGTTTTATTAACTTCCTCATCAAAAGTCCTATCCAGCGTTGTGCTCAATGTATCTGAAATATCCGCACTCGTTGTACTCTCCGAAATATCTTCTCCAATTGTTTCGTTATTGATTTCACCAGTTACATCAGTATATGCCCAATCTAGGGTTTCATTAAGTGTATTTGAAGTCACTGTACTCAAGCTACCTTGCGCGATTTCAATACTACCTGTATTAGCTGCACCCATTGCTGTAGTTTCAATTGTATTTTCAACTGAATTGACCACATCTTGAGTATCTGTTCCAAGATCTGATCCTAAATTGGCATAAGCCTCTGTATTAACACTTGCATTAATATCAGCACTATTGACAGCCAGATTCAGGGCAGATCCATTTTCGACCTGCTGGGAAATTGCATCCAGAGATGCCTGTAAACCGGTATCTACCTCTACATTTGTGTCTTGAGCATATGCCATACCTGCACCAGACAGGAAGGTGACGGATAAAGCGATTGTTTTGATCGTGTTTTTCATCTTTGTTTTTCCTTTTCTAGTTTTGAAGCACTCCTCGCTAAGTACTTCTTTTACTAATGGGAGCGAGCCCACTTATGAAACTATTAATCACGCAATGTGCTTGACCAATAGTTTTCAACAACTTCAGGATTGGCATCCCACAGCATGGATGTTTTCTCCTCGTCTTTTTCTTTGCTGTTTTTTTCCTGCTTCTCTTTTTCCTCTAGCATTTTGTCTGAAGAGTCTGGAGAGTGTTTTTTACTGATATATTTAATGAGATCCTGTTTACTTATTTCAGGTTCTGGATCAGGATTTTGGATTACCTCGGATTCTTTGTTTTTTGGTGCTTTGGTATCTTTACTCGGTGTATTGGTAGATTTGTTTTTCTCTTGAGATTGCTGAATATCGTCTGAGGTTAATTCCTGAACCGGGATACTTGAATCTAGATTATTTTGTTGCTGATTTTTCTTATACTTATGCAAAGCCACCGAACTTCGGGTTAAGTTTAAACGTCCAAATTCTGGTGGAATTTCTGCACGACATTTCTCGAATACTGGTGGTGGAACGACCTGGCTCAGTAATTCAAAAGTGGCCAGATTCAACATCTGACGTAAAGCAAAATTCGTCGCTTCACGCTCACCTTTTCCGATCTGAATATTTAATAAGGTACGACCGGTAAATCTTCCAGCGCTGATACCATAATCCTGTGCAGCAATCTGTTTCTGTAATGAGACATTCGCGACAACTTTACTGCTGCGTGTATCAGTTAGGGATAGATCCAAACCCACTATAATTCGGGTTTGACTGTAATTCGGTCCAACACCTGCAATCTGCATGTCCAACCCGCCACCTGGAATAAAATCCAGGCTATTAATACTGCCTGTCACATAATAATCAGAGGCCTGGATTTGTCTTGGATCACGAATCCCCCACTTGGCCTCACTCTCAATAATACGAGGATCACGCCGGTTCATTACACTGACCCCAGACTGAAATAAGGCAGATTGCACCATATCTCCTGCGCCTTGGGTCACCATTTTTCCACTACCACCATTGGTTACGACATCTTTACCTGTCTGGTCTAAAATTGCACCTACAGAAAAGCTGATGTCATTGCGTAATTGCCCCTTTAAGCAAGATAAGGCCATATCAAATGGAGTAAAAATATCAGTAATTGGCGGACCTTGTACCAGCTCTACCGGCTTTGAATTTGAAGATGCCAGGCCGGTACATCCTGTCAAGGATTGAGTAAAAATCAAAATGATACCGGCGGAAGATAAAGACCTTCCATACGGGAAATTCAGCATAGTGTTTCTCCCGGCTGATTACTCACATTTGGGCAACGTGGTGAATTCCGATTGGAATTAGAACTCACTGGAGCTTCATTGAATAATTCACTGGAAATATTTACACCATTATCTGAGCCCTCCACCGTAATATTATTGGTTGGAGTATTCACAGTGCCGATAGAATTTGAAGAGGTGTTATATACGGTAGTCCTTGCTTTTCCAAAACTTTCATAATAATCAGACTCTCTGAGTTCAATCAGATTTGCCTGTGCCAGATGCTCATTAGAACGTGCAGGTGATGTTTTCCAGCGCTGAGTCCACTCATCTGATGTAGCATAAGCGTTGCTCAAAAAAAACAAACACAATAAACCCGCATTGATGACCAATATTTTCATACCTTTAGTATCCTCTGATTTAGTATGTTTATTCGTTTTCTGCTTAATTAAGATTTAATTTATCTGACAAAAATTAGATCATATAAAAATTTAAAAATTACATTTAATTATTATTCACATACTTTCTTATTTTTAATTAAATTCAAGTTATTGTTTTAATTTAAAATAGAATTTTTAATTAATTCTATTATTTATAAAAAATATTTTATAAATATTTTCAAACTATAAATTTATTTTTTAAAAAATATTTAAAATAATATTTTAAAAGTATTTATAAAATTAGAAAAAATACTTTAATCGAGGAAATATTTATAGTGATTTTTACGATCATTTATTAATAATTTTTCATTTTATAAAAGTTTATATTTTAATCACTCTTAATAAATCACTTTATTAAGAAATATAATTAACCGATTATATGAAAGCTATTATCTAAATACATTTTTTTACTTCTTAAAAAATCTAAAAACAAAATACTCAATATAGATACTTAATACCTCTATTAAACAGTCCTTAATTTCAATTTATGATGGTCATGTTATTTAGTGTAAAAAGGTGACAAGTAAATTATTTTTTATAAGAAATAGAAAAGATGCTTTGAAGATATTATTTTTAGTATCTGTAAATTATGTGACAGCTAAAAATTTAAAAGAATTCCAAGATGGATTTCGATATAAAATAATTTACAGCACAAATACAAAGCCTTATCAAAATCTCCTCTACAATCAAATTTGCAGGAAATGTCCCTGACATCAAAATATAAGACAGACATACTGTAGAGCTGTCATATATCCACCTGATTAGGCAAAATGACAAATCATAAATAGGCTGAATATCAGCCCATAACAATCATTGATGGAATACCTTATGCAATGTCCTAAATGTGGCTCAACAGATATTGAACAACGTGATCATGAGCAAAATCTGAAAAAAATTGGCGGTCTACTCATGACCTCTGCAGGCGCAACGGCGGGAACTGTAGGTGGCGCAGCTTCAGGTGCGTCGATTGGTGCTGCGATCGGGACTGTGGCAGGCCCACTTGGTGTAATTGTCGGCGGAACAGTCGGGACTTTCGTTGGCGCAATTAGTGTTGGGATTACTGGTGGTGTAGTCGGTAACTTCTTGGGTAAAAAAGCTGGTGTAACCGTGGATCGCAACCTGTTTCTGGATTATCGTTGCCTGAAGTGCAAATATCGCTTTAATATCCAGGCAACAGCTGCTCAGGCACTAGAAGTGAATAAAGAAGATTCTCGGGAATCGAGTGATCAGGACAATAAAGCTTAAAGCTTATTGTCCTGATTGAGAATTATTAAACCTGATTTAACTTTAAAGCTATTTCTGCCAAGCGCTTACCCTGTGCTTCACATAGTACCTTTTCATCCTGGCTTAGTGCCTGATCATGGCGTGCACCACTGACATGGCTGGCGCCGTAGGGTGTACCACCCGTTTTAGTATTTGATAATGCTGGAACAGCATTACTTAGTCCCATGATCATCATACCGTGGTGGAACAACGGCGGAAGCATACTCAGTAATGTACCTTCCTGGCCGCCATGCATTGCACCAGAGGCTGTGAACACGCATGCCGGCTTAGCATGCAAAGCTCCATTCAGCCAAAGACTGGTGGTCTGATCCCAGAAATATTTCATTTCAGCAGCCATATTGCCAAAACGTGTTGGCGAACCCACTGCCAAAGCAGAACAGTTCGCCAATTCATCTAGTGTACAGTAGATATCCCCTTCCGCTGGAATACTCGCCTCTGCTTCTTTTACCACAGTGGAAAGATTCGGCACCGTTCTGATCTTCACTGCCATACCTGCGGATTCAACCCCATTGGCAATCAGATGTGCCATCTCTTTGACTGAACCATATTTGCTGTAATATAAAACAAGGACATAAGGTTGCATATGATGAATGTTCGATACTAAAAAAAGAAAACTATACGGTATTTTTCTGTTTTTTTGGGTAAGCTGAACCAGAAAATTCATGATGTATAAGAAATTGAGACAACAAGCGCATGATCGTTGAATACTTAAAGAAATTACCTTTTTATGAAAAACACTGGTTTCAATTTATTTTATTTGTACTTAGGCGCTTTGAGGCGGATCGTTGCCGTGAACAGGCAGGCTCATTAACTTATACTACTTTGTTTGCTGTAGTACCAATGCTGACGGTTTTTCTGGTGATCATCTCTTCAATTAAGGCACTAGAACCTGCACGTCAGCAACTTCAGGAAATGATCTATACCAATTTCCTGCCCAAGACCACCATTGCCTTTGATAAAGCCCTGAGTGCTTTTACTGACAAATCCAGCAATCTGACCATCATCGGGATCCTGTTCCTGTTTATTACCACCGTGATGATGCTGACCAGTATTGAGACAGTATTTAACCGGATCTGGCGTGTCACGGAAACACGTGGCGGGATTATCGGCTTTATGCGCTATTGGACCATTATTTCTTTGGGTCCAATTTTACTCGGTAGCGCTTTCGTGATTTCTTCAACTGTAGCGTCCATGAATGTACTGAGCAATAATTTTGCCGGCTACGAATTGAATGGTGCTTTTATACTGTGGCTCATTTCATTTTCTTTGACGATTATCGGCTTCTTTATCCTGAACTGGACCATTCCTAACCGCAGTGTACCGATCAAATCTGCATTCGTGGGCGGTTTATTTAGTGCAGTGGTCTTTGAACTCTTAAAGAACCTGTTTGGCTTTGTTATGTCCAATTTTACCAGTTATGAAATTGTCTATGGTGCTTTTGCAGCGGTTCCTATTTTCCTGCTCTGGATTTATCTGTCCTGGAATATTGTCCTGCTCGGGGTTGAGATCAGTTATGCAATCACTGCATTTGAATCGGGCCAAGATTGCAAAATCCATCCAATTCTGATGTTACTGGATTTACTGGAGCTGTTTTACCGCAAGCAGAAAACTGGAGAAAGTATCAGTGAAGCACAGGCACTCGAAGTTTTAGGACGAGATGAAATTGGCCGTCTGCCAAGCTATATCAGCATGTTTGAAAAACAGAATCTGATTAAACGTACGGAGGATAATGAATATGTCTTGGTACGTGATCTGGATCAGGTCAATTTCTGGGATTTCTACCTCAAACTTCCTTATGCCTTGCCACACACACATCAAATTGAAAATCTTCAGATCAATGACCTCTGGATGCAGCGACTACAACCCAAATTACGAGAAGCAGATCATTATTTAGCGGAAAATCTGGGCATTCCACTTTCAGAGCTGTTTAAGCAAAAGGAAATGCAGAATGAAACTCAAACTCCACCTAAGCCTTAAACACTTCAATAAAAATCCTCTCTTATGAGAGGATTTTTATCGGGAATTATATAAGTAAGTTTTTCAGTAAAAATTTTCACTGTGTTATTCACGTTTTTTTAAACACTATCGATAACCAATATTTTAAGGAACTACTTTTATATTTTTCGGCTTTAGCCATCCCTGCAAACTTACTAACACGACACCCAGCATGACCATGATCGTACCGATAATAAAGTTCATCTCAATTTCTTCATCCAGTAACACAATTCCAAAAATCATACCAAAAACCGGTGTTAGAAAAGAAAATACACCCAGACGTGAAGCCAAATATTTTTTCAGCATCCAGAACCAGATCAGATAACTGGCAAAAGAAATGACCACTGTATGAAAAATCAGACTAGAAATAGATAAGGTTGTCCAGTTCACCGTTGCTTGTCCTGTCATCCACGCAAGTGGTAACAGCACCATGCCGCCCATCAAGAGCTGATAGAACAAGGTTTGTGTTGCTGGAGCTTCAGCTAATCGTGTTAATCGAACACTCACAGTGGTAGCAGCCCAAAATATACCAGCCATTAAAGCCAACAAATCTCCCCAAAGCATACTGGCTTGCATAGCCTGACCAGTGTGGCTACGAAATAAGAAACTCACCACGATCCCGCTAAACGCAACGAGAATTCCACCCCACTGTAATGGAGATAAATGTTCTGAAGGAAGTTTCCAGTGCAATCCCAATGCCACAAAAATTGGTGCGGTATATAGTAATACGATGGTATGTGAAGCAGAGGTATAACGCAGTGCTTCAGCGACCAGGTAAAACTCTAAAGCGAACAATACCCCGACCAGCAAACCTGCCGGAAGATAGCTACGGCTCCATAGCTGGCGCCTTACACCTGCTTGAATCAAAAGATAAACCATTAATGCAGATAAGGCTGAACGTAATGCAATCTGCATCAAGGCTGAAATATCTGGTGCTGCCAGCTTGAGCACTACCTGCTGTAGTCCCCATAACAGACACAGGACAAACATGATTAACGAAGCTTGCGCATCAAGCGCTTTACGCTGCTCCACAATTTCAACTCTACGCAAATTATCAAAGATGCACACTATAAATCTGTCAGAAATAAAAGATATAATTTAAAACAGACAAATAATCGCATTATTCAGGCAATCTAACGTGAGAAGCAATAAAACAGTCGCTCAAGATATTAAGCAACTTAGAACCAATGATGATATTGACGCAGCTCTGTGGATTAATTTTCGTGAAGACCCGGCCCTGTCAGTCTATCCATTGCATGGTCATGCCTGGGGAGAGTTTATCTATGCTTTTAATGGCGTCATGGAAGTAAAGATTGGGCATATTGATTATATTACCCCTCCGCCTTACGGTGTATGGCTACCACCTAACTTACAGCATAGCGGTTTAAATCGTACCGATGTTTCACATGGAACTTTTTATATTCATGAAAGTTTATGTACAGCTTTACCAAATCAGCCGGGGATATTATTAACCAGTCCTCTGGTCACTTCACTCTTGCAGCATTTAAAATTACATCCGACTGATGTAAGGTCAGAAGAGCATCAACGTTTATTACACGTGCTGCTTGATCAGCTTAAACAGGCACAGGTGATTGGCAGTTATTTGCCGCATACTGAACATCCTCAACTCAGGCAAATTCTGGATTACCTACATCAAAATCCAGAGAATAACAGTACCTTGCAGCATTTGGCAGCTATGCATAACCTGACTGAACGCACCTTGGCGCGCTACTGCCAGAAGGAGCTGAGAATGTCACTCAATGAATGGCGGCAGCGTCTGAAAGTCATCAAAGCCATGTCGATGCTGAAACAGCAAAAAACTGTAGAAAATATTGCCTTTGATCTGGGCTATGCCAATGCCTCAGCCTTTATTCAAATGTTTAAGCGCTGGATGGGCTATACACCTGATCAATTCAGGAAGATTCATCAAGCCAGTTAAAAATTTTAAATAAAAATAAAGGAGCCTTTCGACTCCCTTATTTCCACGCAAGACTCAGCTTATTTCACAAAGGTGGTCCAGATATATTCCTGGTTTTTACCCTTTAAGGTCATTTTCAGCTGTTCACCGGAGTGCAATGCTGCTACACCCGCTGGTGTACCAGTCATTACCACATCCCCTTCTTCTAGGGTAAATACCTGACTGATATCTGCCAGCAATGTTCCCACATCAAAGATCAGTAAAGCAGTATCGCCTTTCTGACGCAGTGCATCATTTACATGCAGCGTATAGTGTACATCTTTCCAGTCATTTACTACGTCTTCAACTGACACCCAGTCAGAGAGCAGGCAAGCGCCATCGTAAGCCTTGGCACGTTCCCATGGCTGGCCTTTTTTCTTAAGGTCATCCTGCAAATCACGTAAAGTCAGATCCAGACCCAAAGTCACAGCACCCACTGCTTCTAAAGCTTTTGCAGGATCAGTTTCATTTTTCAGGGTACGGTCAATACGCAGGCTCAGCTCACATTCATAATGACAGCTGCCCAGATCACGATTCCATTCAATTCCTGCATCCAGATCGCCTAATGCACTTGGTGGCTTGATAAACAGGACCGGTCGATCCGGAATGGCATTACCCAGCTCTTTGGCATGATCTGCATAACTGCGGCCGACACAAACGATCTTGGATGGACGTGTACTCATGATTGACTATTTTCCCTTTTAAATATTGAAATTATTTCTTGAAAGTACGTTCGAAAATGCTTTGTTCGGTGGCATCGGCAAAGGCGCGTTTAGGTACGATCACCACAGTACGATTTTTAAGTTCCAGCATATAGGTCAGCTTGCCTTTGGCAAAGTTTTGCACTTCACTGTAATGCACGATCTTGTTGCGGCCATTATGGAAGATTTCAGCATGGTCCTGATACAGGTCAATACCCTGCTCGCTCTTGCCGAACTGGTATTTTACAAACTGGCGTTTGAACATCATCGGCAGGAACCAGTAACGCATGATGCCCTGTAAAAGCAGAAAGAATGCACCCAGTGCCACGTAATAACGCCCTACCCCATCAAAGCCCATAGAAAAGCCCCAGATGATGATTCCGACACTTACCAAAGGAGTCAGAAATCGGCTGATCTGCTTTTTGCCAAAAGTGGCCAAAGCAAATCCATCCTGAGATTCTTCTAAAGTCAGAAAATAGCGGGTCGATAAAGTCGGTGCTGACTCAGTCATAGCATCACATCAAAATATAAAAATCCTTGGCTCATACTATATCAAATTCACTGCTATCCCCATTAGCAAAATGTATTCGGAAATGAATTACATATCTTTGCTTCCGCTGGTTATAAAAATCGTTTTTAATCCACAACTATCAGAATAATAAAATGCACAACAGGACGTTGTATGAAATCACTAAAATCGTGTCTGCTTCTTTGCCTCTGCACGACTTATATTCCTTTCAGCTGGGCGAAAATTATTCCCTGGACGCCGGCACTTCCGAGCAGTATCGATGTCTTTTCCGGTAGTCCACAGCAGCTAGCGGATTTGACCGGTGACCGACTATTCATCTATGCACATCCTCGACAATCCTTACAGCTTCCGACCTTTAAGCAGGCAGCTGCTCAAAGCGTACAATTTTACAGCAGTGCGGTGGTATTACCGATTCCTGAGGCTCAGGTTAAAAAACATCTTTTAAATTATCAGGGCTATGCCGGCCTGTTTCCAGCGCTCAAATCCGCTCGGATTCTGGAGTCCCGCGGACACATCCAGCAGGTGTGTTATCAGGTACATATTCCTACGCCCATTCCAGTGCTGAATTTTAAGGAAAATGTGGTGATGCAGCATCATGTGTCAGAAAACAGTATTGAAACTTTGATTGTGGATGCCCCAATTCCTTATGGTGCTGGACGGCTGGAATGGTTTGCACTTGGAGCAAATAAAACCTTGGTCACCGTGACGCAATGGGGCGACTTAAATCAGCCGAAAGGCTTTCTGTTTAGCAAAATTTTAAATGCTTTACCTGAAGCTAAACTGGGTATTCCTGCTGGTACCAATGCGTTCCTGCTTGAAGCTTTACAGCAACGTTTTAAATCCCAGTCGAGCATTCCATTATCTGCAAGCCAGATCCCTCAAGTACATTTTAATGCCGGGCAAATTCAGAAGATCACTCAACTGAGTCAGCAGTCTGCCCAGCCTGTCAGCTTTATTCTGCCTGCACGTCAGCTCAAATATGGTCAAGCCTCAGAAAACATGCGTTTTAGTAGCAGTTTTCATTATTATCCACAACCGGTTCAGAAACTGCAGCCTTGGCTTGCAGCTGATGCCAGTCAGCAATTATTCCCACGACAGATTCGTAAAGTGGAACTCAATCCAGTGAATCGTCAGCAGATGGATGCTAACTATAAGGTATCGGTTGGGTTGGGAGTGATCCAGATTCCATTCGATTTCAAGCTTCGTTATCAACAGCCCTCACCTTTGCAAAGCCAGTTTGATGCGATTGGCGGAGATTTAAAATTTGTAAAGGCAGGAATGAAACTGCTGCCACAAGCTCATGGCACTTTATTTCAAATGACCAGCAGTATGAAGATTCATGATCAGGCCCCATTTTTATTACGTGCCATGCGCAGTATGCCTTATCACGATATTCTGCCAGCAGTTGGAGCAAATACGGTCTATACACTTAAAGTACAGCAAAAGCTGAAGTAAATTTAAAAGCAGTTATTGTTTTTTTATATCTATAAATTAAAAACTACAGACGTAAAAAAACCGCATCAATGTGCGGTTTTTTTGAGAATTTTTATCAAGATTGGTGCGCTCAGAGAGATTCGAACTCCCGACCCCTTAGTTCGTAGCCAAGTGCTCTATCCAGCTGAGCTATGAGCGCGACGTCTTGATGGGGTGCATTATATATGTTTTTCTAAACTTGTTAAGTCTTTTTTAATAAAAACCCAACCGAACGTACAGTAAATAAACGATATGGTTAAATTCAGGTTTTATAGGTGAATTTTCCTGCAGATTTATATTTAAAAGCAATTAATAGCGTATCAGTTTTCGACCTTAAGCTAGTTTAGCTATCAGATTGATAGTGGCATAGCGAAAATTAAGCGCTGGCATTTGAGCCTAATTCTAGAAAATTTCAGGCACAAAAAAACCGCAACATGTGCGGTTGATTGTTCAAGTTGGTGCGCTCAGAGAGATTCGAACTCCCGACCCCTTAGTTCGTAGCCAAGTGCTCTATCCAGCTGAGCTATGAGCGCGTAACTTGTGTGCCTAGGTTGGCAATACGTTTTTCTGCTTAACTTACTTGGTGCGCTCAGAGAGATTCGAACTCCCGACCCCTTAGTTCGTAGCCAAGTGCTCTATCCAGCTGAGCTATGAGCGCGCGACGTAAGTAAGCGTGGCGGTGAGAGAGGGATTCGAACCCTCGATACAGTTACCCGTATGCGTCCTTAGCAGGGACGTGGTTTCAGCCACTCACCCATCTCACCGTAACGTGCCGCCATAATACAAATTTCGGCATAGCACTGCAAGCAAAGCTTTAAAAAAAAGTGCAGTTTTTTGCTCAATTAAATACTTTTTAAACAATTCATCTGTTTTTCTACACTTATTGCGCGAAAAAGCTCCGCTTTCTAACCAATAGTCGAAAATCCGCCGAAAAACGGAAACTTAAACAGATTATTGCAATCATTTACGTGCAGTCTGAGCGCACATGTCTTATGCTAATCCCATCTCCTAGGAAAATTTAAAGACATGATGAAAAATTGGGTCGATCCTGAAGCAAAAGCTGAAGCTGAACGTTATGACAACCCTATCCCAAGTCGCACGCTGATTTTAGAAACCATAGAAAAGAATAATGCCCAGTCGCATGCCGACCTGGTGGAACATTTTGAAATTGCAGATCAAAAAAGTATTGATGCCCTGAGTCACCGCCTGATTGCCATGGTGCGTGATGGCCAGTTAATGAAAGATGGTTATAAATTCCAGATTGCTACTGAACAACCGGAATATGAAGCCACGGTGTATATTAATTCTAAAGGCATGGGTACAGCCAATATTTCCGGTCAGGATGATCTGTTACTGCCCGAGCGTGAATTGCGTCAGGTCTTTAATGGTGATCGCGTTAAAGTCCGCCAAACTTCAGTCGACCGCAAAGGTAAGGCCTGGGGTTTTATTACTAAAGTAGTACAACATCGTGTCAAACAGGTTATTGGTAAAGTCTGCCAGCATGAAGGTGAATATTTCGTACAACCTGCCAGCCCGAATGCGCATCAGCCGATCACCCTAGAAAAAGAACTGATTGAACATGCTCAGGTCAAAGTTGGTGATTCGATTCGTGTCGCAATTGATACCTATCCAACCAAAGAAGAATTTGCGACTGCGCATATTATCCAGTCAATGGCAGATAAAGCAGATACAGAAATCATCATTCCACAAACCATTCTGGAATATGGTCTGCCTTACGAATTCCCTGATGAAGTCATCAAAGAAGCAGAAAGTTTTAAAGAACCCAATGCTAAGGATCGAGAAGGCCGTATCGACCTGCGTGACCTGGCTTTAGTCACCATTGATGGTGAAGATGCCCGCGACTTCGATGATGCGGTGTATGCAGAAAAACGTCCTGGCGGTGGTTATCGTGTTGTCGTGGCAATTGCAGATGTGAGCCATTATGTCCGTGTTGGCAAGCCACTGGATGACGAAGCTCAGGAACGTGGTACATCGGTCTACTTCCCGCATTATGTCTTGCCGATGCTGCCTGAAGCACTCTCCAATGGCTTATGTTCCTTAAACCCTAATGTTGACCGTCTCTGTATGGTCTGCGACTTAAAACTGTCACGTGCAGGCCGTGTGACCAGTTTTGAGTTCTACCCTTCTGTGATGCATTCCAAAGCGCGTCTGACCTATAACCAGGTTGCACAGTATTTTGACGGTGACAGTAACGCGATTACTGAAGATCGTGATGTACGCAAATCACTGAATACACTGTTCCAGCTGTATCAGGTGCTGAAAGAATTGCGTGCAGATCGTCATGCAATGGAATTCGAAACTGTCGAAACCTATATGACTTTCGATGAGCTGGGTGGTATTCAAGAAATTCTGCCACGCACCCGTAATGATGCGCATAAGCTGATTGAAGAGTGCATGTTGCTCGCCAACGTGGCGGCGGCAGAATATGCGCTGAAAAATGAAATTCCAATGCTGTACCGTGTGCATCAGCCACCAGAGTTTTCCCGTATTCAGAAAGTACGTGACTTCGTCAAGCTACTCGGTCTGAAATTCCCGGAACAACCCACCCAGAAAGATTATCAGGAAGTGATTGAAGCGACCAAAGACCGTATTGATGCCCCAAGTATTCATGCAGTCCTGTTACGCTCAATGATGCAGGCCTACTACGGTGCGAAGAATGATGGTCACTTCGGTCTGGCATATGATGCCTATACGCATTTCACCTCGCCGATCCGCCGCTACCCTGACCTGTTGTTACATCGGGCGATTAAAGCACAGTTGGCACAAAAACCATATCCGATTTCGGGTGCATCGCTGGATGATGCCGGTGAGCATTTCTCTTCAACTGAACGTCGTGCTGATGAAGCTTCACGTTCTGTAACGACCTGGTTGAAATGTCACTACATGCAGCAGCATCTGGGTGAAGAATTTGTTGGCATTATCAGTGCGACTGCAGAATTTGGTCTGTTTGTTACCCTGAAAGATCTCTATGTCGATGGCATGGTACATGTCAGTCAGCTCGGTGATGATTTCTTTGTCTTTGATCAAAGCAGCCAAAGCCTGGTCGGCCAGAACCGTGGGCAAATTTTCGGGCTGGGGGATGAAGTCAAGATCAAGGTTGCCGGGGTGAATCTGGAAGAACGTAAGATTGACTTTGAACTGGTACAACAGTTAACCCATGCCGGCCGTCAAATCCGCGCCCGTGCCCCCCGTGTCGCAGAGAAAAAGCCTTTAGTCCGTCCGGAAGCGACTGAACAAGTCTTTGGCAAACATGAACGCGAGTCCAAAGCCAAAGATAATGCAGATGGAGAACAACCCATACGACGCAAAAAAGACAAAGGAAAACCCAGTTCCTACAGCAAAAAGCCTGCTAAAAAATCTGCAGGAAAGCCTGAAACAAAGGATAAAGGTAAGGTAAAGAAAAAGGCCAAAGTGAAAAAGAAAAAATCCAATGCAAAGCCAAAGGGTGAATGATTTTCACAATTAAAAAGAGCGCTACGGCGCTCTTTTTTTATTTATAATCAATATAATAACTATAAATAAAATTAGAAAAATGGATGTACTAAATATCATAACATTGGTTACTTCATTACTAGCTTTACTCGTAACCTATGCAGTATTTAAGTCAGATCAGCAACCACAAATTCTTATTTTTGCTACGCCTCATTATGGAAAAGAATCTGTAATTCAACTTCATGTTAAAAATATCGGCAAATCCATCGCTCACAATGTAAAAATCTTTAGCAATCAGCCTGTCCCTCGTGCAGCATTCGGAATTGAAAAGTTAAATTCTGATAAACAGTATTTTAATACTGGTATTTTTAAAAGTGGAATCAAAGTATTTCCACCTAAACAAAGCTACATATACGATTGGGGACAATATGGAGGCCTCAAGGAATCATTAAATAATACTCCCATCACTTTTACGGTGACATATTCTTATAAACATCCTTTAAATCTTTGGAAAACCAAAATCATTAATATCTCTACAATTGATATAAATGAACTAGAGTCGCTTCCCTCTTCCAATGGAGGCTTATTAGAACAATTGAAAAATATCAATAAATCATTAATAACCTTAAATCAAAAGATTGAGAAAAAACTATAGATATCTTGATTTCCTAGCTTAAAACCCCTACATCTAGATTTAACATAGGAAATAAATCGGCAGACCGACATGACTTTAGAAAAGGCGACTTTGCCTGTTCCACAATTTGATCAGATTACGCTAGCAGAACTGAAACAAAAGATTGAAAGCTGTATTGCTGAAGGTCAAAAATTCCTGAATGAACTTACCGAAACACCGGATTCAGCTCAGGAACAGCTTGCCATTTTGGAACATGTCGACACACTTGAAAATAATATGAGTGAGGCTTGGGGCATTCTCTCGCATCTCAATGCCGTAAAAAATAATGCGGAAACGCGTGAAGTTTATCAAGCCTTATTACCGGGTTTAAGTGAATACTATACCCAACTCGGCCAACATACGGCACTGTATCAGACTTATCAGCATGTGCATGATGCACCAGTATTTACTGATCTGCCTGCAGCACAGCAAAGCGCGATTAAATTAGCACTGCGCGACTTCAAACTTTCTGGTGTAGCGTTGGAAGGTGAAGCGAAAAAACGTTATGCAGAAATTTCCGCACGTTTATCTCAGCTGTCTTCAGATTTTTCGAATCATGTATTGGATGCGACTCAAGCCTACTTCAGACCATTAAATGAGGATGAGCTGGCAGGCTTATCGGCAAGCAATATTGAACTGCTCAAACAATATGGCAAACAGCATGAACTGGATCAGCCCGTAGCCACCCTGGATTTCCCATCCTATTTAGCCATTATGACGCATTCAGAAAACCGCAGTCTGCGTGAGGAAATCTATAAGGCCTATACCACACGTGCATCAGATCAGTCCGACAAGTCTGAATTTGACAATACAGCTGTGATGGAAGAAATCCTGAGTCTGCGTCAGGAAATGGCTGTACTCCTCGGCTTTAACAACTATGCTGAATATTCACTGGCCAGTAAAATGGCACCGAGTGTTGACGCCGTAGATGAGTTTTTACGTGATCTGGCTGAGCATGCGCGTGCGCCTGCTGAAAAAGAGATTGCCGAGCTGAAAGCAATTGCAGCAGAAGATGGTATTACCGAGCTGCAACCTTGGGATAGCAGTTATTATTCTGAAAAGCTGAAAATGCAGCAGTTCAATCTATCACAGGAAGCACTAAAACCTTATTTTCCGACCCCAAAAGTAATTCAAGGTCTATTCAGCATTGTGAACCGTCTGTATGGCATTCAGGTCATCGAACGTGAAGCTCCGCTTTGGCATCCGGATGCACATTATTTTGAACTGGAAGATCAGGGTGAAGTCATCGGTGGTTTCTACTTTGATCTGTATGCCCGTCAAGGTAAACGTGGTGGTGCCTGGATGAGTGGTTTCCGCTCTCGCATGCGTACCCATGACGGCGTACAAAAGCCCATCTGTTATATGGTCGGCAACTTTACCCCACCGGTCGGCGACAAACCTGCCCTGCTAAGCCATGATGAAGTGATTACCCTGTTCCATGAATTTGGTCATGGTCTGCATCATATGCTGACTGAAGTAGACAATATCTCTGTTGCTGGTACACATGGTGTGGCTTGGGATGCAGTTGAGTTACCAAGTCAGTTCATGGAATTCTGGGCCTGGGATCAGGACAGTCTAAATCTGCTCAGCGAGCATATAGAGACCAAGGAAGTCCTACCAGCAGATCTGTTGAAAGCGCTGCTAGATGCCCGTTTCTTCCAGTCAGGCATGCAAACCTTACGTCAACTCGAGTTTGCCCTATTCGATCTGACCATTCATCGTGCCAATCCAGCGCTGAACGCTGAACAGGTTCAGGCGACCTTGAATGAGATCCGAGACAAATATGCCGTGTTGCCAACGACACCGTATAACCGTTTCCAGCATAGCTTTAGCCATATCTTTGCAGGTGGCTATGCTGCCGGATATTATTCTTATAAATGGGCAGAAGTACTGGCCAGTGATGCCTTTGACCGTTTTGAAACAGAAGGTATTTTCAATACTGATACGGGTCATGCGTTCCGCAAGAACATTCTGGCAGTTGGTGGGAAAGACACTGCATTAGATGCTTTCGTAAACTTCCGGGGTCGTGAGCCGAAAATTGATGCCCTACTCCGTCATCAAGGTTGGACGAATACGGTAAAAAATGCTTAAACTAACGGTTTAAATTAATCAATAGGTGAGTATGATGACCATCAAGCGTCGTTTCATTGCAGGTGCTAAATGTCCAAAATGTCAGGCGATGGATCGGATTGTCATGCTGACCTCTGGCGAGAATGAATGGATTGAGTGTATTGAATGTGGCTATGAGGAAAACCGTCCAACCCACGTTGAGCAACCTGAAGTTCCTGCTGTACCTGATGAAGTGGGTGTGATTCAGTTTAAACCGCGTTAAGTATAGAAAAATAAATAAGGTTGAACATATGAGTGTAGAGCAAAGGCATAGTTCTAAACTTTTAATGGGGATTATTGGGGCTTTAGTTACTGTCGTGATTCTGGTATTTGCTTATCAGTGGTTTAGTGCATCTTCATCTCAGGGAATACCTGAACAGGAAACTGTAACAGTTACTCCTGCTCAAGAGCCTATTAAGACTGAGGCAACGGCTCAAGTAGCTCCAATTGAAACAGAAGCAAATCTTGCCAATCGATTGGTACAGGACGATCCCATTAAAGCTCCAGTACCTGAAAATCCTGCACTGGCCAAAGAGGAAATATCCCGTCTGGAAGATATCCAGTCACAGCTAGATGAGCAAAAAGCCATGCTAGATGCTCAGCACAAGGATGCCGATGAACTGATCAGGCTGAAGGAAGAACAGCTCAAGCTGCTGGAAGCCCAACTTGCAGAAAATTCATAATTTTTGATCAAAATAGTTCGCTAGAATATTCCACAATCTTCTAGCGATGCTTTCTTATGCCCAGCGCACCCCCTTCTGATCTGATTAAAGCCATCCTTCTACTCACCTGCTCGGCTTTGCTGTTCTCTATGATGGGGGTGTGTATTCGTTATGCTTCACATACGGTTGATAACGCGACTGTCGTATTTTTCCGTAATGCGGTGGGTATGTTGTTATTCCTACCTTTGCTGCTCCGTAAAGGTGTCGGTTTCTTTAAAACTGAAAAGTTATGGATGCATGTCTGGCGTTCTGTGGTGGGTTTAATGGCAATGTATGGTTTCTTCTATGCCATTGCCCATCTCAAGCTGTCTAATGCCATGGTGTTTACCTATTCCTCTCCAATTTTCATTCCGTTCATTGCCTGGCTATTTTTAAAAGAAAAGATCACCAAAGCGATGCTGCTTGCCGCTGCTATCGGATTTATTGGTGTCTTGTGTGTAACAAAGCCAGATTCGGGGCTGTTTAATCTCATGTCAGTGATTGGACTCAGTGCCAGCTTTTTAGCGGCTATGGCTTTTGTCACTGTACGTGCGCTGACAGATACTGAACCACCAGAACGGATCGTGTTCTATTTTTGCTTTATTGGCACACTAGTTTCAGTGATTCCGATGTTCTGGCACTGGCGCCCTTATCATCTGACTGAACTGGCTTATCTGATTGCAGCAGGCGTTTTAGCCAATATCAGCCAGATCCTGATGTCCAATGCCTACAAGCTGGCACCTGCCGGACAGATCGGACCTGTCAACTATGTGGCGATCATTTTTGCCGGAATTTGGGGCTATATCTTCTGGAAAGAAATCCCCGATATTATGAGCCTGCTTGGACTGGCCCTGATTTTCTCAGCCATTTTACTGTGTAGCCCCCTATTACAAAACCACTTTAAACGAAATCATCCGTCCTCTTAAAGGCAGCAATAAAAAAGCACCCGTAGGTGCTTTTTTAATATCCGATGTTAGTGATACCAGCCGAACAGCTTGAACAGGTAGGGTACATAGGCAATGATCAGCATTGCTGGCAGTAACACAATTACGGGTAGAATCCAACGCTCATAGCGGTAATAGAAGGACAAATGTCGTACCTCTGCATCTGCTTCTGCCACTTCGGCATCGCCAATCGACTGCCGGGCCAGCAGATGATTCAGTGCTACTGGTGGTGTCACATACCCCAGTTCAAAGCCAATCAGGGTAATCATCCAGAAATGTACCGGATGAATACCATATTGGTACGCTACGGGTGCTACCGTTGCGGAAATCAGAATCACGGCGCCGAACGGATCCATGATCATGCCCACAAAGATCATCAAACCAACAATCATGGTAATGACCAGAATCATGCTGTTTATATCTGTCGGGAAAGCTTCCATGATTTCCAGACGTTCCAGCAAACCGCCGACGCTGACGGACAAAGCCATCAAAATGACCAGTGCACCGATATGCCCGACCGTTTCGCTGCTGGAGATATGCATGGATTTCCAGAAACCGAACTGACGTAAGGATGAACCAGGTGACGATTCAGACTGTACCGCTGTACCACCAATTCCATTCAGATTCATATTGAGACTTTCATCCCAATGTCCTACTGGTGGTATTGGTGCAGGCTGATGGCGCAGTTTGTCATACAGTACAATCATTAACAGGATGACTGGCATCATCACTGGTGCAGTGAACTCGTTCAGATTGGTCGACAATGCGTATTTGTAGAACATCCAGATCATTACAAAGATCACGATGTATGGAATCACAGCCAGGAAGGCACGACCTGATTGTGGTGCTGCTACGCCTGCTGGGGCAATACGGAACTTGCTTTCAGCAAAAAACAGTGAAATTACCAGGAACAGGGTCGAACTTAGTAAGAATACATACACACCATAGTGATACAGCAAGTCTGTCGTTACTTCTTTATTTAATGAGGCTACAACCACAATCAATAGACATGGACGTAATACGACACCCAGAGAACCCGACATGGCAGTAGCTGCCAAGGCAAACTGACGGCGACCGCCGGCATTCCAGACTTCCTTATAGATAATCGCACCAGCAGCAATCACGAAGATCCCTGATGCCCCGGTATAAGCGGTTGGCAATGCAGCTGCCAACAGGATTAACCAGGTCAGGGTTTCCGGTGCCAGATTCCATGGACGCAGAATATTCAGGAACATATCCACGACACGGGTCTGTTTCAGCAACATGCCGGCCCAGATAAACAGCGCCAGGTTCAGGAAGATGCTAGAGAACTCGACCAGCTGACCTAGATAAATCCCTTGCCCCATTGGATAATCCATGAAGAAGGTAAAGTTAATCCCGGTACTGATGGCCATATAGGCATACAGCGGTACGCTCAGGAAAGCCAGACCAAAACTGCCGCCTTCACGGGTAGGCTTCGGCAACTTAATCACCTGGAACAAGCTGATCAGGGTTAAGGTGCTAAACAGAATCATCCACAGCCAGTAGATGTATTTCATCTCTCCCATGGCCACGCCAGAGTTCAGTACTGACTGATACTGGCTATAGGAGGAGAATGCCAGGAAAGCATTCGCGACAAGCATAGCCAGTGTATAGACCCGGAAATCAATTTTGGTGGCTGGGCTGCGCAGACCAATATGATGAGTTTTTAGGGTCGCACTAATGGCAGCAAATACCACCATAATCACCAGCAGCAACGCACGGTTTTCCACACCAAACTTGAACAGACCAAAGAAACTGGTTTCAAAGCTACGGTAAGCACGAATACTCGGATGAGCATTGATATGATTTATGGCTTGGGTATAGAAAGCATGGGACTCTTCACAAACCTGTTGCGCCTGCATGACTGCTGCACGTACATCCGCCTCGGAACGCACGCCAAAAAAATCGGCATATTCATCGGCAGCATCAGCTTTCATCTGCTGTTGGACACGGCTATCGACATCGATGTTCCGTTCACATTGCGGTCGGGTTGGTTCAGCACGTAGGAATGAATACTGCATCCCCGTAGCTGGGTCGCCATAAAGCCGTTCACCCATGCGCAGCAATTGCCCATGGATCATTTCACCCGTACCAATGACAAGAGTCAGTAACAGCAAGACCAGTACGACAAATGTCGAGATCCATTCTGTCCAGATATAACGCAACAGACCTATTCCCGATCTGTTTTCAGCATCATTTTGCATGTGTATTCCTATTGTTATTCTCTGGGAATGTCCACCATACTTGGCTTCCCTTTCCCTTTGTCTTGTAAGTCCGATTTACAGACCAATCTGATTATTATGCTTCTGACTCTGCACCAGACTGTGCAAAATGAAAATGACAATTTGCATTTTCTTTTTTGTTATTTATGCCAACTGCATCATTGATCCAGCCAGTAATTACCAATGATATATAGATTAGCTACTACAATCCCCCAGATCACACCCAGCAAATGCGCTTCAACCAGTACCGGACTACCAATCAATTGGGCCGTGCCCTCACTGCCGATGGTATTTTCCCAGACCAGCTTGGCAAAAATCAGAAACAATACCAAGGCTGCAAAACTGCGTTCTTTCTTATACAACAGATGCACACAGGCCACGGCGGCATACGCACCATGCAAGACACCCGACAGTCCAGCATAAGCCTCGATATCTGGCAGGAAATAATAAAAGCTAAGACTGATCAGCGGAGGCAAGACCAGTAGAATACTGACGAAGTTCCACACCGAAACACGTGGAAAGATAAAGGGCAAGCAGATAAAGGCCAGCATATTCAGGAAATAGTGCGTCCAGCCAACGTGCACCCAATGTGCCGTCCACAGCCGCCAGGGCTCACTTATCAGGCTAGCTTGCCAAAAGATAAAACTATCTTTAAATATCTGCAGCCATGCGCAGAAAGCAACAAAGACTGCCAGAAAGACAATCTTGTTACGAAGATAGTGATCATGCATCTGCATCGCTTAGTCCCTTAACGTATGTCAATTTAGGTCCGCCTTAACGTACGGACCTGACTGGATCAGGAATCCGCATTAAACAGATCATCAAGGTCAGATGCTGTATCCGCTTCATCCCAGAAACGTTGCATGCCATCGTCTCCAGTGCGAACGCCGGTATGCTCGGTCCAGTAACGGTCTGCAATGCCACCCACCATAATCGAAGCCATACTGTCGATCAGCTTGAATTGTGGATTGACCGGCTTTTCATCAGAACGTGCCTGTGCAAAAGTTTTCAGCGCATCACGTAACTTGGCATCATCACCTGATGCCTGAGCAGCTACGGCATAAAGTGCATGTGATAAACGCACACCTTTCTGTTCACCAATCTGGGTCGACTGTTTCAAGGTCTGATATGGATCCGGCTTGCCATCACCTGCGCCTGGCAACAAGGTCCAGATCACGGCACGTGTAGCATTTGGTGCGCCCCAGAATTTTTCATTGTTCAGACAGGTCATCCCGCGTTCTACCACAGCAGCGATGTCCTTCGGTACCTGCACCGCTCCACCCGAGTTAATATCATTGGTCATGGCTTGTAGGCCACTGAGCATGCCCAGCAGATAGACAGTCTGTTCTGTATCACCCTTCAAGGTTGGGCAACTCTCACCCAGCGCGACATTATATTTTTTCTCGTAACGCTTCTGGAACATCTGGTAACCGGTATATTGACGCTGTGCAGCCAATGCTGCCCAACGTTTCTGCTCTACGCGAGCATCCTGCGCCTCAGTAACCTGATTGGCTTTAGATGCACGCATATAGCGTAGTTCGGCATCTAGCGCTTTCTGCTCCGCACAAATACCGGCTGCAGAGTACATCAGTACTGCAACACGGGTCGGATCTGCCCCCATCTCCTTGGTTGACATGATCGCTGGTGTTAAGGCATTGCCTGAATTACACACCATTTCTGCATCATCCATCGCCAGAATTGGTGGCACTATATGTTTTTCAGTGAAACCCAGCGCCACATTGGCACCCGTTTTAACCACCTGTGAGCAACCTGTTAAAGCCGTTGTTGTTATTACTATGGCCGCCATACCCTGGCATATTTGTTGGACTTTTGACATTTTCCTGTCCTCTATAATTGTGATTATGTCCATGCTGCTAAACATAGCAGATGAACTATATGAATTAAAGAGTATTTACTCTAAATTAGATGAGTCACTTTGCCATTGATTACCGGTTCTGCAATTGACTTGATCGAAAGAAATACTGAATTTTGGGCAAAAAAAAGTAGCATTGCGACGGTTCAGCACATGCTACTTATTAACTGGGAAAGCTTTAACTTATCGTTTTAGCTTGTTAATGTGATTGAGTTGAAATTTGTTCCCTAACTATAGTGCCGAGTCGTCCAATGACCAGTGCCAGAATTACCGCGATTACTGGAAATATCCACGTTGGAAATTCCATATTAATCTCCTCTGTTGACTTCGGTGATTCAAATGTACCTGTTTAAAATAAAAGCAATTAAGAAAATTGTCAGACAATTCAAATATTTTCCAAAGAATTATGTGAATTGTCTGACAAAGGATCAGTATATAAAGATAAGAATTTGAAAAATATATAATTTTAATTTTAATTTTGATGAAAATACCGATTGTCTGGCAATCAGATCATTTTCGTAAGGACTTTCAATGACTTCCATTGTTGTGTTGGTAACTGGTCACACCAGATCAGCAATGGCGGTACTTTGGCATGCTGAAAATACACCACCAGATAAGCTTGGTGATCAATCACATGACTGATCTGGGCACGCTGTATGCGCTGATCATGATGGGTAATGGTCCATTCCCGACCATCCAAATATTCAAACTGGGCGATCTGCGGACGCTTGCGATAAAACAGATGATAGATGATCAGTCCTGCAACCAGACAGATTCCCCATAGCCATAAGGGCAATAACTGGTACATCACAAACATCAACACAATAAAAATGAAAAACTGAAACGCAAGTGCAAGCAGGCTGCGTTTCAGCTGATAACAACGATTATCCATGAACGTAGTGTTTAAGCTTGTTAATAAACTCACGTAATTCAGGGCGTGGCGGTTCGGATACTTCCATAAACCAGTCCAGCAGGTCCGGGTCTTCTTGCGCTACGAGTTCAGCAAACATTTCTTTTTCAAATGGGTCTGCTGTCAAATAGCAGTTTTTGACATAGGGATCAAAATACACATCCAACTCTTTAAGACCACGACGTGCGCGGTAAATCACTTTACGCTCTTCCAGGCTGATGTCTTCAGTCATCATATTTCCCCAACGTGTTAAAAACATGAGTAGTTTACCTAAGCGCCAAGTAATTTTCGAGGGAATTGGCGGAAAGCATCAGCATTATCTGTATTTTGTACATTTCGCACATTGTCCCCAGATAGACCCTGCCCTTATGTTCATGAGAACAATAACCAGAACAAGGAATCCTGATCATGCAATCTGCTGCGATTCGACCACTGCCGCATCTTTTACCGCGTACTTTGTTTAATGCTGAGCATGATGCTTTCCGCGAGACGGTGCGCAAATTCTATGAAAAGGAAGTCATTCCGCATACCGAACGCTTCGAACAGCAACAACACGTAGATCGCAAGCTGTGGAATAAGGCAGGAAGCCTAGGGCTACTTTGCCCGACTTTACCAGAACAATATGGTGGTTCAGGTGGGGATCGGCTTTACAGTATGATTCTGATTGAAGAACAAGCTTATGCCGGTGATTCAGCGACCGGTTTTTCCCTACATTCCGATATCGTCGCGAATTATATTCTGAATTTCGGCAATGAAGCCCAGAAACAGCAATGGCTAGCAAAAATGGCCAGTGGCGAAGTGATTACTGCGATTGCGATGACTGAACCCGGCACAGGTTCAGATCTTCAGGCTGTACGCACCAGTGCCGTGTTGGAGGGTAATGAGTATGTGATTAATGGCTCGAAAATATTTATCACCAACGGTTATCTTTGCGATATGGCAATTGTGGTGTGTAAAACAGGCGATAGTGACAAAGGCTCAGCCAATCTTTCATTGATCATGGTGGAAGCTGACCGTGCTGGTTTTAGTAAAGGCAAACCGCTGAATAAAATCGGCATGAAAGGCCAGGATACCTGTGAATTATTCTTTGATAACGTGCGTGTTCCTAAAGAAAATTTATTGGGTATGCCCGGTATGGGTTTTATGATGCTGATGAAAGAACTGGCTTGGGAACGCCTGATTGTGGCAATGATCTGTCAGGCAGGCGCTGAAGCTGCTTTTGCGCATACGGTGAAATACACTAAGGAACGTCAGGCTTTTGGCAAACCTATCTCAGCATTTCAGAATACTCGTTTTAAGCTGGCTGAACTACGTACTGAAATCGAAATCTGTCGAGCTTATCTGGATTGTTGTATGCAACAACAGTTACAGCAACAGCTAGGCGTAGATGCAGCTGCTGCCGCAAAATACAAAATTTCAGAAATGTTCAGTAAGGTAGTCGATGAATGTCTGCAACTGCATGGTGGATATGGCTATATGCTGGAATATCCAATTGCTCGTGCCTACATCGATCATCGTGCGAACCGTATATATGCTGGAACCAATGAAATCATGAAAGAATTGATCTCACGAGCAATTTAATTCAGATCATATAAACAGATAACAAAAGGAGCATTTAATGCTCCTTTTCTATAGGTTCAGATATTAAGATACCAGACGTGGTTTAACTTTTTTGCCGTTAACTTTTCCCTGTTCAACTTTAGATTTAAACTGAAGAATATCATCCTCGAAAGTTGCAGTTTTAAGATCTTTACGGTCAGCTAAATAATTATTGCTGACACGCCAAGGGCCATGCTTACCTTGTTTTGGCATGACGTTTGCGGCACGGGCAATATAACCTGAGGTCAGGCTACCCATCACCGTATCTTCGAGTAACTCTGCAGCATTACCTTCTGGTAATACCTCATCAAAACCGTTCATATCCATATAGTTCAGCAGACGGCAGATATATTCGGCTGCGATGTCTACTTTCAGTGTCCAAGATGCATTGATATAGCCAATAATCAGCGCCATATTCGGAATATCACTCACCATCACGCCACGATACAGCATATGTTTGGAAGTATCGATGGGCTTGCCATCGATGGAAGCCTGCATCCCGCCCAAAATCTGAATATTTAATCCTGTTGCTGATACGATAATATCGGCATCAAGATGTTTACCGGATTTAAGCTGAATACCGGTTTCAGTAAATCTCTCGATATGGTCAGTTTCTACCGATGCACGACCTTCACGTAAAATTTTGAATAAATCTCCATCCGGTACCACGCACAGACGCTGATCCCAAGGCTCATAGTCCGGGGTAAAGTGTTTCATATCCACCTTACCCTTAAGTTGGAACTTCACCGCATTTAAAAGCAGCTTTTTAAGCAATTTCGGCTGTTTTTGTGCCAGCGCATAAATCCCGCGCTGCATACCAATGTTTCGTGCACGGGTAAGCTTATAAGCCATATCTTCAGACAGATATTTACGCATCTTGTCATAGACCATATCAATGGAGGGTACAGAAGCAATATAGGTCGGTGAACGCTGCAACATAGTCACATGGCCTGCTCCACCTTTGACCATCGCTGGAACTAACGTAATAGCAGTTGCACCACTACCAATAATTACCACTTTTTTACCGCTATAATCGAAGTTCTCAGGCCAATGTTGCGGATGAATAAAAGTTCCTTTAAATGCATCCTGATTTGGAAATTCTGGTTGAAAACCTTGGTCATAATTATAATAACCAGTACAACCCAAAACAAAATTCGCTACCCAAGTTTCAGTCTTACCTTGAGCATTTTCGATTTTCACTGACCATTTATGCGTATGCGTATCATAATTGGCATTTAAAACACGGTGCTGATAATGAATTCTGGATTCAAGTTGGCATTCTTCTACTACTTCAGACAGATAGTTCTTAATTGATGCACCGTCAGCCAACACGCTGGCTTTTTTCCAAGGTTTAAAATTAAAGCCGAAAGTCGACATATCAGAATCTGAACGGATGCCCGGATATTTAAATAAATCCCAAGTACCACCTACGCTTTCCCGACGTTCAATAATTTCAAAAGAACGCTTCGGACAATTTTTAGAGAGATGTGCTGCTAAACCAATTCCCGAGATACCTGCACCCATAATTAAGATATCAACCTGTTTTTCCATATTCTTCTTTTAACCCAAGTTTGGAATTTATTTTATTAAAGCACAAAACTGACAATACTCCATGTCAAGTTTGTATGTTTGCCCTATTTTTTTTATCTTTTGGGGACATTTTTATAGCTAAACCGATAATCAATTTATAAAAAGATAAATTTTAGGCATTAAAAAAGGCCGGTTTATACAACCGACCTTTCCGAACAACGTTTGCTGCTCTTCACGAAATTAGTTAACTTCGCGATCTACTAGCTCAACGTAAGCCATCGGTGCAGCATCACCTGCACGGAAGCCCGCTTTAAGAACACGTAGATAACCGCCGTTACGCTCTTTGTAACGAGGGCCAAGAACGGTAAATAATTTACCAACAGTTGCAGCTGAACGAGTACGAGCAAACGCCAAACGACGGTTTGCTACTGTATCGACTTTAGCTAAAGTGATTAAAGGCTCAGCAACACGGCGTAATTCTTTTGCTTTAGGCACAGTTGTTTTGATCAACTCGTGCTCGAACAAAGAGTTAGCCATGTTTTGGAACATCGCTTTACGATGACTGCTTGTACGGCCTAATTTCACACCACTATTACGATGACGCATGGTGATAGTCCTACTTAATTAACGGCTACGATAGGCGAAACGATCGTCCATACGGAGACTAGCTGGTGGCCAGTTCTCTAAACGCATGCCGAGTTGTAAGCCTTTAGAAGCCAGAACATCTTTGATCTCAGTAAGCGATTTTTTACCCAGGTTAGGAGTTTTAAGCAACTCAACCTCAGTACGCTGTACAAGATCACCAATGTAGTAAATGTTTTCTGCTTTCAAACAGTTAGCAGAACGAACAGTTAGCTCTAGATCATCTACTGGACGAAGCAAAATCGGATCAACTTCTTCACGAGGTTCTTGAGCAACAGGAGCTTGATCTTTCTGAAGGTCAACAAAGATTGCAATTTGTTGTTGCAAGATTGTTGCCGCTTTGCGGATTGCTTCTTCAGGATCAACTGTACCGTTAGTTTCAAGATCAATGATCAGTTTATCAAGGTCAGTACGTTGTTCTACACGAGCATTTTCAACTGTGTAAGACACACGTTTGATCGGGCTGTAAGAGGCATCTAACTGTAAACGACCCACTGGGCGAGTCTCGCCTTCTGGGAAACGTGAGTCAGAAGTCTCGTAGCCACGGCCTTGAGCCACTTTCAGGCGCATCTTAAGATTGCCTGAAGCACTTAATGTGCCGATCAAGTGTTCAGGGTTAACCACTTCAACATTATGAGGTAAACGAAGGTCAGCCGCAGTTACATCGCCTGGACCTTGTTTCTCTAATGTTAAATAAGCTTCATTTTGATCGAACAGCTTAATAGACAATCCTTTTAGGTTCAGCAAGAGCTCGACGATGTCCTGCTGCAAGCCTTCCAAAGTACTGTACTCGTGCTCAACACCTTCAATCTCAACTTCAACCACAGCAGCGCCAGGCAAAGAAGACAGAAGGATGCGACGTAAAGCATTGCCCAGAGTATGACCAAAGCCACGCTCTAAGGGTTCTAGAATAACTTTTGCCGAGGTCCCGCTTGCCGCTTCGACCTTGATCGCTTGCGGAGTTAGAAACTCATTTGCAGTACGCGTCATATTGCTACCTCAAGGATTATTTAGAATACAATTCTACAATCAAGCTTTCGTTGATTTCAGCAGGTAAATCAGAACGATCCGGTGCAGCTTTGAACGTACCTTCTAGTTTAGAATGATCTACTTCCATCCAAGAAGGAATGCCACGTTGAGCAGCTAATTCAATTGCGTTTTTGATACGTAATTGTTGTTTAGCGCCTTCGTGAACTGCAATCACGTCACCAGCTTTAACTTGGATAGACGCGATGTTAACGCGACGGCCATTTAAAGTGATTGAACGGTGAGATACTAACTGACGAGCTTCAGCACGTGTAGAACCAAAACCCATGCGATAAACAACGTTATCAAGTCGGCTTTCAAGTAACTTTAACAAGTTCTCGCCAGTTGCGCCTTTAACACGAGCTGCTTCTTTATAGTAGTTACTAAATTGACGCTCTAAAACACCGTACATACGACGTACTTTTTGTTTTTCACGTAATTGTAGTGAGTACTCAGATTGTTTGCTGCCACGCGCACCACCGTGTTGGCCAGGCGCTTTAGCATGTTTTTTAGTCTTAACGTCAAATGGTTTAACGCCAGATTTTAATTGCAGGTCTGTCCCTTCGCGGCGAGAGAGTTTGCATTTTGGACCAATATAACGAGCCATGAATGTTTCTCCTTACACGCGACGTTTTTTAGGTGGACGGCAACCGTTGTGAGGAATTGGAGTCACATCGGTAATGCTATTAATTTTATAACCCACTGCACCTAAAGCACGAACCGCAGATTCACGACCTGGACCAGGGCCTTTAACAAGGACGTCCAAGTTTTTCAAACCGTAATCCAAAGCTGCTTTACCAGCAACTTCAGCAGCTACCTGAGCAGCGAACGGAGTTGATTTACGTGATCCACGGAAGCCTTGTCCACCTGAAGTGGCCCAAGCCAGTGCATTACCTTGACGATCGGTAATAGTCACAATGGTGTTATTAAAAGAAGCGTGAATGTGTGCAACACCTTCAGAGACGGTACGAGTGACCTTCTTGCGTGTGCGAGTATCTTTAGCCATCTTTTAGCTTCCAGAAATCTTATTTCTTAATTGGTTTGCGCGGACCTTTACGGGTACGTGCGTTAGTTTTGGTGCGTTGACCGCGGACAGGCAAGCTGCGACGATGACGAAGACCGCGGTAGCAGCCTAAATCCATTAAACGTTTGATGTTCATGGAAATTTCGCGACGTAAATCACCTTCGGTCGGAACCTTGGCAACTTCTGCACGAATCGCATCAAGCTGAGCGTCATCTAATTCACGGATCTTAGTCGTTGGAGCAATACCTGCAGCAGCTAAGATAGCTTTTGAAGTATGGCGACCAATACCAAAGATATACGTTAGAGAGATAACAGCATGCTTGTTATCCGGAATGTTTACACCGGCAATACGAGCCATTCAATTTTCTCCAAAAAGGCAGTAGAGATAATCAACCGCCCCACAAAAATCTTGAGGGGCGGATAATAACCTAATTCGCCTACTGAAATCAACAGGTCTTGATCAGATTAACCTTGACGCTGCTTATGACGAGGTTCTGCGCTACAAATTACGCGGATAACCCCATTACGACGGATAACTTTACAGCTACCACAAATTTTCTTTACAGAAGCTTGTACTTTCATGATGAAACCTCTAAGTGCGCTATCCCTTAGGATGAGCAGTCGTTTTTCTCATTAATGTTTGATTGTCATACTGATGCGAAGTGAGATGTGCTTGTAGCTGAGCCATAAAGTCCATCACCACCACTACCACGATTAGCAACGATGTTCCGCCCAAGCTGAATGGAATACCAAAAGAGCTCTGCAAGATCATCGGCATTAAACAGATGACAGTGATGTAAATCGCGCCAATGAAGGTCAAACGATTGAGAATATGATCTAAGTAACGAGCAGTTTGCTCACCTGGACGAATACCAGGCACGTAAGCTCCGCTGCGTTTCAAGTTTTCTGACACTTCTTTCGGGCTAAATACTAGCGCAGTATAGAAGTAACAGAAAAAGATAATTAACGCACCAAAGAGCACCAAATACAACGGCTGACCAGGCGACAACACCAATGCCAAATCTTGCAGACTACGCTTGATAATTCCTGCATCAGGATCTGCACTGCCAACCCACTGACCTAAGCTCGCTGGGAACAAAAGCAATGAACTTGCAAAAATTGCAGGAATCACACCGGCCATATTAATTTTTAATGGCAAATGTGTCTGCTGTGCAGTAAATACGCGACGACCCTGCTGCTTCTGAGCATAGTTGACCGGAATACGACGTTGCGCCTTCTCGATAAACACAATTGCTGCAAGCACGGCGATGGATAACAATGCAAATATCGCCAGACCAATAAGACTAGACTGACCATTATCGACAGAAGTCAGGGACTGCATAACCAAAGTTGGCAGACCTGCAACAATACCTGCGAAGATGATCATGGAAATACCATTCCCCACCCCACGCTCGGTAATCTGTTCACCCAACCACATCAGGAACATGGTCCCCGCAACCAATGAGGTTACCGCAGGAACATAAAAAGCCAGACCAGAGGTCAGGGTAATTCCCTGGCTGATCAAGCCCGCGCACATACCGACCGCTTGCACAAATGCAAGGAACAGTGTGCCCTGTCGTGTGTATTGATTTATTTTACGTTTGCCTTGCTCGCCTTCTTTCTTTAAAGCTTCCAGCGAAGGAACGACTGTTGACATCAGCTGCACGATAATCGATGCAGAGATGTATGGCATAATCCCAAGAGCAAGAATAGACATTCGCTCCAATGCACCACCAGAGAACATGTTAAACAAACCAAGGATCGTACCTTGGTTTGCATTAAACAAATTCTCCAGCGCAGCATTGTTAATGCCCGGTACTGGAATATGTGCTCCCAGTCGAAACACCAACAACGCACCAATGAGAAACATCATTCGACGAATAATTTCACGGTATTTCACATGAAATGGTTGGCCTTTCATCATGTTGACATGACCTGAAGAACTAGGAGACATAGACACTGGAGATTACTCCTCGACTTTACCGCCAGCAGCTTCAACAGCAGCTTTAGCGCCTTTAGTCAACACAACACCTTGTACAGTGAATGCGCGAGTAATTTCACCAGAAAGTACGATACGTGCACGAGTCATGTCTTTACGTACAACGTTCGCAGCTTTTAAAGTTTCTAGAGACACGATATCACCTTCAACTTTAGCAAGCTCAGATAAACGTACTTCAGCAGTTTTCAAAGCCTGTTGGCTAGTGAAACCGAATTTAGGCAAACGACGATAAAGTGCTGTTTGACCGCCTTCGAAACCTGGACGAGTACCACCGCTCTTACGTGAGTTTTGACCTTTGACACCACGGCCACCGGTCTTACCAACGCCAGAACCGATACCACGGCCTAGACGCAGGTTGTCACGCTTAGCACCTTCTGCAGGTGCAATAGAATTTAAACGCAGAGTCATGGCTTATTCCTCTACACTAACCATATAGTAGACTTGGTTGATCATACCACGGTTAGATGGAGTGTCTAACACTTCAACAGTATGACCAATACGACGCAGACCTAAACCTTTAAGGCTCAGCTTGTGATTTTTCAAGCGATGCGATGCAGATTTAGTCTGGGTAACTTTAATCGTTTTCATGATTATTACCCTTGAATTTGTTCTACTGAAAGACCACGTTTCGCAGCAACTTTCTCAGGAGAAGTCATGTCACGCAGACCTTTGAAAGTCGCGTTAACTACGTTAGCAGCGTTAGTAGAACCGTAACATTTAGCAAGTACGTTGTGTACACCAGCAGCTTCAAGAACGGCACGCATAGCGCCACCAGCGATTACGCCAGTACCTTCAGAAGCAGGCTGCATGTAAACACGGCTTGCACCGTGACGAGCATTCACAGGGTGTTGTAAAGTCGTACCAGCAAGATCTACAGTGATCATGTTGCGACGAGCAGCTTCAAGTGCTTTAGAAATAGCAGCTGGAACTTCACGTGCTTTACCACGACCAAAACCTACGCGACCATTACCATCACCTACCACAGTTAATGCTGTGAAAGAGAAGATACGACCACCCTTAACAACTTTGGCTACACGATCAACGGCAACCAGCTTTTCAACAAGACCTTCGTTTTGTTCAACTTTAGCCATGATTAGAACTCCAAGCCGTTTTCACGAGCAGCATCAGCCAAGGCTTTGATACGACCATGATATTTGAAACCAGAACGGTCAAATGCAACTTTAGTTACACCAGCTGCCTTAGCGCGTTCTGCGATTAAAGCACCTACTTTTTGAGCTGCTTCAACATTACCAGTTGTACCAGCACGTAGAGTAGCGTCTAGTGTAGAAGCTTGCGCTAATACTTTGCCACCATCTGCTGAGATAACTTGAGCATAGATGTGACGCGGAGTGCGGTTTACACACAAACGAGTCGCACCCAATGCACGGATGTGCAAGCGTGTGCTTTTCGCACGACGCAAACGGGATTGTTTCTTTTCGTTCATAAGAACCTCGCGCCTTATTTCTTCTTAGCTTCTTTACGAAGTACAACTTCGTCAGAATAACGAACACCTTTACCTTTATACGGCTCTGGTGGACGGTAACCACGGATTTCCGCAGCAACTTGACCTAATTTCGCTTTATCAGCAGATTTTAGGATAATTTCAGTCGCTGTAGGAGTTTCTGCAGTTACACCTTCAGGAAGGTTGTAGTCAATCGGGTGAGAGAAACCAAGGTTAAGGTTAACAATGTTACCTTTAACCGCAGCTTTATAACCAACACCGATAAGTTGTAACTTACGTTCGAAACCTTCGCTAACACCTTTAACAAGGTTGTTAAGCACAGCGCGAGCAGTACCAGCCTGCATCCAAGCGTCTTTAGATTCAGCTTTAGGAGCAATAACTAGAGTACCGTCTTCCTGTTTTAGCTCGACCAGCGCATGCAGGTTGAAAGACAATGTACCTTTAGTGCCTTTCACTTCGACCTGCCGGCCGTTCTGAGTAACTGCTACACCGTTAGGTACAGTTACTGGGGCTTTAGCCACACGAGACATGAGGAATCACCTATTAAGAAACAAAAGCAATAACTTCACCACCAATGCCTGCAGCACGTGCAGCGCGATCAGTCATGATGCCTTTGCTTGTAGAAACAATTGCAATACCTAAACCTTGCTTAACGCTTGGAAGTGCATCTTTACCGCGATACTGACGTAGACCTGGACGGCTTACGCGTTTCACAGTTTCGATAACTGGTTTGCCT
Source organism: Acinetobacter sp. VT 511 (assembly GCF_001077515.1). Classification (NCBI taxonomy): domain Bacteria; kingdom Pseudomonadati; phylum Pseudomonadota; class Gammaproteobacteria; order Moraxellales; family Moraxellaceae; genus Acinetobacter; species Acinetobacter sp. VT 511. The sequence goes on along the minus strand of NZ_LFRE01000059.1, from coordinate 233,276 downwards.
TCAAAATATTTTAACGTAATTGTTAAAGTTGCTTTGCCTTCAACATCAGCAACTTCTACGTTTGAAATGTAACCTTCTTGTTGAAGAACATTTGCAATAGCAACCTTCAACTTAGAATTAGGCATAGAAACAGTTTGTTTCTTCGCCATTTGTGCGTTACGAACACGTGTTAGCATGTCGGCAACGGTATCTTGCATACTCATTTATAGTGCTCCTTACCAGCTTGCCTTAACAACGCCAGGTACATCACCTTGCATTACTTTTTCGCGTACCATGTTACGGCTTAAACCGAACTTACGGAAGTAACCATGAGGACGACCAGTTAAACCACAACGGTTACGTAGACGTACTGGAGATGCATTACGTGGTAATGCTTGTAATTTCATCATCGCTTCGAAACGTTCTTCGTCTGATGCATTTACATTAGCAATAACAGCTTTTAATTCAGCACGTTTTGCAGCGTATTTAGCAACAGTAGCTTCGCGTTTCAATTCGCGATTAATCATACCTTTCTTAGCCATTTCGACCTCTTATTTGAACGGGAAGCCGAATGCACGCATAAGCGCACGGCCTTCGTCATCGGTGCGAGCAGTCGTAGTGATGGTAATGTCCATACCACGAATACGGTCAATCTTGTCAAAATCGATCTCAGGGAACATGATCTGTTCTTTAAGACCCATTGAGTAGTTACCACGACCATCAAATGATTTCGCTGAGAAACCACGGAAGTCACGGATACGAGGAATCGCAATAGAGATCAAACGGTCTAAGAATTCGTACATGCGTTCGCCGCGTAAAGTAACTTTACAACCAATCGGCCAACCATCACGGATTTTGAAACCAGCGATAGATTTACGAGCTAACGTAAGTACTGGTTTTTGACCAGCGATAGCTTGCATATCAGAAAGAGCACCATCAAGGAGTTTCTTGTCAGCAGCAGCTGCGCCAACACCCATGTTGATAGTGATTTTAGTGATGCGAGGGATCTCCATCACATTCTTAACACCCAATTGTTCTTGTAATTGAGCTTTAAGTTCGTCGTTGTAACGTGCTTTAAGTCTGGCCATTGCCTTTTTCAACCTATTACTTCGCTACCGCCACTGATTCACCATTTGATTTGAATACGCGAGTTTTCACGCCATCAATCACTTGGTAACCAACACGGTCAGCCTTTTGGGTTGTAGCATTAAAAAGTGCCACGTTTGAGATGTGAAGAGAAGCTTCTTGAGTTACGATGCCGCCTTCAGCGCCAGTAGCTCGGTTAGGCTTCTGATGTTTCTTAACTAGGTTAAGACCTTCTACCTTCACTTGGTCATTTGAAACAGACAGAACAGTACCCTGTTTGCCTTTTTCTTTACCTGCAATCACAATTACTTGATCGCCTTTTTTAATCTTAGCCATGATTGCCTCTTATAGAACTTCAGGAGCCAATGAAATAATTTTCATGAACTGTTCAGTACGAAGTTCACGAGTCACTGGTCCGAAAATACGAGTTGCAATCGGCGCTTTGTTGTTGTTCAAAATAACAGCAGCGTTATCGTCGAAACGAATCACTGAACCATCTGGACGACGGATGCCGAATTTAGTACGAACCACAACTGCATTCATCACGTCACCTTTTTTAACACGTGCGCGTGGAATTGCTTCTTTTACAGTAACTTTAATAATGTCGCCAACAGAAGCATAACGACGATGTGAACCACCAAGTACTTTAATACATTGTACGCGGCGAGCACCACTGTTGTCTGCTACGTCGAGCATAGTTTCGGTCTGAATCATTGCCCTACTCCAAAACCGAGCATCACCGGTCGCAAATTCGAAAGGCTCAAAGAGTACTCGAATTTGACCGATGATGCAACAAGAACGTTAATTACTCAGCAGCTGCTTCAATAACTTCAACTAGAGTCCAAGACTTAGTTTTAGAAATTGGGCGGCTTTCTTTGATTGTTACAACATCACCAGTTTTAGCTGTGTTGTTTTCATCATGAGCATGTAATTTTGTTGAACGGCGGATTGATTTGCCATACAACGGGTGTTGAACACGACGTTCGATAAGCACAACAATAGACTTGTCCATTTTGTCGCTTACTACTTTGCCTGTTAACGTGCGGACTGTTTGTTCACTCATTGTCCGTTCCCCTGTTTTTCGGTAAGGAGGGTCTTGATACGAGCAATAGTCTTGCGAGTTAATTGCACTTCGTGCGATTTACCCAATTGACCAGTTGCTTTCGCCATACGAAGACGGAATTGGTTAAGCTGTTGCTCATCAAGCAAAGCTGTCAACTCTTCTACCGACTTTTCACGTAGATCTTTAGTTTTCATTACATTACCGTCCGAGTCACGATAGTGGTTTTAAACGGAAGTTTAGCAGCTGCAAGCGTAAATGCTTCGCGAGCTAATTCTTCGTTAACACCATCAATTTCGTACAAGACTTTACCTGGTTTGATTTGGCAAACCCAGTATTCCACAGAACCTTTACCTTTACCCATACGAACTTCAAGAGGTTTAGAAGTAATAGGTTTGTCTGGGAAGACACGGATAAAGATCTTACCACCACGTTTAATACGACGGCTGATAGTACGACGCGCTGCTTCAATTTGACGCGCAGTCATTTGACCACGTTCAATTGATTTAAGAGCGATTGTACCGAAAGATACTGAACTACCGCGGTGTGCAAGACCAGTGTTACGGCCTTTTTGCACCTTACGGAATTTCATACGTTTAGGTTGCAACATGGATTATTCTCCTTTTTCAGCAGAACGATCATTGCGACGACCACGACGCTCTTGACCTTCACCACGACCGCGACCGCGTTTAGCTGGACGTTCTTCAGCTGGAGCCGGGTTCATGACTTGTTTCATGCCGCCCAAGATCTCACCACGGAAGATCCAAACTTTAACACCAATCGTACCGTAAGTAGTTTCAGCACGCATAGTAGCATAGTCGATGTCTGCACGAAGTGTATGTAGAGGTACACGACCTTCACGATACCACTCAGTACGAGCGATCTCAGCACCACCTAAACGGCCTGAAACTTCAACTTTGATACCTTTAGCGCCAGCACGCATTGTGTTTTGAACCGCACGCTTCATAGCACGACGGAACATTACACGTTTTTCTAATTGAGAAGCGATAGCTTCAGCAACAAGACGTGCGTCTAAGTCTGGACGATCGATTTCGTTGATGCTTACTTGCGCAGGAACACCCATGATAGATGTTAATTCGCGTTGTAATTTCTCAATGTCTTCGCCTTTTTTACCGATAACGATACCAGGACGAGCAGTGCTAATAGTTACTTTAGCAGCGCCTGTAGGACGTTCGATAAGAATATTGCTGATCATTGCATTCTTAAGTTTTTTAGTTAAAAACTCACGAACTTGCAAATCTTTAAGCAAGTATTCAGCGTATTGTTTCGGACTCGCATACCAGTTAGCGTTATGACGTTTCACAACACCTAGGCGGATACCGATTGGATGAACCTTCTGACCCATATCAAACCCCTACCTTAACGGTAATGTGACAAGTACGCTTAGTAATACGATCTGCACGGCCTTTAGCACGTGGCATAATACGTTTCAGGCTCATGCCTTCATCAACGTAGATCGTAGAAACTTTAAGGTCGTCTACATCTAAACTGTTATTGTGTTCAGCGTTTGCAATTGCAGACTCTAACGCTTTCTTAACCAGGACTGCAGCTTTTTTGTTGCTGAAGTTCAAAATGTTAAGTGCGTGCGCAACAGATTTGCCGCGGATAAGATCTGCAACCAAACGAGCTTTTTGTGCCGAGATAGCGGCACCGCGTAATTTAGCAGTTACTTCCATCATAGCACCTATTAACGTTTAGATTTCTTGTCAACACCGTGACCACGGTAGGTACGAGTCGGTGCAAATTCACCAAGCTTGTGTCCAACCATATGTTCAGAGATGATCACTGGAACATGGTTACGGCCATTGTGTACAGAAATTGTTAAACCAACAAAATCCGGGAGGATCATCGAACGACGCGACCAAGTTTTGATCGGCTTACGGTTATTAGCCGCGATAGCCGCTTCAACCTTAGCGAACAAGTGCGCATCGACGAATGGGCCTTTTTTCAGAGAACGAGGCATTGTCAGATTCCTTTACTTGTTACTTAACGCGACGGTCGCGAATAATCATCTTAGTCGTACGCTTGTTGGTACGTGTCTTGTACCCTTTAGCTTTTTGACCCCATGGGCTTACAGGTTGAATACCTTTGCTACGACCTTCACCACCACCGTGCGGGTGATCTACCGGGTTCATCGCCATACCACGAACGGTAGGACGAACGCCACGCCAGCGCGCTGCACCAGCTTTACCCAATGAACGAAGGTTGCTTTCTGAGTTAGATACTTCACCTAACACAGCGCGACATTCAACGTGTACTTTACGCATCTCACCTGAACGAAGACGGATGATAGCGTATGAACCGTCACGACCCAACAATTGAGCAGATGTACCAGCAGAACGTACTAACTGTGCGCCTTTACCGATTTTAAGCTCGATGTTGTGAAGAGTAGAACCGATAGGCATGTTACGAAGTGGTAAGCAGTTACCTGGACGAATTGGAGCATCGTTACCAGATTGTACTGAATCACCAGCGCGTAAACCTTTAGGCGCGATGATGTAGCGACGTTCACCGTCAGCATACTTCAACAACGCAATGTGCGCAGAACGGTTTGGATCGTATTCGATACGCTCAACTACAGCTGGGATGCCGTCTTTGTTACGTTTGAAGTCTACGATACGGTAGTGTTGCTTGTGACCGCCACCAACGTGACGAGTCGTAATGTGACCGTTGTTATTACGGCCGCCAGTACGTTTTTTAGCTTCAACTAGTGGAGCATAAGGAGCACCTTTGTGAAGATGGTCGTGAACGACTTTCTCTACAAAGCGACGTCCTGGAGACGTTGGCTTACATTTTTGAATAGGCATAGTTTTCGTCCTTATTCCGCTGCGCTTTCAGCGGCATCGCCCAAGTCAGCCATTTCTACATCTTGGCCAGCTTTCAGGGTGACGTATGCTTTTTTAACATCAGAACGACGTCCGATAGTTTTACCAAAGCGTTTAGTTTTACCTTTAGTGATCGTAGTGTTAACTTTAACAACCTGAACACCAAACAATTGCTCAACTGCTTTTTTGATTTCAAGTTTAGTTGCATCAGTGGCAACTTTAAAAACTTGAACACCAGCAGTTTCACCTAAAACTTGTGCTTTTTCTGAGAAAACAGGTCCTTGCAGGACTTGATATAAACGTTCGTTGTTCATCCGAGTTCTACCTCAATTTTCTTAGCAGCAGCTACAGACATAACAACTTTATCGAACGCGATCAAGCTAACAGGATCGATTGCAGTCGCATCAACCACATCTACGTGTGGAAGGTTACGAGCAGCTAGATACAAGTTCTCATCAACAGCATCAGTAACGATCAATGCACGAGTCGCATTTAAGTCGTTAAGTTTTGCAAGCAATTCTTTAGTTTTTGGAGCTGCAACAGCAAACTCTTCAACTAAAACTAAGCGATCTTGACGAACAAGTTCAGCCAGGATGCATTGCATAGCACCGCGGTACATTTTACGGTTTACTTTTTGAGACCAGTCTTGTGGACGAGCAGCAAAAGTTTTACCACCGCCAACCCAGATTGGGCTACGAATAGAACCAGCACGAGCGCGGCCAGTACCTTTTTGACGGAATGGTTTTTTACCACCGCCAGAAACGTCTGCGCGTGATTTTTGAGCTTTAGAACCTTGACGACCACCAGCTAGGTAAGCTGTAACAACTTGGTGTACAAGAGCTTCATTAAATTCACGACCGAACGCAACTTCTGATAATTCAACAGCAGAGCCGGAAACAGTATTTAAATTCACGTTATTTCCCCTCAGGCCTTGATCGTAGGACGAACAGTTACGTCGCCACCAGTAGCACCAGGAACCGCGCCTTTAACCACTAGAACTGAACGTTCAGTGTCGATAGCAACGATTTCAAGACCCTGTGTAGTTACGCGTTCAGCACCTAAATGGCCAGCCATTTTTTTGCCTTTGAACACGCGACCAGGAGTCTGGTTTTGACCTGTAGAACCTAGAACACGGTGAGAAACAGAGTTACCATGAGTAGCATCTTGAGTACGGAAGTTCCAACGCTTAACACCACCTTGGAAACCCTTACCTTTAGAAGTACCAGTTACGTCAACGATTTGACCTACTTGGAACAACTCAACAGTAAGCGTACCACCAACTTCACGACCTTCAAGCTCAGCTTCTGAAACGCGGAATTCTTGAACCAGACGACCAGCAGCAACACCCGCTTTAGCGAAGTGACCTTTCTGAGCGTTAGTTACGCGAGATTCGCGACGTTCACCAGTAGTGATTTGAATCGCTTGATAACCATCAGTTTCAAGCGTTTTGATTTGAGTGATGCGGTTAGGATCAACCTCAATCACTGTAACAGGCACAGAAACACCAGCATCTGTAAAGATACGTGTCATACCGCACTTGCGACCGACTAAACCAATAGCCATGTGCATAAACCTCTAAAAAAGCGGCCTAATTAACTTAGAGCGTTAATTAACCCGAAAGCCTTAACCCAATGCGATCTGAACATCAACACCAGCTGCAAGATCTAACTTCATCAATGCATCTACAGTTTTGTCTGTAGGTTGAACGATGTCGATCAAACGCTTGTAAGTACGAATTTCGTACTGGTCCCGCGCGTCTTTGTTTACGTGTGGTGATGTTAAAACGTTAAAACGTTCAATGCGTGTAGGCATTGGAATTGGACCACAAACTTGTGCGCCAGTACGTTTTGCTGTTTCTACGATTTCTTGAGCTGATTGATCAATTAGACGGTGATCAAAAGACTTAAGACGGATACGAATTCTCTGGTTAGACATACCAGTAAACTCCAAGCCAAATATATAAAGAATCACTCTTGACGCATCTCACCCCACTAATTTTTGAGGTAAGTGTCAAGAGCAGTGAATTATCACTAAGGTCATGATCGATGCCACGACTGTAACGATAGTTAACTACTTTCTTCGCAGTTAACATCCTTCCTATCGAAGGGTGGCCTATTATAGCCATTGTTTAATGCATAAGCAAATGCCTTTTATGGTTTTCGTCTGCAATCAATTTGGTTGCTAAATCAAGAGTTTGTTTTTCACCCTTCAGGCAGATTTCTCTATCACATATTCGATTGCGCGATTTAGCATTTGATTTCCTTCAATAAAATTAGATTTTGGACTTTTTCTGAGCTCATGCACAGGTTGCACATATTTTCCTGAAAATTTTAGCAACTCCTCTTCATCTTCTAAAAACAGGGCCAAGGTTTCCGGGGTTATTTCTGGATGGAACTGGAAACCGAGAACATTTTTGCCCAATTGATACATCTGGTTGCGACAGGCTTCATTTTCTGCCAGATGTACCGCCCCTTTGGGAATTTCAAAGGTCTCGCTATGCCACTGCATGATCCGGAATTGCTCAGGCAAACTAAAACAGTCTGCTGGCACATTGGCCACTTTACTGACAGACATCCACCCCAGTTCCTGTTCTGGATTATAACTGACTGCTGCCCCCAAGGCATTGGCAATCAGCTGTCCGCCTAGACACAAACCAATCGCTGGCTTCCCCTGGGACAAGTAACGACGTAACCAGCGTTTTTCTATTTTCAACCAGGGGAAATTTGCTTCATCATTTACACTCATGGTCCCGCCCATAATAATGAGCAAATCTACTTCTTCTACTGCAGGTAGCGCTTCTATTTCCAAAGGACGATCCACAGGTAAAGCAAAGAATTCAGTCGCTGTAATTTGCGCCTGATGCTGCTTTAAAAAATCAATACAACTACCAAAACCTTCACCAGCAATATGCTGAAAATAATGTACTCGTAAATGCGACTTCATGCGCTCGAACCTGTTCTTGTATCTATATAGGCTAGGTTTTGCAAAAATGAAGCCAACTTTTTATTTTATGTGAGGTTTTTAAACAATTGATAACGCAAGTAGCACTAAAGCAAAGATTCTCTTAAGCTAAAGCTGTTTTTGACTCCAGATATGAGCTGCAGCATGAAAAAAAATCCTCAAACCGCCCTGATTCATGCACCACGAAAGGCCCCTCAGTACATTTCGACGGTTCAACCTCCCCTCTATCGTGCATCAACCATTATTTTTAACAATACCGATGCCCTGTTTAATCGCCATTGGACCGATGATTATGACTATAGCTATGGCACACATGGTACCCCAACCACATTTACCTTAGGCGATAACATTGCCCAGCTCGAAGGTGGGCTCTATCACCTGCTTGCACCTAGCGGTTTATCTGCGATTAATCTCGTGAATTCCTGTTTTTTAAGTCAGGGAGAAGAAGTTTGGGTACCGGACAATATTTATGGCCCAAACATGGAGCATCTACGCAACCTGGAAACACGTTATGGCATTCAGGTACAAGTTTATAATCCATTATGCCTGGAAAGCTTTAATCCTTCAGATAAAGCCAAACTGATCTGGCTGGAAGCAGCTGGCTCAGTCACACTGGAATTTCCGGATTTAAATGGCCTCGTGAAGAAAGCTCAAGCACACAATATTCTGACTGCACTGGACAATACCTGGGGCGCGGGTCTGGCCTTTAATGCCTTTGATTTTGGTGATGAACACCTAAGTGTAGATTTATCCGTACATGCGCTGACCAAATATCCAAGCGGTGGTGGTGACATTCTGATGGGTTCAGTGGTCACGCGTGATAAAGAACTGCATCACCAATTGTTCCGCGCACATGCCATTCAAGGCATTGCTGTCTCAGGTGATGACGTTGCTCAGGTGCAACGTAGTCTTGCTTCCATGCAACTGCGTTATGCACATCAATCCAGTAGTGCACTCAACATTCTCACCTGGTTAAAACAGCAAGCGGAGTTTGTGCAGGTACTGCATCCAGCCGATCCGCATAGCGCAGGTCATCAATATTGGAAAGAAATTTGCAAGGAAGGTCATAGTGCCGGCCTGGTCAGTGTAATTTTTGACAGTAAATATGAACTGCAAGATATCCGCAATTTTTGTGACAACTTAAAACTATTTAAGCTTGGTTTTAGCTGGGGTGGTCCTGTTAGCTTGGTCATGCTATATAACTTAAAAGATATGCGTGTGCTTGAACATTCACATTTGAAAGAAGGCTTCCTGGTGCGCTTCTGTATTGGATTAGAACATCCGGAAGATCTGATTGAAGACATTCAACACGCACTACAAAACATGAAAAAAGTTAAAAATGAATAAATAACAAATAGGAAATTATATGGGTACACCAATCGTAATCGCTAAAAAAACCGCCGATACCACCCAGGATATCGTGCTGCATTCTCAGCTTGCCAACCGTCATGGCCTGATTGCCGGTGCAACCGGTACCGGTAAGACCGTAACATTAAAGGTACTGGCAGAAAGTTTTTCCCGAATTGGTGTACCGGTATTTTTGGCCGATGCCAAGGGTGATGTTTCCAGCTTGGCGAAAGCCGGGGAAAACAACCCCAAATTTGATGAACGCATTAAAAGCCTGAATATCGAGTCCATCCCTTTTTCAGCGTCGCCTGTGGTGTTCTGGGATTTATTTGGCGAGCAAGGCCATCCGATTCGCACCACCATTTCCGAGATTGGCCCCCTCCTTCTTGCCCGTATTTTGAATCTGAACGACACTCAGGAAGGTGTGCTCTCAGTCATTTTCCGTATTGCTGATGATCAAGGCCTATTACTGATCGACTTTAAAGATCTAAAGGCCATGATTAGTTATGTCAGCGAACATGCCGCAGATTTTAAAGCGGACTATGGCAATCTGTCTCCTGCCAGTCTGGGCGCGATTCAACGCAATCTGCTTGCCTTGGCTGATCAAGATGGTGAGCAATTCTTTGGTGAACCAGCGCTGGATCTGATGGATTTTTTACAAACCGACAGTCAAGGTCATGGCAATATCAACTTGCTTGCTGCTGACAAGCTGATGAACACACCTAAGCTGTATGCCACTTTCTTGCTATGGATGCTTTCAGAGCTGTTTGAACAGTTACCGGAAGTCGGCGACCTGGATAAACCCAAACTGGTGTTCTTCTTTGATGAAGCCCATTTGCTATTTGATAATACTAGCCCTGCCTTGCAAGAAAAGATTGAACAGGTGGTGCGTTTGATTCGTTCTAAAGGTGTGGGGATTTACTTTATCACCCAGAATCCACTCGATTTACCAGAAAGCGTTTTAGGTCAACTCGGCAATCGGGTTCAGCATGCTTTACGTGCTTTTACCCCTAAAGACCAAAAAGCGGTAAAAACGGCGGCAGATACTTTTCGAGCTAATCCAGAGTTTAAAGTTCAGGATGCCATTACCGAACTGGCTGTCGGTGAAGCACTGATTAGCTGTCTGGATGAAAAAGGCACACCGCAAATTGTAGAACGCGGCTGGGTGATGCCGCCACACTCCTCTTTTACCCCCATTTCTCCTGAAGAACGCAAAACTTTAATGCAACAAAGCATTGTGGCTGAGATTTATGAACAGCAAGTTGATCGTGACAGTGCGCATGAAATGCTGCAAAACAAAGTCACTGAACGCCAGCAACAGCTTCAGGCTGCGGAACTTGCCAAACAGCAAGCCAAAGAACAAGAAGCGTATGCCAAACAAGTCGCAAAAGAGCAGGAAACATTTGCTAAGCAGCAAGCCCGCGAACAGGAACGTCTTGCACGCGAACAGCAGAAAGAAGCTGAACGTGCAGCGAAACAGCGTGAAAAGTTCACCCAAGACATTGTTGGCACCTTTGCTAAAAGTGCCGCACGCACTTTGGGTAGCACTACCGGCCAGAAAATTGTCCGTGGTTTATTAGGGTCATTATTTGGTAAGAGATAACCCTTCTTTCTCCGATTATTTTCTTTATTTTTATGGGATATTTTAATATCCCATAATTTTTTCATGGTTTTTACTTAAAGATGTATTGTGAATATATCTTTAAAGATGTATTTTAAATACATCTTATAAATAACAGCCATGAGAGATCTGCTATGACTCCACAGCAAATTGACCTAGTAAAAGCTACAGTACCTGTGCTTCGTGAAAATGGGGTTGCTTTAACCGGTTATTTTTACAACCGCATGTTAAACAATAACCCAGATCTAAAAGAAACCTTCAACATGGGTCACCAGCGTAGCGGTGCTCAGGCGCAAGCCTTGGCAGGTGCAGTTTTAGCATATGCTGAAAATATCGAAGATCCTTCTGTGTTATTACCTGTGGTTGAACTCATTGCGCATAAACATGTCAGCTTAAATATTAAAGCACCTGATTACGGCATTGTTGGGGAAAACCTGCTGCATTCAATCAGTGAAGTACTCAATATTTCTATGGATGATCCACTGATTGATGCGTGGGCTACTGCATATGGACAATTAGCAGACCTGTTCATTGCGACTGAAAAAGCGATTTATGATCAACATGAACAGACTAAAGGTAGCTGGTTAGGCTGGCGCAATTTCAAGATTGCCAAGAAAGTAGTAGAAAGTGAAGAGATCACTTCGTTCTACCTGGCACCAGTCGACGGCGGACCATTACCGAAGTATGAAGCAGGTCAGTATATTTCTGTACGTGTGTTTGTGCCTGAACTGAATTTGAGACAACCACGTCAATATACGCTTTCAACTTGTCCTCAAGATGAATACCTGCGTATTTCAGTAAAGCGTGAAGATCAAAAAGGTGATTTGGTTCCAGGCTGGGTATCTAATACTTTACATAGCTTGGCAGAAGGCTCAGAAATTGAAGTGTCTGCACCAACAGGTAATTTCTACCTGATTGATCCAAACAAACGTAATGTATTTATCAGTGGCGGTGTGGGCTTAACTCCAATGGTAGCCATGCTAAATCAGTTGGTAACTCTGGATATGCCACAACCTGTGACTTTCATTCATGCCTGCCGTAGCAAACAGGTGCATGCCATGAAACAGCACATTCATGATTTGAAAGCCAAATATCCACGTTTAAGCACACTGACTGCTTACGAATTCCCACACCAAGGTGACAAACTGGGTGAAGACTATGATGTAGCAGGCCGTCTGGATCTGAGTACAATTGATCGTGCTTTATTACCAGAAAATGCTGATTACTATCTATGTGGCCCAATGCCATTTATGGCAGAACAACACAAAGCGTTGGTTGCACGAGGCATTCCTGCTGAGAATATTCACAGTGAAGCCTTTGGTACTGGTGGCGTTCGCCACTAAGCAGTCAGCTTAAACTGAAATCAAGCAAGGGCTAGTCTGGCTGTGTTAGACTAGCCCTGCTTTGTATGAAAACTCTAGATTTATAATGCAGTTAAATAAATTTACCGATTACGCCTTACGGATTCTTATGTACATCGCTCAGCCGAAAGAAATGCCGTATACCATTGCGGAACTCGCGAATGAGCTGCAGGTGTCAGAGAACCATGCCATGAAAATCGTACATTTTATGGCAAAGCAGGACTGGCTCATCACTACTCGTGGGCGAGGCGGCGGCATTCGCATGAATCCGCTCACCTTAAAAATACCATTGGGTCAAGTCGTGCGTATCCTGCAACAGGATAGCCAAGTGGTAGAATGCAATACCCCACCCTGTGTGCTGCGTAAAAATTGTGGTTTAAAAGGCATTTTAGATGATGCCGTAGAGCAGTTTTATGCCAGCCTGGATCAATACACGCTCAGTGAAGTGGTAACACCACTGCAAGGCCATTACAGCATCCAGTCACCAATCGGCCTGATCAATCTATAGTTTTCACTTTCTGCTTACCAAGTCTTGCATTGAAAGTTCGCTTGCCCAAGCGACTTCCTTTATAATAGCTGCTTGTAAATTTAAGTTTGAAGTTGAGCCATGCACCACAGCAGAGGAAAATCGAAAAACAGTAAGGCAGCTGCTGCCCCAAAGCAAAAGATTAGCTATACCAAAAAAGTCGATCCTGCGATTACTGAATACTCTGTGCGCTCGCTCAATTGGCTGCGCAAAGCTGAATTTTTAATGAGTGCACCCAAACTTAACCTGTGTGTTGAAGATACAGGTTATGAAGTTGCATTCGCCGGTCGCTCCAATGCGGGTAAATCCAGTGCCATCAATGCCCTGACCAATCAGAAACAGTTGGCCCGTGCCTCCAAAAAACCAGGCCGTACCCAGATGATCAACTTCTTTAGCCTTGGCAATCCGGATCAGCGTCTGGTCGATTTACCGGGTTATGGCTACGCAGCTGTCCCAGAAGCCATGAAAATTGTCTGGCAGAAAGAACTGGAAAACTATCTGATTCACCGTAAGAGCCTGCAAGGTCTGGTGCTGCTGATGGATATCCGTCATCCGCTACAACACTTTGATGTGATGATGCTGGAATGGGCCTATTCACGTCACCTGTTCGTGCATGTCTTGTTGACCAAATCAGACAAGCTGAATCGTGGTCCTGCGTCCAAAGCCTTGCAGGAAGTCAAAGCAACATTAAATAAAATGAAGCTGAACTTCTCGATTCAATTATTTTCCTCTTTAAATAAAGAAGGTCTGGAAGAACTGGCAAGTGTGATGGCCGGTCGTCTGAACTTTACCTTGGATCAACCAACGGAATTTGATCTGGATAGTATTCCAGAAGCGTCAATCCATGATTTAAACGAAGCTGATGAACCGATTGAATCTGTTGAACTAGAAGATGAAACTGACTCAGACCCAGATCATGAAATTACTGCGAGTGAATTAAATAATCTGGATGAGCCGGTTGAAGCTGATCAAACAGAGATTGTCGAACAAGAACAGCCAAAATAAGTCTGATGTGATCTAAGTGACAAAATAATGTCTCGTATTGCCTGCAGCGATTCGGGACATTTTTTCCATACTGTATTGATCAAGCAGTGATGGATCCACCCATGTCTTTACTCTCACGATTTAAAATAACAAAAATAGGCTCTTCAATTTCCTATTTTATCCAACCACGCAAAGTTAAGTTTGAATGGCAGGCTACCCCAATTGACTGGATTCCAAATCAGCCTTTCGCCAGTTACTTTGTGAATGAAATTAATAATATTCTGCCGGCCGGTGAATTGTGGTTCTGTCGCCTGTATAACAAGGTTCTCGCTCAGATCACCGATGAAAAATTAAAGCATGATGTACAGGCTTTTATCCGTCAGGAAGCCATGCATGCTCAGGCACATAATTCGGCCAATAAAGAGTATCTATCTGAACGTCAGATTGATATCCAGCGCAATCTGGACATTATGGATTTCCTGTTCAATCAATTGCTGGCTGATCAGCCGCTTGGTCTGAAAATTCCTGAAATCGCAGAACATCAATGGGATCTGTTCCGGCTTGGTATCGTCGCAACTGTAGAGCATATGACCTGTGTCCTTGGAAAATATGCGCTCTATAACACCGAATGGGAACGGCTTGGTGCTGATGCGAATATGCTAGATCTGGTGAAATGGCATGGCGCAGAAGAAATTGAGCATCGCAGTGTGGCATTTGACTTATATCGTCATCTTGGTGGAGGTTATATTGCCCGCTACTATTTAAGTGTGGTGGTGATTATTGGAGTGATTGGTCTGTGGGTTGACGGTGCAGCACGTTTGTTGGCACAAGACCCTCGTTTTAAGCAGCTGAAACCCGCGGTGTATAAACCCTGGATCTGGAAAGAATGGTTGCGTATTTCACAGCAGGACAATCGTTTGCTACCCAATCCCCTATGGCTGGTTTCTCAGCAACTCGGCTATCTGATGCCATGGTATGACCCGGTGCATGAAGGCAGTACCGATGATGCGCTGTATTATCTTGAGCATTCCCCTGCGGCCAAACGGGCAGGTTTAAAAGTCGCCTAAGCTCTCCTCTTATTACAATTTCTAACAGCAGGGATCATTTCCCTGCTTTTTATTTGACCTAAGATAAAGCTATAGACATGACCATAAGGATGAGCTCATGCAAGCACGGATTTCAGTGATTACACTCGGTGTTCGCGACCTGGAAGCTGCACTACGCTTTTATTGTGATGGGCTGGGCTTTCCCAGTAAAGGCATTGTTGGCAAAGAATTTGAATGTGGCGCAGTCGCATTTATTGAACTACAGGCTGGATTAAAACTGGCTTTATGGCCGCAAAGCAGCATCCAGCATGATACCGGACTCGAACCGAGCCCGATGTGTCCCACCCAAATGACCTTGGGACACAATGTGTATAGCCCATTAGATGTCGATCAGGTCATGACTCAGGCTGAAAAAGCTGGAGCCAAGATTGTAAAACCTGCACAGGCCACATTTTATGGCGGCTATGCAGGCTATTTTCAGGATCCAGATGGACATCTGTGGGAGGTGGTTTTCAATCCTCAACTAGAGATGGACTGATCCAGCTGCGGTTCACGAGTATGTCGGTCAACCACGACACTGATCATCATATCACCCTGCACATTCACCACAGTCCTGACCGTATCGAGTAGTCGGTCAATCGGCAACAGGATCGCAATGGCTTCTGCCGGTAGACCCACTGATTGCAGTACCATGATCATGGTCACCATCCCGGCACTTGGAATACCCGGTGCGCCTAAAGATGCAATCATTGCTGTGGCACACACGACCAATTGCTGCCCCAACGTCAGATCAAGTCCCATGAGGTTGGCAATAAACAAAGCTGCTGCGGCTTCATACAGTGCCGTACCATCCATGTTTAGCTGAGTCCCAAGCGGAATGACAAAGCCTGCCGTATGTGGACGTACTCCCAGATTTTCTTGGGCACATTTCATGGATAATGGCATGGTTGCAGAACTGGAACTGGTCGCAAAAGCGGTAATCAAGGCTGCCCGAGTGCCTTTGAAAAAGGTAATCGGGTTCATTTTCCCGAAGATCCACAACAATAATGGTAGAACTACCAGACCGTGGAAAATGGTGGTGCCTGTTACTACCGCAGCAAACTCTGCCAGACGGCTCAGCACCGAAATATCTTCAGTGGCAATCAGCTTGGCCAGTAACGCAAAAATCCCGAATGGCGCTAGTTTCATGACCCAGCCAATCATCAGCATCATGATGTCAAAGAACTGTATACTGAGCTTACGTACCGTCCGGAACTTGTCTCCCCCTGCCACCAGTGCCACACCGACAAAGAGTGCAAAGACCACCACTGCCAGCACATTACCATCGGCAAAGGCCTTAAACGGATTGATCAGGGTATTCTGAATAAAGTTGGTAAAGAATGAAGACGGCGTTAAGGTATCCGGAGTTTTATGCTGAGCCATGGCATCCTGAAACATTACTACATCGACACCCTTGCCCACATCAAACAGATGGGCACAAGCCAATCCCAAGATTAAGGCCAAGGTGGTCGTGGTGACACAGCATGCCAAGGTAATTTTCCAGGTTCGGCTCAGCTGACCACCAGCTTGCAGATTCGATACTCCAACCACAATCGAGCTAAAGATCAGTGGAACCAGCAACATTTTTAGCAAACCAATGAAGATGCTGCTCATGATACCCAGACTATACAGGCTGAGCTCTTCAAACGTGGTTTGCGGGAAAATATTTAATAAAAAACCAAACAGGACACCCAATACTGCGGCAACTAGAATTTGCGTATTTAAGCTCATCTTCATGGACATTTTAATATTGAACTTATCCGGCACTATGCCATGCAAGTTTCGGATAATCGAGTAAAATTTTATAAACGCTTTACAGCAAAATATCTTTTATTATTCATTTAATCCATATGGTGATGTACCGAATTTTGGCACGCAATGTGCTTAATCAGTGCAATAAACTGGTTTTATACAAAGGAAATATACGTTCATGAAAAAAATGATCATTGCTGTTGCACTCATTTGCAGCATCGGGCAGGTTTTTGCACATTCTTCGGGCGGTAAAGAACAGCAAGGTTGCCATAAGCATTCAAGCAATGATGTGCCACATTGCCACTAACTTCAAATCACACCCATAAAAAAAGCCGGAACTCTAATCCGGCTTTTTTTATTTTAAATCTTACTGGGTTTCAATTTCCCGCAGACGGATGAGACCTTCCTGGGTTGTACTACAGACCAGTTCTCCATTCTGCCACATACGACCGAAGTTCAGGCCACGTGAGCTGGCACTCACTGTCGCATCCATGTCGTAAAGCATCCATTCATCGGCCCGGAATGGCTTATGGAAATACATGGCATGGTCGATGCTGGCACATTGCAGGTTTGGTGAAATATAGCTCAGACCATGTGGACGCAATGCTGTCGTCATCAAGGTAAAGTCTGAGTAGAAGGCAGCAATCGCCTGATGCAGCGAAACCTCATCAACTTCCGGAGCGACTTGGCCATGGGTACGGATATAGTGCGCATAATTTGGCGCTTCCGGTTGCGGCTGGAATGGATTCACCGGCATCACAGGACGAATTTCTACATGGCGATCACGCATAAATGAAGCACGGACATTTTCCGGTACGAATTCAACAATCTGATGCTTCAGTTCTGCCTCATTTTTCAGGCTGTCGACTGAGGGATATTCTGGTTCAGAAATCTGATAGTTCAAGCCTTCTTCTGGTTCGGCAAAAGACACCATACACATAAAGATAGTACGGCCATGCTGAATCGCACGCACCTGACGACTGGCAAAACTCTTGCCATCACGAATACGATCTACTTCATAGATAATCGGTGCATTGACATCTCCTCCAAACAGGAAATAGGCATGCAATGAATGTGCTGGACGATCTGTCGTATAGGATGCAGCACGCAAAGCCTGTCCTAATACCTGCCCACCGAATACGCGCTTGCCTACCAGGTTACGGCTAATTCCACGGAAAATATTCTCTTCCAGCTTTTCCAGGCTAAGCAATTCAACCAGTTCTTGTGTTAAGACATTCATAGGCAACCTATACGATGTTCGGGATATCCAAAATTGGAAAAATAACAATGTGCTTCATTTCTGGTAATATTCTGCCATAAATTCTGAGTAAATCCCTAGAGATTGACTGACTGACCTGTCATTCACTTTGTAGATGTTCCGATAAAAAAAACGTTTTTTCACGTTAAAATCAAAGAACTTTTGTAGAATTTGTTAGAAAATGACATATTGTTTTCAAATACAATCTATCAAAATAGATCCCCCTCAGAAATCCTGTGGTTCCGGTCAGTAAAATTAGGAGTAGGTATGTCCAAGAGTGGCTTTGGTCAAATGTATCGCAAGCTTTCAAGTAAGATGCTTGAACTTGTGGTTACCCCGCATGTACTTGGGGAAGTACCAACGGAAGTCCCTGCTCCAGCGGCTGACCAGCAAGATCAGAAAAAGATTGTCTGCTATGTTCTGCAAAACCATTCTCGCAGTAATGCGCTGGTGGTAGACGGTGAAACCCGTCGTCTCAAATTGCCTGCTGCACTTGATCCAATGGATTTAGGTACGCGCCGGGAAAAAGCTTCGGTATTGTTCCTGCAATATCATGATGAAAGCAATCTGCTGAGCTCGCCGCCACATGCTTTTCCACCACGCCTGCTGCGTCTGATTGAAGTACTGGAACAGAATCCAGAACTGGATGTGGAACTGATTCCGGTGACCGTACTATGGGGCCGTGAACCAGAGAAAGAAGATTCCTGGTTCAAATTGTTATTTACCGATACCTGGTCAACACCAAGTAAGATGAAACAGCTGGTGAATATTGGTCTGCATGGTCGTCAGTCTTATCTGGAGTTCCATGAAGCACAGTCTCTGCGTGCACTCATTGATCATGCCAAAGTGACACATCCGAACCTGTCTCCAGCAACTTATATTGTCAGCACCTTGAATGACTATCTGGATGCCCAACGAGAAGTAGTGCTGGGACCTGACCTTTCAGATCGCCGTAATGTGATGCAGGGTCTGATCAAATCTCCAGATGTGCAGGCGGCTATCCGTAATGAAAGTATCCGCAGCAAGATCAGTGTGGATGAAGCTGAACGCCGTGCCATTGGTTATTTAAATGAAATCGTATCAGATTACTCCAACTCAACCGTACGTTTTGCCGATAAGGCCCTGACCCGTCTCTGGACTCAGCTCTACGACGGCATTGATGTACATAACTTCAGTACGGTACGTGAACTGGCGAAAGACTATGAAATTGTCTATGCACCATGTCACCGTAGTCATATCGACTACCTGTTATTATCTTATGTGATTTATCGTCGTGGTTTGATGGTGCCGTACATCGCAGCGGGTGATAACCTGAACATGCCATTTGTTGGCCAGATCTTGCGTGGCGGTGGTGCCTTCTTTATCCGCCGTACTTTCCGCGGTAATGCACTCTATACGACAGTTTTCAAAGAATATCTGTATAGCGTTCTGTCACGTAATACTCCACTGGAATACTTTATTGAAGGTGGCCGTTCACGTACCGGTCGTCTGTTGCCACCGAAAACCGGCATGCTGGCAATGACCGTGCATGGTCATTTGCGTGGCAAAGCGAAGCCTATCGTATTTGTACCCACCTATATCGGCTATGAACGTCTGATGGAAGGTGCAACTTATGTGGGTGAAATGAACGGTAAGGAAAAAGAAGCAGAATCTATTTTTGGCATTCTAAAAACCTTGCGCAAGATTGAACGTATTTTCGGTAAGGTACATCTGAATTTTGGTGAACCCGTGTTTCTGGATGACATGCTGAAACAGCATGGTGCAGATGAAATCAAGATTGAAAAGAATGATGATCCAATCCCGCCAGCAGTATCTGAAGCAGTGAATAGTTCTGCACAGGCGATTCTGGAAAATATTAACCGTGCAGCCGTCATTAACCCGGTATCCCTGCTGTCACTCATTTTATTAGCAACACCAAAACACACGCTGGATGAGGCGATTTGTATCAAACAGTTAGATACTTATCGTAATCTGCTGACGTCTTTGCCATATGATGAACGTATGCAAGTGACGCCGTTGTCCGGGAAAGAAATCATTGCCTATGCAATGAAGTTGAAACTGATCAAACGCGTCAATCATGTGCTGGGCAATATTATCGCCATCGAAGATAATCAGGCGATTTTACTGACCTATTTCCGCAACAATATTGTGCATGCCTTTGTATTACCGTCACTGGTAGCCGCCCTGGTAAATCATAATGGCATTATTCGCCGTGATGATCTGGTAAATATCAGCAGCACCTTATACCCATTCCTGAAAGCTGAACTGTTCCTGAAATGGCATGAAGATGAAATCAAGGCACCAGTAAATACTTATATTGATGCCTTGATTGCAGCGAAGCTAATTGCACAGGATGGTGAAAATCTGGTGGCACCTACACCAAACAGCGAAGCGCATCATCAGCTAGAAGTTTTGGCTGCACCTGTCATGCAAAGTATCGAGCGCTATTACATGACGCTGGCACTGATTACCCAACGTGGTTCAGGCAATATCTCCACCCGTCAAGTTGAAGAATTAAGCCATCTGGTAGGTCAGCGTTTGTCTGTACTGTATGAATTCAATTCACCAGAATTCTTTGATAAGGCGCTGTTCCAAAGCTTTATCAAAACGTTAACTCAAAAAGGTTATATCAGTACTAATGAAGACAATGCAATTGTCTTTGATGAAAGCTTCAAAAATATCGCTCAGTATGCGGATCTGGTATTGGACGAAGTGAAGCTGCAAATGCTTCATAACCTTACAGCCTTTACTGATGAAGAATTGAAAGAAGCTTTAGATGCCTTGGCAGCTGAACAAGCCAAGAAGCGTGCGAAACGGAAGAAAAAGTAAGATTATTGAAGCTCCTTCTCCCTCTGGGATGAGAAGCACTGCTTCGTGAGAGGGATGAGAGAAAATATTTAAAAACTTACCTCTCCCTAACCCTCTCCTAAAAGGAGAGGGAACTCAACTTTATTCAAGATGAGTGGATAACTTCATCAATTCTAAATAATCCTCATAACAGTCCGGATGCTTTAACTCATATCCCATTTTTTGCATACGGGTAGCATATAGTTTCTTCCCCGTCACCTGCTCACTTTCTACCTTTAATAAAGGCAATCTCATCTGCTGCTGAAACCATTGCAGAACTTCATGCAACAGTTGTGGCTGGTTATTGGTCAAAATATATGAAGATTCAAGATGTTCCACGTGAATCATCTCAGCCATAAAACGTGACAAGTCTTCAATATGAATCCGATTCGACCAATGCAAATTTGGATAACTGGTCATAGATCGTGCCATTTTTTCCAAGCGTGCAACTGAAGTTCCATAAATCCCACTTGGGCGGATGATCGTACATTGGTCTGGATAAGTAGCTAAATAAGTCTGCTCCATTTGATGCAGGACTTTGCCTTGCGGATCATTCGGATAAATTGCACTGTCATCACCCACCTGCTCTCCGGCATTCTCGCCATAGACCCGGGTAGAAGATACGACAACCAGACGTTGTATCGGATGGGATTTTAGCGCAGTCACAATTGGACCGACTGAGTCCAGAGAAGTCTGCTGATAAGCTTCGAGCGTACTCTGATCAGGACTGAGCAAGACGTAGACCCAGTCAATCGGTGCAAGGCTGCTTAAATCGAGCTGATGCACATCCTGAACATGATGAGTGGCGCAGGAATGTGTTTTCGCACTGCGACTGATTGTGCTAATTTGATGACCTTGCTCAAATAATTGTTTAGCTATGCGTGCGGATGTTTTACCATAACCGATAAATAAAATATGCATTCAGCACCGAATCACAAAACCTGGTTGAGGGGACATGGCTGCAGTCCATCAGTTACAAGGTGTCGGCAATGCCGCCGCCCCATTACTTGAAAAATTAAATCTGTTCACAACTGATGATTTGCTCTTTCATCTGCCACGTGACTACGAAGACCGTAGCACGATCATTCCCATGAATCAATTGACTGTGGGACGTAGCTATTTGCTGGAAGGTATTGTCAAAGGCGTAGATTTTCCACCAGGTAAACGCAAGTCCATGGCCGTACTGCTGGATGATGATTGCGGCAAGGTGACCCTACGTTTCTATCATATCTATAAGGGCATTACCGACCGCTGCAAAGTTGGTGCAAGATTAAGAGTCTTTGGCGAAGTGCGTGTTGGTGCCCGTGGCCTGGAAATGTATCACCCCGAACTACAGGTCATTACTGAACATACCCCACTTCCACAGACACAACTTACCGCGATCTATCCGGCAACTGAAGGCCTGACCCAATCCAAATTACGTGAATATATCAAGCAGGCGCTCGCCCTACACAGTGATGATCTGCCGGAATTGCTACCGGCTCAATTCAGCAATGGCTATGACCTGAAGCAGGCACTAGAATATATCCATCACCCTCCAGTCGATGCCAATATGTTGCAGCTGGCACAGGGTTCCCACCCAGCCCAGCAGCGTCTGATCTTTGAGGAACTGGTCGCGCATCAGATCAGTTTACTGACCCGCCGTGCCTTTATTCAGCAGATTGAAGCGCCTGCATTTTCACCAAGTAAGCGCTATGCCAAACAGTTGCTCGCGGGTCTACCTTTTGAAATGACGGAGGCGCAAAAACGTGTTTCACGAGAAGTTGCCCATGACATGAAAGGCAACAAACCGATGTTGCGTCTGGTACAGGGCGATGTCGGTGCAGGTAAAACACTGGTTGCTGGTGTGGCAGCCTGTCATGCTCTGGAAGAAGGCTGGCAAGTGGCCCTGATGGCACCAACTGAAATTCTGGCAGAACAGCATTATTTAAATTTTAAAAAATGGTTTGAGCCACTGGGACTGACTGTTTCCTGGCTATCTGGCAAGCAAAAAGGTAAAGCCCGTACTGCGGCAGAACAAAGCATTAGAGATGGTAGTGCCAATCTGGTGGTCGGCACCCATGCCTTGTTTCAGGAAAATGTCGAGTTTGCCAAATTGGGGCTGGTAATTATTGATGAACAGCATCGCTTTGGTGTGGATCAGCGTCTGGCTCTACGCAATAAAGGGCTGGATGGTATGTCCCCACATCAACTGGTCATGACGGCGACACCAATTCCACGTACCTTGGCCATGTCTGCGTATGGTGATCTGGACACTTCAGTTATTGATGAACTGCCACCAGGTCGTACCCCGATCCAAACCGTCACTATCCCACTGGATCGCCGTGAAGAAGTACTACAGCGTATTGCCACTAACTGTGCTGAAGGCAAGCAAGCGTATTGGGTCTGTACTCTGGTCGAACAGTCAGAAACTTTAGATGCCCAAGCAGCAGAAGCCACTTTTGCCGAAATTAAGGAACGCTTCCCGGAAATCAATATCGGTCTGGTCCATGGCAAGATGAAGCCTGATGAAAAGCAGGCGGTGATGCAACAATTTAAAAATAATGAATTGCAGCTATTGATTGCCACGACCGTGATTGAGGTGGGTGTCGATGTACCGAATGCTTCTCTGATGGTGATTGAGAATGCCGAGCGTCTCGGACTCTCACAACTGCATCAGCTGCGTGGACGTGTTGGTCGGGGTGCCAAAGCCAGTTTCTGTGTACTTCTGTATAAGCATCCCCTTTCTCAGAATGGTCAGGAACGTTTGCGTATCATGCGTGAAACCAATGACGGATTTATCATCGCGGAAAAGGATCTGGAACTGCGTGGTCCAGGTGAACTGCTTGGCACCAAACAAACCGGAGATATGGGTTTCCGGGTAGCCAAACTGGAACGCGATGACCACCTGCTCAATCAAGCACATTATGTGGCGCAGCAGATGTTAAAGGATTATCCAAAACAGGCTGATGCGTTATTAAAACGCTGGTTACCTGAGGCACCACGATATGCCTATGTCTAAGCTGATTCAGCAAGGCAAGCATTGGCTGGGCAAGTTACAGCCCTGCCAGCTTTGTCATAACGATTATCAAACAATTTATTCAGTATGCCAGGATTGCTGGAACCAGCTACCCTGGGCACATCAGACCATCCAGCGCCAGGAAATGCAGGTACAGATTGCCTGCCATTATGATTATCCGATGGATCGTCTGATTCAGTTGTTCAAATATGAGCAGAAGCTTTATCTGGAAAACTTGTTAGCAGGCACGCTTATCAGTTTAAAACTTCCAAAAGTCAGCGCAGTCGTTCCGATGCCAATCTCCACAGACAAACTGGTACAGCGCGGCTATAACCAGTCCTTACTGCTGGCTAAACAGGTCGCAAAGCATCTTCAAGTTCCAGTATGGCAACCAGTGAGCCGGCTCAAACAGCATTCACAAAAAGGCTTAAGCCGCCTGGAACGGATTGAAGATATTGAAGCACAATTTCAGATCAGTACATCATCAAAATTGCGTTATCGTAAAGTACTGATTATTGATGATGTGGTAACAACTGGCAGTTCAATTCGTGCACTTAATCAGAAGCTCCAAGAACTTGGCTGCCAGCAAATTTATACAGCCTGTGTCGCAGGTGCAAAGCTTTAAATTAAGCTTGGGCCAATAGATTTGACTTCACCCATGGAATCACAATTTCTGTGGTTAACGGGGCCAGTGCTAAGTCTTGTTCATTGAGATCAATCCATTTCATCTCAGCAATCTCCGCCTCAATTTTTGGCATTTGATCCAGTTTGACCAGATATACATAACTGACCAGTTGGTGGTCAGGTTCATTCGCGGTCTTCGTTTCAAAACGACCCACAAATTGCTGTACTTCAGCCTGACAGCAGATTTCTTCCTGGATTTCACGAACAATCGTCTCTTCAGGTGCTTCATTCGGTTCCAGCTTGCCACCCACCTGCATAAAGCAGCTGGTGCCTTTCTTACGTACAACCAATAATTGCTGTGCTTCATTCAGTACAATGCCGGCGGCAACAGTAATAACTTTCATAACAACTCAAATTTAAAAATGATCAATCGGCTTATTTCACGAGATCTTGCTGATCAACCATCCCCCATTTCGCTTGCGGTGGTTGATAATTCTCAAAAGCATCCAGAATTGCTTCAATTTCTTCACTGACAATAAGTTTTTCGGTAAAACGTGCCTTGGTAAAACCCTGTTCAGTCGTGTGCTGAATAAAATGAATCAAACCGGTATAGAAGTTTTCTGCATTTAAAAATGCACATGGCTTTTCATGAATACCGAGCTGTGCCCAGGTCCATTGCTCAAAGATTTCTTCCAGTGTTCCTACACCACCCGGTATCGCAATAAAACCATCTGCCAGTTCTGACATTTTGGTTTTGCGCTCGTGCATATTTTCAACAATATGCAGTTCAGTCAGACCAGGATGGGCCAGTTCACGGTCTACCAGTTGCTTTGGAATCACCCCAATCACTTGGCCGCCCGCAGCCAGAGTACTGTCCGCAACAATTCCCATCAAGCCTGAACGCCCACCACCATAGACCAGTGTTTGCTGTCTAGCTGCCAGCGTCTGGCCGACTTTTTCAGCAATCTCGGTATAAACAGGTGCATTCCCCAGTGCGGAACCACAAAAAATTGCGATAGAATTCATCATTTTTCACCATTTAGTTCTAGCTGTATCGCAAGGAATCCCTGATCGAAGCTTTTTTTGAAAAAATAACTGTTCAATCAGTGTTTTTATTCAATTCCTTGTCTAAAATACACCCATTCCAATTTACATACTGCGCAAGGGAGAAAAGACAGCATGCTTGAAGCCTTTTATGCCACAGAGCGCGGTAGCCTAGAAGATGCCACTATTAATGGCGACTTTGATTTACATCAAGATTTGGTTTGGGTTGATCTGATTGCTCCTTCACAGGAAGAGCAGCAATGGATCATGGACGCTTATGAGCAAAATCTTCCTACGCTCAAATCATTAGAAGACATTTCATCCAGTGCCCGATTTTACCGCGATGATGACGGTATTTTGCATATCAGCACTTATTTTTTAACGAAAAATAAAAACTATCAGGTCGAAGAAGATACTGAAGATCAATCCAGCATTTTAGCCACGGTGCAAACCGTCGCCTTCATTCTGCATAAAGATCGGCTGTTTACCTTGCGTGGGGAAAAACTAGTCGCGTTCCGTGCCTTTCGTGCTCGTGCGCGCCGCAATGATTATGAGATTGATTATAAGGATCCGACCTGGATTCTACTTGGCCTACTTGAAGCCAAGCTGGATGAGCTGGCGGATATTCTGGAAGATGTGCACAAGGATCTGGAAAAATACTCAACCGAGGTTCTGAATAACCGCCATCGTGAACAGATTCTGGATCTGGATGACATGATTACCCGTCTGGCACAGCTCGAGGATATGCTTGGAAAAGCCCAGCTCTGTCTGATTGATTTACGCCGGGTACTGACCTTCCTGTCCCGTCCACGGGCGCTCGGTAGTCATATCTACGATGCGGACATTCGAGAGCTTAGTGAAGATGTACGCTCTCTGGTTGAGCATGATGCGTTCCTGTTCCAAAAGGTGCGATTCCTGCTTGATACTACTTCCGGATTCATTAATACCGAACAGAATGACACAATCCGTCGATTCTCGATCTTGCCAAGTATGCTTGCGCCGCCAATGCTGATTGCGAGTATTTATGGAATGAACACAGAAGTTCTGCCTTTTGCACATGGCACCACCAGCTTTATTATTGTCGGGCTGATTCTGGTCGCATTCTTCATTGGACCATTGATTTACTTTAGATGGAAGAAATGGATTTGAGCGAGCTTTGAGGCATTGCTTCAATGCAAAGCGCAAGAAATCTCTGTATTTAATTTATATCTATTTAATCCCTCGTCAACTTCTCTCTAAAAAAGTGAAGAAAATTCCCCCCCTTTTCCAAAGGAGGAGTTAGATGAGGATTTTCACCCTCTCTTTAACTCTCCCTGAGAGAGAGGACTTGCAATCTATACTTAGATCTATTTGATTTTCATTATTTTTTTAAAATCTAATCACAATAAAAAAGCACCTTTCGGTGCTTTTTCTTTTTACTGAATGATCTGTAAATCATTCTCTAGGTGACAGGACTGTATGATCTTCATCACTTTTGCAGGAACGGCTTTAAACTGCAATCCTTTGGCTTGTGGCGTCTGACGTAACCATCTGACCAATATCGCTAAAGCCAAAGTACTGCCGCTTTCAAGCTCAGCCAGATTTACCACAATAGGAAAACCTGTCTGTGACTGAATTTCACGCAGCCCCTGTTCATAGTATTGCTGCGCATTGTTATAGTCGATTTTGCCTACAACATGCAGTTCCTGATTACTGAATTTGATCACAGTTCACCTATCTTATTTTTTCTTTTCAACCGCTGCTTCTGCATCTGGCTTGAAGTTTGCAATTGCTTTATCCAAGTTACCGCCATTACGTTTTACAGTCGCTGCAAACTGGTTACGGAACTGTAAACCTAGATCAATACCAGACACGTTGATATTACGGATTTTCCATTGTGAACCTTTATCGGCCAACTGGAAAGAAACCGGAATTTTCTCGCCATTATTATGGAAATCAATGGTTACAACTGGATTTTTGCTACCCGTGTCTTTGTACGGACGCATGCTATAAGACTGGTTGGTATATTTGGCAAATGCTGAACCATAATTTTCAGTCAGCGTTTCACGGAAATTACGTTCAAACTGAGCACGCTGTGCAGCAGAGCTATACTGATTAGTTGCATACGTTCCCATCACAATGCGGGTAAATGCTTGTGAATCGATATATGGATCAAGATTCTGACGAATAATAGTTTTCACCAGTGCCGGATTGCTCTGCAACTTGCTATGGTCTGCTTTCAGACGAGCCACCAGATTGTCTGCAACTTTCTTGATAAATGCAGGTGGTGCTTCAGCCGGTGCAGCGAAAACACTTCCCATCGCCATAGTAGATAGAATGCATGCTGCAAGGGTTTGCTTTACTAAAATATTCACTCAAATTTCCTCAATCATTATTCAACAAATGCAGGTTCTGCATCTGTAGCTTCAGAAGTTACTGCATCACCAGATGCCTCCTGAGTTTCTGATGACTTACTGCCTGCTCCACCTGTCACGAATTTGGTAATTAAATCTTCAATTTCCATCGTGCCTTGGGTATTGGCAATATGATCACCACGTTTCAAATAATTCAGACCGCCGCCTGGAATAATTTTCAAATACTTTTCACCCAACAAACCATTGGTTGCTACCATAATGTAAGCATCTTCATCAATATTGGTAATGGATGTCATGTTGTCTAAGAGTTGCTTTTCCATTGCTTTTTGTTGCGCAGGTGCCGCAGCTTCATAGTCAGTGCTGTAACGTAACTCATCTAAGGCTTCTTGCTGTACTTTCTTTAACTGTTCAGCATTAAATGATGTCAGTGAACCATCTAGCGTCATATGTACAGTGGCTAATCGGGTGACTGGATCAAGTGTAATCGTATCGACCTGACCGACTTTCACACCGCTTAAAGCCACTTTGGCACGTGGCTTAATGCCATTTACATTTTCGAAAGTTGCTGTCATTTTATAGCTATCGGCAATATTGGTTCCGACCAAACCACTGACACGCATTGCCAGGAAGAAAATTGCAATTCCAAACAGAATGACAAAAACACCAACGGCCAGCTCACTGGTACGTGATTTCATTAAACACCTCCGAACATGACCGCAGTCAACACGAAATCAAAACCTAAAACACACAACGATGAATACACCACAGTACGTGTTGTGGACGTTGCAATCCCTTCAGATGTCGGTTCACAGGCATAACCCTGATAGACCGCAATCCATGTACAAATCAATGCAAATACAAAACTTTTAATGATGGTACCGTTAAAGATATCCTTGTAGAACTGCACGGTACTTTCCATACCGCTCCAGTACGCGCCTTCATCTGCGCCAAGGAAATCTACACCGACCATTTTACCGCCCATAATCCCCACGGCAGCAAAAATTACGGACAGCATTGGCAGACTGAAAATCCCCGCCCAAAGACGTGGTGAAATGACCCTTTTCAGCGGATCAACCCCAATCATCTCCATACTGGATAACTGTTCAGTGGCTTTCATCAGACCGATTTCGGCTGTCAATGCAGAACCGGCACGACCGGCAAACAGTAAAGCGGCCACAACCGGTGCCAGTTCGCGTAATAAGGTTAGAGCTACTGCGGTACCTAACATGGCTTCACTGCCAAAGGTCGCCAGAATGGTATACATCTGCAAACCGAGGACAGCACCAATAAACAGACCTGAAACTACGATGATCAGTAAAGAGAGCACCCCAACACGGTACATCTGGTAGACAAATAGCTTAAAGCCAAGCCAGGTCGGTACAGAGAAGAGAATTTGAAGCAGCATTAAAGTCGCAACCCCAATCCCGCGCACACGTTCTATGACACGTCTACCCAATAAGGCAATTGCATTCATGAACGCACCTCATCACTTAAATAAGCCGCATGACTAAACTGATAATCCACAGGTCCCTCAACTGAACCCGTCAGGAACTGCTGAACAAATGCAGAAGGATGTGCTTTTAATTCTTCAGGTGTACCTTCGCCCTGGATCTTCCCTTCTGCCACTACGTAAATGTAGTCCGCAATGGATAGAGTTTCTGCTACATCATGCGAAACGATAATTGTAGTCAGGTCTAATGCTTCACGCAGGGAACGAATCAGACGTGTTAATACGCCCATCACAATCGGGTCTTGCCCGGCGAATGGTTCGTCATACATGATCAGCTCTGGGTCAAGTGCAATCGCACGTGCTAGAGCCACACGGCGGTTCATACCACCTGATAATTCAGAGGGCATCATCTGCTCTGCACCGCGCAGACCGACAGATTCCAGCTTGAGCGCCACGATTTCTGCGATCAAGTGCTCAGGCAATTTGGTATGTGCACGAATCGGGAAAGCGACATTTTCATAGACACTCATATCTGTAAACAATGCACCGCTCTGGAATAACATACCCATACGTGCACGTGCAGCAAATAGCTCGTGACGTGACATGCGTGCGATATCCTTGCCATCCAGCAACACCTGTCCCTGATCTGGCGTTAGCTGTCCGCCAATAAGACGTAATAATGTAGTTTTACCGGTACCAGAAGGTCCCATAATGGCAGTGATCTGACCACGTCGAATGTTCAGGCTGACATTCTCATAAATCACACGTTCGCCTCGCTTGAAGCTCAAACCTTTCACTTCTATGAGTGATTGAGTCTCAAACGCTGTTTGATTTTTCATAGCTAAGCGTTTTCCTGCATTTTTTCAGCATGCGTACTATAAAGGATTAACTCTCTAAATGTTACCTTTTGATCGGAATGTTACAATGGCAAAAAGGCAATATCTGAATGAAAAAAATGAGAAAGCATGATTTATTTTTATAATTTTATCGCTTGCTTATATGTTCAATAATCATTCAATTATAAAAATTATAGAGAAAGAGAATGATGTTACATAAGATCAGGATCAGCGCAATATAAGGCATAATAACCTCATGGATATAACGAGCCAAGTGTGATTTTTGAGGATTAGTTATCATAACCGATTCAAATTCAGAAATGGCACACACTTTACCTAAAACTTTAAAAAAATGCATCCATAAAAAAACCAGCGTTATCGCTGGTTTTTTCTGGCTAGATTCAATTAGTCATTAAATTTGCGACGTGGACGGTCTTCACCGAACGAACGCTCACCACGTGGTTTGTCATCGAAGTTACGGCGTGGACGATCACCACCGAAATCACGTTTAGGACGGTCATCACCAAATGAACGTGCTGGACGGTCACCGAAGCCACCTTCACGACGTGGCGCCGGACGATCACCGAAATCACGTTTAGGACGATCCCCAAAACCACCCTCACGACGTGGCGCCGGACGATCACCGAAATCGCGTTTAGGACGGTCACCGAAAGAACCTTCACGACGTGGTTTGTAATCTACGCGGTTGCCACGGTTATCATCAGAACCTTCGAAACGAGGACGGTCGCCAAAATCACGTTTTGGACGGTCACCGAAACCACCTTCACGACGTGGAGCTGGACGATCACCGAAGTCACGTTTAGGACGATCACCGAAACCGCCTTCACGACGTGGACGATCGCTGTTGAAGTCACGACGTGGGCGATCTTCGCCACCGAACGCAGGACGTTCGCCACGAGGTTTGTCATCAAAGCTACGACGTGGACGGTCATCACCACCATCACGACGTTTGAAGTTACCTTCACCTTCAAAACGACGACCACCGCCGAAGCCACCACGGCCGCCACGACCGCCATCACGACCACGACCACGACCAGCGCCATCACGGCTACCGCGTGCAGGAGGTGGAGATGGCTCAAGACCTTCGATTTCAGATACTTCTAAACGAGCATCCAGGTAGTCTTCAAGCGCACGGATTTTACCGCGTTCACGGTAAGTCGCTAAAGTAATCGCTTTACCAGTACGGCCCGCACGACCTGTACGACCAATACGGTGTACATAGTCCTCGTTCTTCATTGGAAGACCGAAGTTGATGACGTGAGAGATTGTTGGTACGTCTAGACCACGTGCTGCAACGTCAGTTGCAACCAAGATTTTTGCACGACCTTCACGGATGCTGCGTAGACGACGGTTACGAACTGTCTGTGGCATTGCACCGTGAAGTGCTACTACTGATAGACCTGCTTCAGCAAGTTCTTCAGCCAGCATATCGGTATCTTCTTGCGTAGAAGCGAATACAACTGCCTGATCAACGTCTTCTTCGTTTAACCAGTGAGTCAGTAATTTTTTCTTGTGCTCAAAGCCATCAGTCCAGTGCAAAGTCTGAGTGATGTCAGTATTCGTAGAGTGACCAGTTTCGATCGCAATACGCTCTGGCTCATTCATCATGCGTTCAGCAAGCGTGATGATACGCGGTGCAAATGTTGCAGAGAACATCAAAGTCTGTTTACGATTCGCCGCCAAGTCACCGATTGCCTCAAGGTCTTCAGAGAAGCCAAGGTCTAACATACGGTCAGCTTCGTCGACGATTAACGCATCAACTTTGTCCAGTTTAATCTGGCGACGGTTAACAAGATCAAGTAAACGACCTGGTGTCGCAACTACAACTTGTGCACCTTTTAATTGTTGGATTTGTTTACCAAATGGCATACCACCCATGATTGCAGCAATACGAACACCTTTCATGTGACGTACAAATGCAATCGCATCCTGACAAACCTGTTGTGCAAGTTCACGTGTTGGTGAAATTACCAGGATATTCGGTTGAGTTACCGCTTTCATGCGTTCTTTGAACGGAACGAAAGTATCTTCAGTTGCAAGGCCATTCAATGTAGGGAGAAGGAAGGCTGCAGTTTTACCAGAACCAGTCTGGCTTGACACTAGAAGGTCTTTACCTTCAAGCGCCGCAGGAATAGATAGTTCCTGTACAGGTGTAGGCGCAGTAAAGCCTAGTGCTTGTAAAGCTTGTTGTAAGGTTTCGTGTAGAGGAAAATCAGCAAAAGTTTTGCTCATAGAGTCTTTCACCCGGAAATTGGGTGCTCCATTAAAAATAAAGTCAAATGAACATCGACAAAAAGCGGTACAGCAATATACGCTGAAAATAAGAGATCATTCAGCGGCGATCCGAGTAACGACGATGTGATATAACGCACGCATGATTACGGCATAACCTGAAGGAATCGCTTTAGCGATTGGGGCGCGAGATATCGTCCTCTCTTTGGACCGCACGCGCATACACAATGATAAGAAGAGAAATGTTCAGGTAACGAACAGAAATTAAGTGCGTGCGCGGATTATAGCAGGATTTAAAATAATGTCATTAAGTTTTATTGTTATTTTGTATTAATCTAAAATTAGTTGATATTTTAACCATATTTAGCAGAAAAAAATATTATCCACTCATAAAAAAGGCATCCCTTAGGATGCCTCTTATATGTTTTAAACCAAAATGTCTAAACCCGATTATTTAGCTGCCTCGCCCCATGCAGGAACAACTGCCTGCATTAAAGGTTTCAGCATTTTCATAGAGCAGGCAATGACCTGACCTTTTTCCATAGATTCGCTGCCACCACGTGCATCAACCACTGTACCGCCCGCTTCTTTCACAATCAGTTCACCAGCAGCGATATCCCAAGGTTTCAAACCAAGTTCAAAGTAACCATCTAAACGACCTGCCGCAACATAAGCCAGATCCAGCGCAGCAGAACCTGCACGGCGGTATTGAGCACCTGCTTCAGTGACGTTTAATAGTGATTCGAAATGGTTTTTTGCATAAGACACCACTTCACCGCCACGTTGAGCGCGGTAAGCATGACCGACTGCCAGGAAAGAATTCTGCAAGTTGTCTTTCACATTTACACGGATACGACGCTGGTTCAGCATCGCACCACGACCACGACTTGCAGAGAATAGCTCGTCTTTCACAGGGTCATAGATCACACCGTGTTGGGTTACGCCTTTGTGCTGAACAGCAATAGAGATACAGAAATGCGGGAAACCGTTGATGAAGTTCAGTGTACCGTCAAGAGGATCAATCACCCAACACCATTCAGCGTCGTGACCTTTACCTTCTTGCAAACCAAACTCTTCACCAAGGAAGCTGTGGTTTTTATAACTTTTACGCAGCGTATCGATAGTCAGTTGTTCCAAGTAACGGTCAACACGCGTTACAGGACCATCAATGCCTTTTTCTTCGACTTGTAGATCGAGTTTATGACGATTTTGATGCGCTTTTAAAAGCTCTTGACCAACTAATTGAGCCGCACGCGCAGCCATCACCACCATAGGTTCCATTGAACACCCACTACAAATTTGAAGATATTGATAAAGAATAATGCATAAAAGCCCCTACATTTTAGCAAATCTAAGGGCTTTTTGGGAAAAAAATGTGTCTAAAATTTTGAAGACGTTGTTTCAGACTGGCTGAGTAAGTGAAGACCAAGCTTGATTCATTGACTTTTCAATGCCTTGAGCATCAAGTCCTGCCTGTTGCAGCATCTGTGCATGGGTCGCTTGCGCCATAAAGGTATCAGCAAGACCAAGATTTAAAATTGGTTTTACGATCTGCGCTTCAGCCAGATATTCATTGACTGCACTGCCCGCACCTGCCATCACTGCATGTTCTTCGACTGTCACGAACAAAGTGGAACTTGGCGCAATATCATCCAGCATTTGGGTATCCAGTGGTTTGATGAAACGCATATTTACCACGCGTACACCCACGTCATGCTTGCTCGCAAATACCTGAGCGGCTTCCACTGCGGCTTGAACCCGACTACCGAATGCCAGAATAGAAACATATTCGTCATACTGTTCGTTCAGGCTGAGCAATAATTCTGCCTGACCGATCTGCATCTCGGTCATGGTTTTCTGGATTTCCACACCCAGTCCATTCCCGCGCGGATAACGTACTGCTGCCGGACCTTTATAGAGATACGCAGTATGTAGCATCTGGCGACATTCATTTTCGTCTTTTGGCGCCATGATCACCAGATTCGGAATGGTACGCATATAAGCATAGTCATATGCTCCGGCATGGGTCGGACCATCTTCACCAACCAGACCGGCACGGTCGATCCCAAACGTCACATCCAGATTTTGTAGCGCCACATCATGTACTAACTGGTCATAACCACGTTGCAAAAACGTTGAATAGATCGCTACAACTGGCTTCAAACCTTCGCAAGCCATCCCCGCTGCTAGCGTTACCGCATGCTGTTCTGCAATCGCGACATCAAAGAAACGCTCAGGATATTGCTTAGCAAATTCCACCATGCCTGAGCCTTCACACATGGCTGGGGTAATGGCCAGCAAGCGGTCATCTTTCGCCGCTTCATCACACAACCACTGACCAAAGACATCAGAATATTTTGGTGCTGGATTTGCAGTAGATCCTGCATTTAAACGACTAATCGCGTGATATTTAATTTGTTCTGCTTCTGCCGGAGCAAAGCCTTTGCCTTTTTTGGTATAGACATGAATCAGACGTGGACCTTTACGCTTTTTCAGTGCATTAAACACATGCACCAATTGACTCAGATCATGACCATCATAAGGACCAAAATAATCAAAACCAATCGCCTTAAACAGGTTATCGGCAGCATCAGTCGCAGCACAATGCAGACGTGAGTTATACACCCATTCTGGATGCGGCTGAACGAAGGCTTCACCCTCTTCAGTAATATTCACCGACTCACCACGTTCCCACAGTGCAGCGAGATGCTTGGCAAAACCGCCAGTGCTGCAGGAAATCGACATGTCATTATCATTCAGCACCACCATCAGATCCGCATTGTGTGCGACGGCGTCATTCATGGCTTCAAAGGCCATACCTGCCGTCATTGCACCATCACCAATAATGGACACCACTTCACATGGATTGTTTTGATAGCGACGCGCCAAGGCCATGCCCAAGCCTGCTGAAATCGCAGTGGAAGAATGCCCTACCCCGAAAGTATCAAATTCAGATTCATCACGCGCAGGGAATGCGGCCAAGCCATCTTTGGCACGAATCGTGGTTAATTGCTCACGACGACCGGTTAAGGCTTTATGCGGATATGCCTGATGACCTACATCCCAGATCAGGCGGTCGTCTGGCGTATTGAAGCAATAGTGCAAAGCTACAGTCAGCTCAATCACCCCCAGATTGGCACCAAAATGCCCACCACTTTGTCCTGCAGCATACAAAATGTACTGACGTAACTCATCGGCCACCTGCTCAAGCTGATTTTGCTCAAGTGAACGCAATTGCTCTGGATGATCGATCGCATCAAGCAACGGTGTTACAGGGCGTTGAGTTGGTATTTCTGTATACAGCATAAATGGCAAAGCCTTCAAAAGCCTGGCAAATCCTAAGCTAGGTCTGTCTATGGGGAGTCCCGATCATATAGTCGAATTGTAGCAGCTTCAATTGACTAAAGCTGTTAACGGCGCAATATTAAACAATGAGCTTGATCAGGGTAAAATTTGCAGAATACGATTATCCTGAATAATCTTACTGTTTATCAACTATTATCGTTCGCTTTATACAAAAAAGAAAATGTTCTCCAGAAAATCATCTATGCAACCCTACTAATGTCCAATCATTACGCTATACTTTGAGCAATTTCAGGATTTAACGGGTTCAGCTGTGCCTATCGAGTTTGTCGCAACATCAAGATTACCTACCGCTCATGGTGAATTTAAAATTACTGTTTTTCAAGACCCTAAGACTGGCGAAGAACATGTCGCGTTATCTAAAGGACTGGAAGAATCGAGTGATGAACCCGTGCTGGTACGTGTACATTCTGAGTGTTTGACGGGTGATGCTTTTGCCTCACTGAAATGTGATTGTGGACCACAACTTCAGGCGACACAAAAGCTGATTAATGAAGTCGGTCGTGGTGTGATTCTATACTTGCGTCAGGAAGGCCGCGGGATTGGTTTGACCAATAAAATCCGGGCCTATGCCCTGCAGGATCAAGGTCATGACACCGTAGATGCCAACCTAATGCTAAACCTGCCAGCCGATGCACGCCAATACGATATGTGTAGCATCATGCTGGATCATTTAGGTGTAAAAGCAGTACGCTTGATTACCAATAACCCTACAAAAATCAATGCACTTAAAGATTTGGGCATTAATGTGGTGGATCGTGTACCGCTGACGGTTGGTCTAAATCCATTTAATGAACAGTATCTTAAGACCAAGCATGAACGTATGGCGCATCTGTATCGGAAGGATGATTTTTAGCTTTCATACAAATCCACCCCAACCCTCCTTTGCTAAAGGAGGGAGTTCCTCCCCTTTCTTAATGAGGGGGAAAAGCCTCCCTAAGCAAGACTTAAGCACTGCTTTAAGTTGAAGTGTAAGAAAGGGAGGATTGAAGGGATTTCTAAATCGTCATCGAAAAAATCCGGTTCTCCGGCATTTTACGTTTTAATCTCAGGTCAAAAGCCATACAGATATTACGTACAAAAGGTTTCCCTTTCTCCAAAATTGTGACTGATGAGTCTACAATTTTAATCAACTGATCCTGTGACATTTCTTTGAGCTGTTCTAGTACTTCGTCAATTTCAGCAAATTGCATGTCCTCATCTGCCCAAGAAGTGGTGAAACTGCACATCAGATTCAGGATATGCTTACGGATGATTAAATCTTCCTGACTTAATACATGCCCTTTAACTACTGGAATCTCATTCTGTTCCAGACATTCATAATATTCTTCAATGGTTTTTATATTCTGGGCAAAACTGTACCAGCTATCACTGATTGATGAAATCCCCAGTCCAATCATGACTTGGGTTTTAGATGCGGTATAACCCATGAAGTTACGGTGTAAAGAACCCTCCTTAAAAGCCTGATACATGTTGTCACTTTCTAGCGCAAAATGATCCATGCCAATTTCATGGTAGCCATGTGCCAATAGTTTCTTCTTGCCTTCTTCATAGCACTGGCGCTTGATTTCATCTTTAGGCACATCGGCATCTTTAAAACCGCGCTGGCCATTGCCCTTGATCCATGGCACATGCGCATAGCTATATAAGGCTAAACGGTCCGGCATTAAGGTATTGGTTTGACCAATGGTAGTCAGTACATCCTCCACGCTCTGGAATGGTAAGCCAAAGACCAGATCATGCGAAATCGAGGTATAACCTATTTCACGCGCCCATTCGGTGACCTGTTTGACATTTTCATAAGGCTGGATGCGGTGAATGGCTTTCTGCACAGTTTCATTATAATCCTGCACGCCATAGCTGACCCGGCGGAAACCTAAGTCATACAAGCCTTGCAAATGTTCATAAGTGGTATTGTTCGGATGGCCTTCAAAACTGAATTCATGCTCAGGTGCAATTTCAGCCTTAGCCAAGATACCTTTAATCAGTTGAGTTAAGTGCTCAACCGAGAAAAAAGTCGGTGTACCACCACCAAGATGGATTTCCTTGATCATTGGCTTTTCTTCCAATAATTCACAGTACAGGTCCCATTCCTTCAGCACCGCCTGAATATAGGGTTGCTCAACTTCATGCCGTTTGGTGACACGTTTATGGCATCCACAGAAAGTGCACAGGCTTTCACAAAATGGCAGATGGATATATAGACTGATGCCTTCTTTCTGATTCGATTCAGCAAAAGAGCGCTTTAAAGTCTGTTTCCACTGTTTCAGAGAAAAGTACTGTTCTTCCCAATACGGTACAGTTGGATAACTGGTATAGCGTGGACCTGGGACATTGTATTTTTGAATGAGGGAAGTAGCCTGAACCGACATAATATCCACCTATGACCATTGAAAATTTACCCAAGCATGGGCCATCTAAAGCTATTGTGTGGGGCTCGGAAAAAGAATTCAACCTAGCATCTCGGTCGGATTTAATACGCTACCCTGCTTTAATTTACTGGAACAGAAAGTCTTTTTAGATCATCAGTATCGGCAAATACATCTTAATTTTTATGCCATTTTATGCTTTGATGTAGAAAGTCTTTCTTTCTCCCCATGAGGGCTTTGATGCAGCATCCAACTTCTGCGGATATTCAACGCGTACGCGAATTCCTCCTCGACTTACAGACGCGCATCTGTGCGGCTCTCGAACAACAAGAACGTGCTGGTAGTGGCTCAGCTGAGTTTATCATTGATGACTGGGAGCGACCTGAAGGTGGGGGTGGCCGTTCACGTGTGCTGCAAAATGGGACAGTGATTGAAAAAGGCGGGGTGATGTTCTCGCACATCAATATTTCTAAACTACCGGCTTCAGCCACTGAACGTCATCCACAAATTGCCGGGGCTAAGGCACAGGCGATGGGCGTCTCACTGGTGATCCATCCCAAAAATCCCAATGTGCCGACCTCACATGCCAATGTGCGCCTATTTGTTGCTGAAAAAGAAGGTCAAGATCCGATCTGGTGGTTTGGCGGTGGTTTTGACCTGACACCGTTCTATCCGAATGATGAAGATGTGCTTTCATGGCATCAGACGGCGCATGACCTGTGTGCGCCATTTGGCGAAAAAGTTTATGCACAGCATAAAAAATGGTGTGATGATTATTTCTACTTAAAGCACCGTGATGAACAGCGTGGTGTCGGTGGCCTGTTCTTTGATGACCTGAACCAATGGGATTTTGAAACCTGTTTTAAATACATGCAGGCGGTAGGCAATGGTTACTTAGATGCCATCATTCCGATTTTCCAGCGCAATCAGAACAAACCTTATAGCGAAGCACAGCGTGAGTTTCAACTGTATCGTCGTGGTCGTTATGTTGAATATAATCTGGTCTATGACCGTGGCACTTTGTTTGGCTTACAGACCGGTGGCCGGATCGAGTCCATTCTAGTGAGTCTGCCCCCACTCACTGGCTGGTCTTATCGTCCGGAATGGGCCGAAGGTTCACCAGAGAAACAACTCACCGATTATTATCTAAAGCCACGAGATTGGCTAAAAGAGTTAAAGAAGTAAGTGTACGCTTAACAAAAATGCTCTCAGTTTGAGGGCATTTTTTATAAAACTGTTCCAATTATTTTTTGCTTACAGTACCTCTAATTTTTTTCTCCTGAAAACTTCATGCAATTAATTCGTTCCCAAATTTACAAAACTAATTCTTCAAGACTATTAATTTGAACGAAAAATTTTCCTATAAACATTTAGAAACTTTTCTTTATATAAATAAGCAGAAATGTCCTCACTTCGTCACAAGCTCTGCTGTATAGTAAAATCTTAAAAAATATTGGGTAAAAATATATGCAGCTACGACATTTCAAAAGTCATGTGCTGATGATGTGGGTATTTCTGGCCGTTACAGTCAGTGCAATTACCACAACATTCTTAACCAAGGATCTTATCTTGGACAGTCTGGCAATCAGTGTCAGCATTATTATGATTATCGGTATTATCTTAAGTGGTGCCCTGCTTCTGACTGAACGCATTATTAAAACCTGTAATTCCTAAAATAAGCCCCTAGAATTAGACCTTTCAATACTTTAGTCCCTACCTGTTTTCACGTATATTGTTGAGCATTTCAGCACATGGACACTGTGAAATGAGCAAACAATTTGCTGTTGTTGGCAACCCGATTGAACAATCACGTTCTCCAGAATTGCATCATGCATTTGCCGCTAAAACCGGTATTGATCTCACCTATAGTAAACGTCTGGCTCCGCTGGATGGCTTTGAAGCCAATATTCAGGACTTCTTTGCCCAAGGCGGTATCGGCATGAATGTCACGGTTCCGTTTAAAGAACAAGCTTATGCACAGTGTCAGGTGCTGACTGAACGCGCTCGTATTGCCGGTGCAGTAAATACACTATGGATGGAAAATGGCCTCCTGCATGGTGATAATACCGATGGTCAAGGTCTGGTTGAAGCTATTCGTGCTTTAGACTGGAACCTGGAAAATACCGATATTCTGATTATTGGCGCTGGTGGTGCGACTCGTGGCGTGATCTATCCGCTGGTACAGGCAGGTGTGAAGAAAATTGTGATTGCCAATCGTACCCTCGCTCGTGCCGAACAGCTGATTGCGGATCTAAAAAATGCATTACCACAAGCTGAACTGCAAGCGATTGCCTTGACTGATCTGGCGGGTGATTTCGATATTATCATCAATGCAACTTCTGCCAGCTTGAGTGGTGATGCCTTAATCCTGCCGGAAGCACTGCAGTTTAAACATGCTTATGAAATGGCCTATGGCAAACCATCTACTTTCTTAGATCAAGCCCGTGCGCGTGGTGTTCCTAGCGCTGAAGGTTTTGGCATGCTGGTGGGTCAAGCGATTGAATCTTTCTCGATCTGGAATGGGGTCAAGCCACAGCTCAAAGATTTCCTTTAAGCCCGTTTAAGCTTTTAATATGATTCAAGAGTCTCTACGGAGGCTCTTTTGATTTTCCGACAGAAGGCAATATACAGAGCAATAAGTGGATTTAATGACAGCACTTCTGTTTATTTTCGAACAATAACATTTGTGTACAATTCACCCAAAAAATCACCTAGACAAACAGAATAATTATCTATTAAAGTCGTTTCATATAAGTCTTTTTTATTTTTCAGCTATTTATTATTAGCCCATATCTTTAACCTGAATCACCCTAATTTTCCTATCTCCTCGATTCGCCTTTCTGACATTTTTATTTGCTTGCCTTATCAATGTATTTTTAGCCGCAATGTGAATAATCAAAGAATCGATACAGATAATCCAAAACTATTAATCAGGATTAAAACGCATGCCAGCATATAAAGCCCCGTTACGTGACATTCGCTTCCTTATGAATGAAGTGCTTGATTACCCTGCACATTACCAGACACTATCAAATGGTGAATATGCCGATGCTGATACCGTGGACATGATTCTGGAAGGTGCAGCAGATTTCTGTGAAAATGTACTGTCTCCATTGAATCAAAGTGGTGATCTGGAAGGCTGTCATTTTGAAAATGGTGAAGTCACTACGCCTAAAGGCTTCAAGGAAGCATACGAACAGTTCGTACAAGGCGGCTGGCAAGGTCTTTCTTATCCTGAAGAATTTGGCGGTCAAAACCTTCCACAATCTTTGAATCTGGTTAAGTCTGAAATGATGGGCACTGCAAACTGGTCCTTCCAGATGTATCCAGGTTTAAGTATCGGCTGTATCAATACCATTATTCAATTTGGTTCAGATGAGCAAAAAAATCTTTACCTGCCTCACCTGGTAGCAGGTACATGGTCTGGTACCATGTGTTTGACTGAGCCGCAATGTGGTACCGACCTGGGCCAGGTAAAAACCAAAGCTGAGCCAAATGCAGATGGCACGTATGCTATTTCAGGTACCAAGATCTTCATCTCGGCGGGTGAACATGATCTGACTGAAAATATCATTCATATCGTACTTGCACGCCTGCCAGATGCACCTGCAGGCACTAAAGGTATTTCCCTGTTCATCGTACCGAAATTCATTCCGGCAGCTGATGGCGGCATTGGTGAACGCAATCCGGTTACTTGTGGTTCGATTGAACACAAAATGGGAATCCGTGCATCTGCAACAGCTGTACTGAACTTTGACAATGCGGTTGGTTACCTGATTGGTGAAAAGAATAAAGGTCTGCATGCAATGTTTACCTTTATGAATACGGCACGTATCGGTACTGCAGTTCAGGGTATCTGTCATGCAGAACTGTCTTTCCAAGGTGCCCTGCCTTATGCCAAAGAGCGTATGTCGATGCGTGCCCTTTCTGGCAAGAAAGATCCAGAAAAAGTAGCTGATGCCATCATTCACCATGCTGATGTTCGCCGTATGTTATTAACACAAAAAGCAATTGCTGAAGGCGGTCGTGCAATGATTTATCATGCAGCACAAATTGCAGACAAAATGAATGATGCTCTGGTTCGTGGCGATACAGCAGCTTTCGAGGCGCATGATGATCACTTAGGTTTCTATACCCCTATTCTGAAAGGTTTCCTGACTGAACTGGGCTATGAAGCAGCCAATCACGGTATGCAAGTCTTTGGTGGTCATGGCTATATCAAAGAATGGGGCATGGAACAAATCGTACGTGACTCGCGTATCTCTACTCTTTATGAAGGTACAACAGGTGTACAGGCACTAGATCTGATTGGCCGTAAAGTACTGTTAACTTCTAAAGGCAAAGTGATTCGTGATTACACGGCAGAAATCCTGAAATTCTGTGGTCAACATGCACGTAACAAATACATGCGTCGTTTTGCTTGGGACTTAACCAAACTTTGCGCACAATGGAATGCATTAACGGTTCGTATCATGCTGGCTGCACGTAAGGACCGTGATATCGTTTCTTCTGCATCTGTAGATTTCCTGATGTTCTCAGGCTATGTGATGATGGCGTACTTCTGGGCACAACAGGCTGCGGTAGCTTCCGCAAAACTGGCTGAGGGCAACGGTACTGAAGTTCCTGAGTTCTATAAGGCAAAAATCAAGACAGCTGATTTCTACTTTGAGCGCATGTTGCCGCGTACTCAAGGTCATGCTGAAGCCATGGTCAACCCATCTAAAACGATGATTTCACTGGCATCTGAGCACTTCAGTTTCGATTACTAAGTTTTCACTGACTTTGAAAGTCAAATAACAAAAAGAGCGCCACGGCGCTCTTTTTGTTAAAGCATATTAAGTCCTTGATTTTTTAATGCTGTATAATTTTTCTACAATTTTATTTTGAGTGATATCAACTGCATAAAAAATAATAGTGATATACAGCTTGAATATCTCTGAATTCAGGGTATGATGGTTGCAACTAGAAAAATTCTTGTTTTGGTTAGTCTTCTTTAAGTATCGCAGTTTTAGTCATAAACCTCCGTTTTTATAGATCAAAAGCTCCATCCAGTCTATTTTTCCAAGTTACATCTTAGTCATCCCATAGATTGACTATAAATCAATAAAACTCAATAGGTTATATTATGTCTAATACAGTTACTGGTACAGTAAAGTGGTTCAACGAAACTAAAGGTTTTGGCTTCATTCAACAAGACAACGGTCCAGACGTTTTCGCTCACTTCAGCGAAATCCAAGGTTCAGGTTTCAAAACTTTAGCTGAAGGCCAAAAGGTTTCTTTCAGCGTTGCTCAAGGTCAAAAAGGCCCTACAGCGACGAACATCACTGCAATCTAATCGTTGC
This sequence comes from Acinetobacter sp. VT 511, assembly GCF_001077515.1. NCBI lineage: Bacteria > Pseudomonadati > Pseudomonadota > Gammaproteobacteria > Moraxellales > Moraxellaceae > Acinetobacter > Acinetobacter sp. VT 511. The sequence goes on along the minus strand of NZ_LFRE01000059.1, from coordinate 189,930 downwards.
TAAGATGAAAAAGAGCACTCATTAGAGTGCTTTTTTTGTGCCATAAATAAATAGATATTTATCTTAGGTCCATTAATTAAGGTCTTACTTTTCTTTAATCCCTGGTCTTTTAATTTAATATGAATAAAAAAGGGTTTTTGTGCTCTTTTTATTTTTCCTAACAAGTGCTTGTGGTATAAAAATATAAGGCTTAAAACAATTATTTTGAATTACCTTTGCTATGATCGATCAAAATACAGTACAAATAATCGAAGATGATCCCAAACGTACGTTTGATGGCAAAGTAATTTACCCGCACCTATTAACTCCTGGTATTCATAAAATCTCCTTAAATAAATTAGAGGAAACACTACTAGTACCATTTGAAGATAAAAGAACACGCACCTATCTTTGCAATAGATTCAGAGTTCTTTTTGAAGAGTTAAAAAGTTATAAAGTAGAAATGATTATCTGGATTGATGGTTCAATTTGTTCAATCAAGCCTCATCCTAGCGATATTGATATGGTTATTTTTTTAAATGAAAATGACCTTTCCGATCTACCTTCAAATTTATATGACAAACTCTTAAGTCTATTAGAAAATCGTGATGAGATTAGAGCACGTTATGGATGTGACCTATACTATGAAAAAATGTCAGATGATAAACAACGACATTATTGGCGAAGTATTTTTAGCTATAACCAATTGCTAGAAGTAAAAGGTTTTATCCAACTTAGAGTATCCCCTCATGAACATCTCTATTCTTGAACGCCAAATAGAAACTGCTGAAAATGCCTTAGCAGAAAAGAAAAAGAATTTAGATGAAAGTGATCGTTTTCAAATTGCTTCATTGAATTCTTTTTCAGAACATATAAAAACTTTAAGAAAACAGCTCTATGATCTACAAATACGAAGAGAAAAAGAAATCTTAGAAGTTAGATTTATTGGGAATAAAGCTCATAATGGATCTCTTCCTTTAATGCTACACTCCATATTATCAAAGGGGTTAGCAGAAAGCCTTATCACAATATCTACAAAAGTTAGAAAACCTAAAAAAAATGCTGAATATATTAATCAAACTGAATTAGATTTAAGATTAGCCAATATTGTTTCAGGTTCAACAAAATTTATTCTTACTTTAGAGATTGAGCCCGATATATTTGGATGGAGCTTATCTCAAAATACGCTTAATCAATGGTTCCAATTCTTTTCATCTTTAGATGATCCCGAAAATAATAGTGATGCCATTTCCTTTATGGGCTTGAAAGGAATTTCTAGTATTAAAACAATGCTATCAGCTTTAAAGAAAAATAATCTAGATTTCGAGTTATGTTGGAATTCTCACCAAGATAAAAAATATTATTGGATGGGAAACTCTCAAAAAATTGAATCAGCTATCAACTTTCTAAATAATCTTAAAATTGAAAAACCTGTTGAATGTATAATTTCAGGCATCGTTCAAAATTTGGATCGTTCAGGCAAAATAACACTGATTGATGAAGATAGAAAAAATTATAAAGTGCGTTTAGATAAATCAGTCTTGACTGAAATTGAGAAATTGCGCATAAATCAATTTATAGCCTTACGAGTAATAAAAAATGTTAGTACCCATCCTACATTTGAACGGGTACTAGAACACTATGACTTTATTGAAGTAGTTTAAAGAAACTCTTCCAATACTGAATTTAAAAATACATGCCCCTGCTCGGTACAAGCCAGACGTTCTGGATCCTCAACCATGAGTTTACGTTGACGCAGTGAAGTCAATAATTCATTCAGACCATCCAGACTAAGGCCAGTACGCTCTGCATACAACTTTGCTGTTACACCATTATTTAAACGCAAGGCATTCATCATAAATTCAAACGGCATATCTTCAGCTTCAATCCGTTTAAACTGTAAATGCTCTGCTGGTACTTTGGCTAAATAATCTTTCGGCAAACGGGTTTTCTGGAAACGATAGACCCCATCAGCTTGGGTGACTTTCCCATGTGCCCCTGCACCAATTGATAAATAATCACCAAACTGCCAGTAATTCAGGTTATGTGCTGACGGTAACTCTTTACGCCAAGCCGAGACTTCATAATTAATAAAGCCCTGAGCTTTTAAATAAGCCTCACCCTGTTCCTGAATATCTTCCAAGACCTCATCCATAGGTAAAATGGGCTGCGTACGGAAAAACACCGTATTGGGTTCAATAGTGAGCTGATACCAGGAAATATGAGTCGCTCCATTTTCCACAGCTAATTTCAAGTCATTTAAAGCCTGTTCTAAAGTCTGTTCTGGTAATCCATGCATCAGATCAACATTAATGCGCTCAAAACCTGTCTCTTTCGCATGCGCAATTGCCGAGATCGCATCTTCATTACTATGAATACGCCCCAGCTTTTTCAAATGCTCAGTATTAAAGCTTTGTACACCGATCGAAAGACGGTTAATACCCGCTGCCAGGTAACCCGCAAATGGATCATGCTCTACTGTGCCTGGATTGGCTTCCAAGGTGATTTCACAGCGTTCTTCAAAAGGAAGTAGTGCTTTTAATTGACTAAATAACCACTGATAACCTTGAGCAGAAATGAGAGATGGTGTACCCCCACCAATAAATACACTATGAATCTGACGTCCGTGTGCAAAGTCAAGCTGGGTCTTAAAGTCCTCAACCAAGGCATGCAAATATTCCTGCTCAAGATCCAGAGACAGCTTGCCATCTGGTACCGCATGCGAATTAAAATCACAATATGGACATTTACGCACACACCATGGCATATGAATATACAGGGACAAGGGAATAGCGGCAGGATTTAAATCAGTCAAGGACAGTGCTCAGAACATCAGATGAATTTTGTTGTATTTTAGCATGACAAAAGTACTCTGCTTATGAATTCTCACCCGCTTTACAGTAGACTCATTTTAACTCAACAAAAACAAGACCCTGAGAATGAAAATATCTTCCGAGATCCTGCTGTTTATCCCTTTGGCAATGGCAATTGGTATTGCTTTAAGTTTTCAGACCGGTATCAATACCCAGCTACGGGAATATTTATATTCTCCCTTACAAGCTGCCCTTTTCTCCTTTCTGATTGGTACAATATTGCTTGCTGTGTTGGTATTTTTTCAACAGGTGGATAAACCGAGCCTCAGTACATTTACGCAATTGCCCTGGTATTTATGGCTGGGCGGTGTCATCGGTGTCTATGCAATTAGCATGAGCATCTATAGTGCGCCTAAGCTTGGGCTACTGACTTTGTCTGCATTGGTGATTTTTGGACAGCTGGTCTCTTCCATGATCATTGATCATTTTGGCTGGTTCGACAGTGAAAAAATACAACTCAACTGGCAACGTCTTCTGGGTGGCGTGGTGATTTTTATTGGTGTGCTTCTCACTTTACAACGCTAAACCTTCTATCTAAGCACATGATGAAAGATGAGTATTTTTTGTGTCGAATGTTTCGTCAGCCACAACCCTAAGCTTTGAATTAAAACGACTGTTCACCTTAATGTTGCCCATTTTGATCACCCAGTTTTCCCAAGCTGGTCTTGGTCTGATTGATACCATTATGGCAGGGCATCTGTCTGCAACTGATCTGGCAGCCATTGCAGTCGGGGTCGGGTTATGGATTCCGGTGATGTTATTATTTAGTGGCATCATGATTGCTACTACTCCTTTAGTGGCTGAAGCTTACGGTGCTCGCACTCCCGAGAAAATTTCAACGATTGCCCGTCAATCCCTTTGGGTGGCTTTAGTACTTGGGGTGATCGCAGGGCTAGTTTTGCAGATTTTACCTCTAACCCTACCTTTGCTAGGTGTACCGGAAAGCCTGCAGCCTAAGGCCGGCCTGTTCCTGCATGCCATTGGTTTTGGTATGCCAGCGGTGACCATGTATGCAGCACTGCGTGGCTATTCCGAGGCAATCGGTTATCCACGCCCAGTCACTGCAATCAGTCTATTGGCTCTGCTGGCATTAATACCACTCAACTTTATTTTCATGTATGGTTTCGGTCCAATTCCTGCATTGGGCAGCGCTGGTTGTGGTTTTGCTACAGCGATTCTGCAATGGCTGATGCTGATTACGCTTGCGATTTATATTTTAAAAAATAAGTCCTATCAGGCAACCCAACCCTTCACTCACTGGGAAAAAATTAATACTTACTGGCTCAAGCGTATTCTCAAGTTAGGCTTACCGATTGGTCTGGCAATTTTCTTTGAAGTGAGCATTTTCAGTACGGCAGCGATTGTCCTTAGTCCACTCGGTGAAACCATTGTCGCGGCACATCAAATTGCGATCTCGATTACATCGCAGCTATTTATGATTCCAATGTCTTTAGCGATTGCTTTGACGATCCGTGTTGGAACCTATTATGGCGAGAAAAACTGGGTCGCGATGCGTCAGGTGCAATGGCTGGGTTTAGCCACTGCTACTGTACTTGCCGTATTAACCATGCTGCTGCTGTGGTTCTTTAAGCATGAGATTGTGGCGCTCTACACCTCAGAAATGCAGGTCTCCCAGATCGCAGTGTATCTGGTACTATTTGCAATTGCCTATCAGCTGATGGATGCTTGGCAGATCAGTGCGGCAGGTTGCTTACGTGGTATGCAAGATACCAAAGGCCCGATGTGGATCACCATGATTGCCTATTGGGTGATTGCCTTCCCGGTCGGTGTCTATCTGTCCAGATTTACGGATATGAGTGCGGCCGGTGTCTGGGTGGGGCTGATTGTCGGCCTGAGTGTGGCCTGTGTGCTACTGCTGATGCGCCTTTATGGCAACAATAAACGTTTAATTCAGCAGGCTTAAAAGAATTAAAAAGGATGAATTTTCAATCCTATATTCAATTAACTCTCCAACGACATGGATGTCGCCGTTGATCAGTCATCTTGCGCAACGCTTTAAAGCAGTGCTTAAAGCGTGCTTAGGATAAAGCATCAGATTAATAAAAGGGTTTTATTACTTTTGCCGCTGCGAAAGTAAAAACCACCTACACAATAAGATAAAAATGCGAATGAAACATTGAGGGCATGATCATTCAGAACTCTAGTTCGCTTCTAAAGCTGCTTTTAAACCCTGTGGAATCTCAGACTCATCTGCTACTTCTTTAATGACGACCTGGCCCACAATCACTTCTGTTCCATTAAAAGTCATGGTTGGTGAACCATACAGTTCATAGCCTTCATTTAATGCCTTGGTGACACGGGCACAAAAATGCACATCATCCTTACCGGTAAAATAACGATAAACTTTCATGGAATAGTCTTAGCTTAAATCATGCTGACTATTCTAATCTCATCAATGCATAAAAACTCAGAATTAATGGTGAACCCAATCACTCTAAATAATGAATCAAAGCGGTATTGGCACAGTTTTTGGAAGATTATTGAAGAAATTGTAAAGTATGAGATTGGGCTGGCAACACAACCTCTACAATTAGTTATAGGCATTTACGCCTTTGTCGCCTATGATCAAAGACAGCATTAAAAAGATGATTTTGAGGAATTCCGCATGGCAAAAACGGCTAGCACACCCGGTCGTCGCTTTATGAAACTTGCCGGTATGACAGCAAGTATCGCCAGCAAAACATTATCAAATTCTATTAAAAATTTAACTGCCGACGAAGAGCAGAAAAATGCAGCGCGCAGCAAACTTTTTCAGGATATTGGTGTACAGATTGCCGATACCCTTGGAGAAATGAAAGGCGCAGTGATGAAAGTCGGTCAGATCGCTTCTCAATATAAAGATATTTTTCCGCCTGAAGTCGCACGTGCCATTTCCAAGTTGCAACGTCAGGCGCCAGCCATGCCGTTTAATGTGATTAAAGCACAGGTTGAAAAAGAGCTTGGCAAACCGCTGGAGCAGATTTTCCAGGATTTTGAACCTAAACCTTTTGCGGCTGCCTCGATTGGTCAGGTGCATAAAGCCACCTTGCCGAATGGTCAGCAAGTCGTGGTGAAAGTGCAATATCCGGGTGTAGAAGAAGCTTGTGAAAGCGACCTAAAACAGGTCCGTCTGGCGTTACGTCTGATGGGGGTATTGAAAATTGACCGTAAACTGCAAGATCAGCTGTTTAAGGAAATTCAGCACAGTCTGGACGATGAGCTGAACTATGAAATCGAAGCACAAAATTTAGAGGTTGCTCGTGCTTTCCACGAAACACTGGATAGCAAGATTGTAATTCCACAAGTCTATCCGGATTATTCGTCACGGCATATTCTGACTTTAAGTCTGGAACATGGTGAAAGCATTGAAACTGCCAGTACTTGGCCGGTGGAAATCCGTAATGATCTGGGCCGTCGCCTGTTCCGTGCCATTGGCCAGGAAATTTTCTATCTGCGTCGTTTCCACTGTGACCCGCATCCGGGTAACTTCGCCTTCCGTGAAGATGGCACAGTGATTATTTACGATTTCGGTGGTGTAAAAACTTTATCTACTGAAGTGATTGGTCATTTTAGAGAGTTAGTACATGCAGCTCGGGAACAGAATATTCCGATGATCGAGCAGCAGCTAGACTCGCTTAAGTCACTTACAGAACTTGGAAAATTCCCTCAGGAACTGTATGAACAGTGGCTGGAAGTACTGTTACGCCCACTAAATGGCTATTATGATTTTGAGGAAAACTCGGCGCACCATGACGGTATAGAGCTGATCAAGCCATCCTTGAAATATTGGGACGTATTTAAACCTTCTCCAGATACGTTGATGGTAAACCGGACCATTTCAGGACAATACTGGAACCTGATTCATTTAAAAGTTAAAGATGATCTCAGTGATGTATTTGAGGAGCTGGTACCGAAACGTGCCTAAGCTTTAACAAGAGTTACACCTGGATACACATCGTTACCCGGCTTATATTGAAAATAATATTGTTATATTATAACATAACATTAAATCTAATCATTGTTGTTCAAGCAAGGTAAAAAATATGCGTCCAGATATCCATCCAGAGTATCGTGAAGTACTATTTCATGATACCAATGCCGATGTTTATTTCATTATTGGCAGCACCATGAATTCCAGCCAGACCCGTGAATACGAAGGCAAAACTTACCCTTATGTCACTCTCGATATTTCAAGTGCGTCTCACCCCTTCTATACCGGTGAACAGCGTCAAACCAGTAATGAAGGCCGCGTAGCAAGCTTCAATAAACGTTTTGCACGCTTTAAACGCAGTTAAACCTTAATGTCTCATTTCTAAATCCTCTATTGTCAGGAAATCTCCCTAGTTTCCTGACTTTTTTATGCCTGCGCTAAAGCCAGCTGAGTCAGATAGAAACCAATTCCCAGCAGCAGTACACCGACAATCACACTGGATACGACATAACTGATAGCAATTGTTAGCGCTCCCTGTTTAAGCAGCTGAAAAGTTTCCAAACCAAAACTGGAAAAAGTAGTAAAACCACCCAAGATCCCCACCATAAATAACAGCCGTGCTTCATTCTGTAGAAAGCTGTATTTCTGGCTAAAGGCAAAGAAGATCCCCGCACATAAACAACCGATAATATTGATCCACCAGGTCGGCCAAGGAAATAACATCTGCGGCTTGAAAATCAGCATGCCTGTTGCATAACGCAGTGTCGCCCCGATTGCGCCGCCCATTGCCACCAAAAGCCAGTTCATGTCCTCTCCGTTATCCTTCAATCCTGAATACGTCATCAGCCCTTATATTGGGCGAGAATAATGAATAACATCATGCACCTAAAATTGCACAATGAACATGGATCTTTGCCAAAAAATTGGTATATTCGACACCATTCATATTTATTTAAGTTCTAGAGGGAAACCCCATGGCTCAGGAATTACTGGCTCAATTGGCTGCTGGCGAAGCAAAATTTGCTGATGTAATTGCATTCATTGATGCACGCTATCAGCACACACCAACAGCTTTTAAAAATGGTCAACAAGCCAATGCCGCTACTGAAAACCAGGGTAGTGCAAAAGTATTCTCTTTTGCTAAATTGAATGGTCTGGATCAGGCGCAAACTTTGAGTCTGTTTGCTGAACACTATGCCGCAGTACTGGCAACGCCTGAAGCGACCGACCACCAGAATATCCGTCAGTTCATGCTCAATGGCTGGGATGGGATTCAGTTTGAAGGCGAAGCGCTAGCTGCTAAATAAATGCTCAATCAAGCTATAAAAAAACCGCTCCTTTGAGCGGTTTTCTTTTCCTATAAATTGCCATGAATGAACTTTTATCACTAACTACGTTGTACCTTTTCAATCCACTGAATTGAATTAACACGAAACACTTCACACGCGCCATCACCTGTATCGGTCGGAGTCAATGATGAGGTCCATACCAGATCTTTATCTCGCACTTCAACCAGCTCGCCTTTCAAACGGACCAGATCACCACGTTTGACCTGTTTAATGGCTTTGGCAATCTGCGGATTGGCAGGAATGATATGCATATTGGATACCATCTGCATGGCTTGTGCTTTAGGCACTGGAATACGATCCATTTTCCAGTTCAGATAGCGGTCATACTGGTTTACCGTGATATGCCGGGCAATTTCCGGTTCAGCAAATAGTCCCCAACTTACTGCATAATCAATTGGAGAAAATTTGGCCTGCGGATCATTATTATAAATTTTTGAACCCAAGATCCGGAAATCACCTTTAAACGGCTGCAATACCGAAATTGACTGGCCTTTTGCCACGGGTGGCAAGCCTTTGGCAATATTATGTTCTACGGATGCTTGTGACAGCACCGGTAACATCAGACCCAGACACAGGGCAATATGCTTCATGCTTTTCAACCTCATCTTGCTTTTATCCCAACCATCTCAGTTCATCTGTTTACCAAATATCTTAGCGCGAACTTATGAAGGAAATAGTTGAAATTGGTAACAATGTGCTATGAATGAGTCGTACTAAAAATTATATTTACCGAGGAATTTTCGGTTAAGCTAAGCGCAATCCAGCAATAAATTGAACCTAAAATCATGCTGTATAAACTTTATCAAAAACACATTTTCCCGCATCTGCTAAATCAGGTCATGCAAACCGCATCACTCATGGATCTGCGCCGTGAACTGCTACTTGGGGTTTCTGGTGAAGTTCTGGAAATCGGTTTCGGTACCGGGCTGAATCTACCCTTCTATCAAGGCGTCCATACCGTCTATGCCTTAGAGCCTAATCTCGAAATTTTTAAATTAGGCCAAGAGCGGATTCAGACGACGCCTTTTGTGGTTGAGCACATTCTTGCCAGTGCTGAAGCATTACCTTTTGATCGTGATCAGCTGGAAAATGTAGTTTCAACCTGGACTCTCTGCAGTATTCCTGATCTGTATCAAAGCCTGAAGGAGATTTATCGGGTACTGATGCCGGGTGGAACTTTGCATGTAGCAGAACATGTACTGAATCGGCAGAATCTGAACATACAACGTTTACAGCATTTATTGACCCCGATTCAGAAAAAAGTCGCGGATGGCTGCCATCTTGATCGGGATATTGAAACTGCTTTACTTGAAGCTGGTTTTGAACTGGATGAAGTAAAATATGTCGATGCCGCTGGTATTCCAAGTATTGGACAGCGTATGTTGCTGGCCCGGGCACGTAAGCCTGTTTGATGCATTAAATAAAATCAATTCACCTGAATAGCATGCACTTTAAGCAACTGACATTGGGCGCGATGTTTCGACCCGATTCCTGCCTGAAAAGCCTGACCTGTAGTACCCGACTGTACAGTGACAATGTTACCCTGAAGATGAACCTGCTGCCCTGATTTCAGACGGCGAATCTGATTGGCAATATTTTCATTGGCGGCAATCAGGCTAAAGTGCTGTACATGGGTTTTAATGGCTTCCTGCTCCGCTGTATTGATTGTACCTTCAATCTGGAAGCAGCGTTTTGGCTGATCGAGCTGCAGTTTAGCCTGCATAGTAGTGGGCAAAGGCTGAATCGCCAGCAAGATATCAATATTACTGACATAGGCCAGATCATTAAAACTGCCCACAAAGGGACTGGCCTGATGCAAGACCCGACGGTTTGGTTTGATAAACGATTTATCCAGCACTGTATACGTTGCTGAAACAGGCTGCACCGCTTCTACCTTAAAATTCTTGAGAACGCCGCTTTCTTCCAGATGAGGGATAGCGCGAAAATACTCTGACCAGACCCAGATCCCAAATGCGAATAGTGCTGCGGTGATCAGTAATTTATCCATATGATCTTTTCCTAATCCTCGAATTCTTCAAAATCGATACGGATGGTTTCAAAGCGTACCCGTCCTTCCTGAATTGCCCGGGCAATTGCCTGTTGCCCTTTGCTCAGCCTTGCGCCACCACTCTTGATATCAATCAGCACCACTTCAATATCTTCGGCCAGACCATCACCATCACGGAAGTCGGTATAACCATCAAAAACTACATAATCTACCGGATCACCCAGGAACTTGGCATCACTGGGTAAATACTGAAATTCAGGCATAATCGGTGCTAACTGTTCGGCCATTTTCCCCTTGAGTACAGCACGGCTGGTATTTACGCTACGCTTCTGGGCGGCCGTCAGAGCCTGCTGATGTTCCAATTCCAGCTCGGCAATATACTGTTCATATTCTGCCTTGATGCGGCCATTACGGCTTTGCCCCAGAATGAGTGTGGTTAGCACAATCCCGATACACGCTCCTATTAACATTGCCATCCATATGGACATTCAATCTTCCTTAATTTTCACTTAAGTTATGGTTAGATTCGACTGAAGTCGAGGTTTTCCGCCATCTGCCGATCAGAAAAGAATGATATGCTAGCAATGTACATAAATAAATCACCCCCACTCATGAAAACAATTTTAGTTGCAAATCAGAAAGGTGGTTGTGGCAAGACAATGACTGCCATCAGCCTAGCATCAGCACTGGCCCAAAAAGGTTACAAGGTTGCGCTTGCTGATGCCGATAACCAGAAATCTGCACTGCAATGGCTAAAACATCGCCCTGAAAATGCTGCTCCGATTCAGAGTCTGGACTGGCGTAGTACCAAATCTATTGGCGATGCACCCAAGAAAATCGAATACCTGATCATTGATGCGCCAGGCGCTTTAAATGGTGAGCATGCGGAACAACTGGTCAGTGAAGCACATGCCATTATCATTCCTTTACAGCCTTCATTTTTTGATATCGATTCGACCCGCCGTTTTCTGAAACATCTTCAGGAAATCAAGCGGATTCGTAAAGGTAAAGTCCAGATTCTGCTTCTGGCAAATCGTAACAGGCCGAATGCAGCATCGAATCAGGAAATTCAGCAGTTCTTTGACCGTATTGAACAGCAGCCGGTGGCATGGATTTCTGAACGTGCACCGTATGGACGTCTGGCGATGGAAGGTCTGTCGATTTTCGATAAACCACAAAAAATGTACCGGGAAATGCAGGCACAATGGCAACCTGTATTAAATGCCATTATCGATGATCCAGCCCAATGGTTCTAAACTCGCAGCGTACGATATCTTTTTTTTGATAAAAGAATCCGTATAACTTTGTCAGTGTACATTTGCGCCCGGCTTTTTTTCAGTTAATATGCCTGACAGACCTAAGGAATGAGTCATTGAATTCAGTGCAACAATACGCGCCTACATTACAAAAAGTTTTATTGTTTGGATTATTTTTTATCCTGCTTTATTTGAGTTTTAATGTACTCAAATACTTTATTGTACCTGTAGTTTGGGCAGCCATTATTGCCTATATGACTTGGCCTCTGTATCAGTCTATCAAACGCTCTGTCGGTTCAAGACCGAACCTGAGTGCGATTATCATGATGATTATGGTAACGCTGGTGGTCGGTATTCCACTAACATTTGCCATCTTCCTGCTGCAACATGAAGGTCGTAGCCTGTATTACGAATTACAGAAACAGGTCTTTTCTGGTCATCTCAATGTTCCAGACTTTATTCGTAATCTGCCCCTTGTAGGTAAGGAAATTTCCCGTACCTTGCGTGATATCAATAACGACCCAAACAGCATTGTCCAGAATATTTCCATCTGGATTCAGGGGCACCTGAACTACGGTAAAGTGGTATTTAATGAAATCAGCAAAAACCTGATTAAGTTAGGTTTTGCGATGCTGTCTTTGTTCTTTTTCTACCGTGATGGCGAAATCATTCTGAAACAGGTCAGCAAAGCCTTAGAAAAAGTGATTGGTCCACGTGTGCATCATTATCTGGATACCATTTCTGATACCACGCGTGCCGTGGTCTATGGTGTTGGACTGACTGCAATTGCACAGGCCCTCCTTGCGGGTGTAAGTTACTTTGTCGCAGGTGTGCCAAACCCGATGGTTCTGACCATTATTACTTTTATTTTTGCCCTGATTCCGTTTGGCCCACCTATGGCGTATGGTGCAGTATCCCTCTGGCTATTTTCACAAGGTCAAACTATCGAAGCGATTGGCGTGATGGCATGGGGCGTCTGTATCGTCAGCACGGCCGATAATGTAATTCGTCCATTGGTCATTTCCGGCGCAACCCAGATTCCATTCCTGCTGATCATGTTTGGTGTACTTGGCGGTATTGCCAGCTTCGGTCTGATTGGGGTATTTATCGGTCCAGTGATTCTGGCTGTACTACTGGCAATCTGGCGTGAATGGCTGCATGAAAATGGCCAGAATGAACCGCTAATGATGCCGAAAGCCACGCTGGCCTATGATCTGGAAGAAGAAAAGAAAGATCCACCAACATCGTCACTTTAAGTGGTGTTGGCAGCGCTTATATCGCATTACAAAGCTAAAACATTTAAGTGCTTAATCCATATAGAATTGTCATAAATTCTCTGTTTCAATGAGGACACAAAATCAAAATAAGTATGGGATGCCATATCATGTCTGCATTGTTTAAGTCATCAATGTTCAAGTTATCTGCACTGGGTATTATCAGTGCGGCCCTGTTCACTGGTTGTGCAACCTCCTCGACTCAACCAAGTATCGACAATATGAAAGCGGTTACGGTAAATGCTGTATCTCCACAAGGTGTGGGTCAGTCGATTGGTATGGTTTACCTGGCTGATAGCCCGGCAGGACTGGTGATTCGTACCAATTTAAGCAACTTGCCTGCGGGTGAACGTGGTTTCCATATTCATGAAAATGGTTCATGTGCTCCTGCTGAAAAAGACGGTAAAGTCGGCGCTGCAATTGCTGCGGGCGGTCACCTGAATACCAATCAGGCACCGAATCACGGTACGCCAATGAGTGGTCACCTCGGTGACTTGCCAGCGCTGAAAGTAGCTGCTGATGGTACTGCGAAAGTGACTGTGGTTGCACCACGCTTAAAGCTGGCTGATGTTCAAGGCCGTGCCATCATGGTTCATGCTGGTGGTGATAACTACTCTGATTCACCTAAACCACTTGGCGGTGGTGGTGACCGTATTGCCTGTGGCGTGATCTAATTCATTGAATACAGCAAAGCACCTTCCCGGAGGTGCTTTTTTATATCTTATAAATCATACAGATCATTTTACCAATATAAAAACACAGCTAAAACCAACCATACAACTCTGAATTATTTATTTTAAATACAATTACTTATAGTTATAAAGCCTATTTATTCTGCTACTTATATCGGCTACACTCGTAGAGTTTCCAAATATTCTGACTTGCTTATGAACATCAAAACCCTACGCCTTATTGGCCTGATTGAAGGTATTTCTTTCCTGCTGTTGTTATTTATTGCCATGCCGGTGAAGTACATGATGGACAATCCTGTTTTGGTGAAATATATCGGCATGGGGCATGGCGTGTTATTTATTCTTTTTATAGTAGTGCTGTTTGCGGTATGTGAAAAACAGAAATGGGCACTCAGTATGTTTATTATGGGCCTGATCGCTTCAATTCTGCCATTTGGGCCATTTATCTTTGATATGAAATTAAAAAAGCTGGAGCAGCCGGCTGAAGCTTAATTTTGGGATTGCAATCATTATCAAATGGTAATGGACATTCCCTCTCCTTTTAGGAGATGAGCAGTACTGCAGCACAAGGGGAAGATTATTTTATTAATATTTCCCTCTCTCTAACTCTCTCGCAGAGGGAGAGAGAACATTCAATACATTTTATCAAAGGGATATAAAGTAAATACCTTCATTTATATAAAAATTTAAAAAGGAGAGGCTTAAAACTCCCCTCTTTCCTTTCTTTCTGCTATCAGTGTTTTTAAACATGCTCTTGGAATGCCAAACCACAGTGCAATCAGCACAGCACAAGAAATACTATAACCCCCAATATTATAAGCTTCATAAATCACCCGTACCAGTTCAATCACAGCGAAGAAGCTCAGCATCATTAGTACAGATAATGCAGCCGCTACGGTGCCCTTAGACACTTCAGAAGACATCAAAGCAAAACGGTAAATAACCGAAAAACTCAAGCCTTCACCGAAACTGATTAGAGTCATGCCCAGAATCAGGCAGTGTACAAAATATTCTGGAATAAACAGCCCCGCGACGATGACCAATGTCCCAATAAACATCAGCGGGACGGCACGGATGACGGTATGACCTAATGGCATTTTGTCGATGATTTTTAGCAAGACCAGATTACCTGCTATCAGGCCGCCCAAAACTGGAATCTGGGCCAAACCATACTGCATACTGGTCAGGCCCAAATGCTCGACCAGCATAACTGGGGATAATGCAATCCACAACATTAACGGCATGCAGATGGTGGGCAATGACATGGTTAGTGTCACAAAGCGCTTATTCTTTAGTACTTCTTTGAAGTCATCCCAGACATAACTCAGCGGCTGTTTAACCCGACTGATTTGAGGGTCAGGCATTTTGGCTTTAAGACCAAACCAGCTCAAAAAAGCCAAGAAGGCAATCCCGATAAAACCCCAATGCCAGGATACATGCTCAATCATAAAGGCACCGAGCACAGGCCCCAACAATGGCGCGAGCAAAGACACATTTGCCATGAGTGCCATAACTTTAATGGCATCACGTTCTTCAAAGGTTTCTTGAATTGCGGCATAACCTACTGCACCGATCACAGATAGGCCGAAGCCTTGTAAAAAGCGCAGTGCAATAAAGCTTTCAATATTCGGAGCAAACAGAATTGCCAGACAAGTTATAACAAAGAAAGCCACACCGCCAAGTAATACGGTTTTACGACTGAGTCGATCAGATAAAGGGCCAAGCACAGCCGCAATAAATGCCCCACCCAATAAATAAAAAGACATGGACGACGGCGCCCAGGTACTGCTCACACCAAACTCTTTGGTAATAGCGAGCATGGCGGGTTGTACCAGGTCATTGCCGATATAGACGGAGAACTCAAACAGTACCAGCGCCAATGGGAACATAATGGTGGCACGGGTGAGTTTTGTCGTTTGAATATTTTGCATGGAAGAGTTAAGGCTCATTTACTCTTTTTAGAATTTTAAAAGAGCTGAATTTGGAAAAATTTAGCAAAGTGTAGCAGAGTTTATTGTTTAAAGCTTTTTGGGTTAAGTCTATCTAAATATAACTATTTAATAACTTCTATAAGTTGCGTATTTATAAATTTAAAATAAATTAAGCCATTCTTAAAAAAAGAAAAAAGCGCATCCTTAAAATACGCTTTTAACTAAGACCTGTTTAAAGAGCAAACAATATTATGGACACGGCTCTTGCTGGAATTTTTTCTTATCATTTCCCCGCAAGCATTGATAAGCTTTCTGAGTATTGACCAGCTCCCACTGACGACCATCCAGCTTAAAGTGATAAATGGTTTGAATGGCTTTTACCGAATCATCTTTCAGCCCGGTTTCTGTCACTTTCACCTGACCTGCAGTAGGTGACTCTACATTATTAAAGAATTGACGTAGTTCCACTGTTGCAAGGTTCTCACGCAGTTCAGGGCGCAATTTTAAAACCTGCTCTAGTGGGGTATCTGGTGACTGTAATTTAAAAATTGTATCCTGCGTCGTTGCACAACCACCTGTTACAGCCACACCCAAAGTCAAAGTTGCCAATAAAATTATTCGTAGCATGGTCTTGTTTCCATTGTTGTCTTTATTATCAAAAACTATGATGCCGGGCTTTCTTTTTACCGACTATTGAGACAATGTAAGTACGATTACACAACAATAAAAAAAGCGCACCTTTCGATGCGCTTTTGTAAATTTGACCAGATTAAAGATCGAATAATTTACCCGGGTTCATGATGCCTTTCGGATCGAACACTTTTTTCAGGGCTTTCATATATTCGATTTCTTCAGCTGAACGTGAATATTCAAGATATGGCTTTTTGGTCATACCTACACCATGTTCCGCAGAAATTGAACCGTCATATTTTTTCACGGTATCAAACACATACTTGTTTACGACCTGACATTTGGCAAAGAATTCATCTTTAGACAAATCAGCAGGTTTTAAGATGTTTAGGTGTAAGTTACCGTCACCGATATGACCGAACCAGCAGATCTCAAAGTCAGGATAGTTCTCAGAAACAATCGCATCAATTTCCTTAATAAATGCAGGAACGTGCGTGATTAGAACTGAAATGTCATTTTTGTATGGAATAAACGGCGCGATTGACTCAGAGATGTCTTCACGTAAACGCCACAAACTTTCCACCTGATCCAGACTCTGGCTCATCACACCGTCCAGCACCCAACCCTGTTCCATACAGTGTTCAAAGATTTCCATCGCCTTGTCCATAATCGGCTCAAATGGCGCTTCAAACTCAAGCAATACATAGAATGGGCATTCAGTTTCAAATGGGCGCTGTACATGTCCATTGGCCAGGACTTTTTGCATTGCCAGTTCACCAAAGAACTCGAACGCTGTTAAATCAATTTTTGCCTGGAAAGCGTGGAGCACTGGCATCACTGCTTCAAAGTCAGGCACACCCAGTACCATCACTTGCAGGTCTTGTGGCTGACGTTCAAGCTTGATTTCCGCTTCCGTCACCAGACCCAGCGTGCCTTCACCACCAATAAATAAATGTTGAAGCGCATAACCGGTTGCATTCTTGATCATGCCCTTGTTCAGACGTAATACATCACCTTTACCCGTCACCACAGTCAGGCCAAGCACCCAGTTACGGGTCATGCCATATTTAATCACTTTAATGCCGCCAGCATTAGTCCCGATGTTACCGCCAATTTGCGATGAACCTGCTGAAGCAAAGTCGACTGGATAATACATCCCCTGTTCTTCAGCATAGTTTTGCAACTGTTCAGTCACGACACCTGCCTGCACGCGTACCATACGGTCTGCCGGGAAGAATTCCAGAATCTGGTTCATCTTGTCCATGCTGACTACGATCTCGCCGTTGGCAGCCACTGCACCTGCCGAAAGACCAGTACGACCACCTGATGGTGTCACTGCAACGTTAAATTGGTTCGCCAATTTTACGATGTCTTGAACCTGCTCAGTGGTTGATGGGAAAACGATGACTGACGGGTTTGGATCAAAGTGCTTAGTATGATCGCGACCCCAATTCTGGAGGCTGTCCGTATCGGTTTTAATACGGTTTTCACCTACAATTGCAGTCAATTGGGTCAATAACTCAGGGGTTAAAGCGACTGGAGCATTCATCGTTTGCAGACCTAGCATGAAGTAAACAAGAGAAAGGTCGTCTGTTTATTTGCATATTTTTCAGGCATCAAGGCCTGTATGAAATTCAGACGATACATGACCATTAAAGCATCAAAACGGGCTGCTTTAAAAGCATGGCGCAATATTATAAGCTATTTTTAGGCGATTCCCTGAAAAAATGACAATTTAGCTAATATACCTTTGAAAATGATAGTTTAATTCAACCAGAATCATCATTTTCACCAATATCACTTGCAAAAATACCTGATATTCACGTCACGAAGGAAATGTAAATCAGGTACTTTCCTATGCTATTATACCGCGACTAAATTTGGCCTTTGTAGCGGAGCCGTAATGAGCCAACATCTATCTCTACCTAAAGATAAAATCCGTTTTCTATTGCTAGAAGGCGTTCACCAGAACGCAATCGACACATTGAATGCAGCTGGATATACCAACATCGACTATCGCAAAACGGCGCTTGAGGGTGAAGCACTGAAAGAAGCGATCAAAGATGCGCACTTTATTGGTATCCGTTCCCGTACTCAGCTCACTGAAGAAGTGTTTGAAGCTGCGAACAAACTGATCGCGGTAGGATGTTTCTGTATCGGTACCAACCAGGTAAATCTGGATGCAGCAATGCGTCGTGGTATTCCGGTATTCAACGCACCCTATTCAAATACTCGTTCGGTTGCTGAACTTGTACTTGCTGAAGCAATTCTTCTTCTTCGCCGTGTACCTGAAAAATCGACAGATACACATGCAGGCGGCTGGAACAAATCTGCTGTAGGTTCATTCGAAACACGTGGTAAGACTTTAGGTATCGTAGGTTACGGTTCAATCGGCTCACAACTTTCTGTGCTTGCTGAAAGCATGGGTATGAAAGTCATCTACTTCGATACAGTGACTAAATTGCCTTTAGGTAATGCACGTCAGGTCGGTTCATTAGGTGAACTTTTGGCAAATGCTGACGTGGTATCTCTACACGTGCCAGATGTTCCGTCTACACGTAACTTCATGACCAAAGACCAGTTCGCGCAAATGAAAGAAGGTTCTATCTTCATTAACGCGGCACGTGGTACCTGTGTTGTGATCGAAGACTTGGCGGATGCACTGAAAGCAGGTCACCTTGCAGGTGCCGCGGTTGACGTATTCCCGAAAGAGCCGAAAGCGAACGGTGAAGAATTCGTTTCTCCACTGCGTAACATTCCAAACGTGATTCTGACTCCACACGTGGGCGGTTCTACTATGGAAGCTCAGGCGAATATTGGTTTGGAAGTTGCTGAAAAATTCGTAGCTTATTCTGACAAAGGTATGACACTTTCTGCGGTGAACTTCCCAGAAATTGCGCTTCCATTGACTGAAGGCAAACACCGTCTGCTTCACATCCACAAAAACATCCCGGGTGTTCTGTCTAAGATTAACAATCTGTTTGCTGAACACGGCATCAACATCTCTGGTCAGTCACTGATGACTAAAGGCGATGTCGGTTACCTCGTGATGGATGTAGATGCGACTGCATCTAAAGAAGCACTTGATACGCTACACGAAGTTGAAGGCACGATTCGCGTACGCGTATTATTCTAATTCAACTACTGAAAAAACCGCAGGCTTCGGTCTGCGGTTTTTTTATTTTTTAGGGATTTATTTTCCCTGAGTACAGTCCGCTCCTGTGCGCAGTATTCGATTACTTCGAAGCCAAATTTAGTCATGCCAGATTTTAAAATTGCACCGATGGTGCAAGCGCCACTGATTTTGCTGATCGCCATGATCAGCATGCAAAGCAGTGGTTCCTTTGCCAAATATCTGTTTGGCCAGTTCCCGATTCTGACAGTTTCAGCCATGCGCCTACTCTTAGGTGCAGCCGTGTTGGCGTTGATTTTTAAAATCTGGCAAATCAATTTCCGTCAGGTGAAATGGTCAGCGATTATCAGTTATGGCTTAGCGCTGGCTGGCATGAATATGCTGTTCTATCTGGCGATTGATCGCCTGCCACTTGGTATTGCAGTTTCTTTTGAATTTATTGGGCCACTCAGTGTGGCGCTTTTTCATGCCCGGCAGAAGTTTGATTTTATCTGGGTCGGACTGGCAATTCTAGGGCTGGTGCTGCTGTTTCCCTTTGATCAGGCCGCACAGCCGCTTGATCCGATTGGTATTCTATTTGCCTTGAGTGCAGGTGCCTGCTGGGCACTGTATATCGTCGCGGGACAGAAGCCTTCCGGGGTTTCCGGCAACCATACCGTGTGCTTAGGCATGTTTGTCGGTATGCTGGTACTGATGCCAATTGCACTCTTTGCAGGAATGCCAGCTCATACTTTCGAACCGATCAGCCTGATGTACTTTTTAGCTCTGGCAATATTGGCCAGTGCACTGCCCTTTACCCTGGAAATGATTGCACTTAGAAATTTAACCGCTTTGAGTTTTGGAACCTTGATGAGTCTGGAACCTGCAATTGCAGCATTTTCCGGTTTTATCTTTTTGGGTGAAACTTTATTGTGGACCCAATGGCTGGCACTAGGCACAATCATTAGCGCTTCAATTGGCTGCACGGTGACCATGCAAAAGCGCAAAAATAAAAATATTTAAATCATTAATTATTTTGTACTGTAGGAATTTTTAAATTCAAAGTTTTGCGCAGTGATTTTTACACTTTGAATTTAAAATTTTCTGGTCATTTATGGAGCTTAAAAATTTAAATTCATTTGCTTTAAATTTAAGGCAACGGTTCACAAAATATTCTCTCCGCCTACTCATCAAAAATTAGCCAGTTTGCTATAATCTGCCTTTCTCCCTGACCTGAATTCTGTGCCTGCCTGGCATATCAAACTCCCATGCCAAACGCCCAACTCCTTGCTGTGTTGTACATGGTTTTATCCATGACTTCATACCAGATCAGTGCATCCTTTGCGAAGCAATTATTTACTGTACTGGACCCGCTGACAGTAACCATTTTGCGTCTATGTTTTGCCGCCATTATTGTCTGTGTGATGTTCCGTTCCTGGAAAATTATCTCGCGACTGCCCTATCTCAAATGGAAAGATTTACTCTGCTACAGTGCAGCACTGGGCCTGATGAATATCCTGTTTTATATGTCACTGGGCAGACTGCCTCAAGGGATTGCAGTCGGCCTGGAATTTGTAGGACCGCTAGGGCTGGCACTGTTATCGATTAAAAATCGCAGTGATTATATCTGGGTAATTCTGGCCATTTTAGGAATCGCATTGATGGTGCCATGGGGACAAGCTGCCAATCATCAGTTTGACCTGCTGGGTGCTGCCTGTGCATTAGGTGCTGGTCTATGCTGGGCCTTCTATATTTTCTTTGGTCAGCGTGTGGTACAGCAGAATATGGGTATGCATGCCCTGACCATTGCCATCAGTATTTCTGCGCTATGTTTACTTCCATTCGGACTATATCACAATGCTGCAGCAGTCCTCGATACCCAACATTGGGGCAAAGCCATTACCATTGCAATTCTGGCAACAGCAATTCCCTATGCACTGGATCTGAAAGCACTTAAACAGCTGAACAAGATGAGCTATGGCACCCTGTCCAGCCTTTCTCCTGCGCTGGCAGCCTTAACCGGTTTTATCCTGCTTGGTGAACGTATCGGCGTATTACAATGGATTGCTTTGGCCTGTATTATGCTGGCTTCCGTCGGGGTCACATTGCGTGCTGCACGTCAGGCCAGGAAGGCAAAAACAGCTTAAATATCTCTTAAAAAAGATGGCTGTTCAGCCATCTTTTTTTGCAATATAGTTTTTGAATTTAAAACTTAACTTTGTACCAGCATGTCTTTTTTCATGTCTTTATAACGCTGATATTCATTCTTGTACTGCACAGCTAAAGCGGTCTTTTGCTCTTCTCCAAGAATTTTACCTGCCTGCTGAAAGAAGCCATGTTCTTCTTCTTTTAAGTGATGATGAACCTTTTCTGAAAGTCTTTTGGCAATCGCAATCCAGCCCGGATTACTAAATTCGGTTGCAGTCAGCTCTTCAATCATCTCATCCATTTCATGATGTTCTGCCAAGGCATGACGGGTAATATTCAATCCCGAATCAGTCATCATCAATGGAATATAGAAATAGCGGTCTTCTGCGGTTTCATGGGCAAAGAGTTCGTTTTTAAGTTGCTTGAACAACTCACGGCGTTCTGCCGTATCCCCGGAAGTTTGTAATAATTTTTCAGCGAGATCACGCTGAATTTCATGACTTTCCCTGAGTGCTTCAAAAATGGTGGTCATGTAATTTTTCTCCTGTTTTTGTCATGCCTTTTTGCATCATAAAGAGGAAATGGCTTGGATTCAGGAGGTTTTATAAGTAGAAATTGTATAAAAAACTTTAATATCGAGAATGGTTTACATCTATTTTTTAAATCAAAAACATCTGATAGGCCATCCGGCAGATTAGTAAACTGACCAGTATGAGAAACAGAATCCGGATAAAACCACTGCCATATTTAAAGGCCAGTTTCACCCCAACAATCGAGCCTGCAATATTCGCCACCGCCATCATGGCACCAACCATAAACAGCACATGACCTGTTGGAATAAAGAAACTCAGTGCAGCCAGATTCGTAGTGAAATTGGCAATTTTCGAAAGTGCTGACGCATGTAAAAAATCCACGCTCAGATAACGGATAAAGAAAAATATAAAGAAACTGCCCGTGCCCGGACCAAAAATTCCGTCATAAAACCCGATCATCAAGCTACCAATGGCAGCGAACATCAGCATTTTCCGTGTCAATTTTTGCTCGACATGTACCCGGCCGAACTGTTTTTCCATGAAAGTATAGACCGCGATCACGATCAGCATGACCAGCACAAAAGGCTTGAGAATATCGACCGGAATTAGCGTGACACTGGCCGCGCCAGCAAAAGAACTGATATAGCTACATAAGGCAACCACGCCGAGCAAAGCCCACGGCAATTTTACCTGTCGCAAATAGGAAAGTGCCGCAGAGGCTGTGCCGAAAATGGAAGCCAGCTTATTGGTGCCGAACACGGTCGCTGGCTGCAGATGCGGTAGGCTGCTCATAATCGCTGGAATCTGGATCAGACCACCACCACCGACGGCGGCATCAATTGCCCCTGCCATAAAGGCAAAGCCAATCAGACTGATGATGATCTCGATGTCCATATCAACTTTCTCTTAATATCTACTAGAGATTTAACACACGCTTCGGCACCAGACGCTTACGATCGGTAATTTCTGCCAAGCCCAGACATTTCTCACCCTCAAATACCAGCACTTGTGGCTCTGCCGGATGGTCAATATTACTTTCCATACCATGGCTAAAATATTCAGCACGGCCTTCTGGGGCTTGAACCTGCGGAAAATGCTGCACTGGCGCATAAGCCGGTAGCAATAAAGCTTCACGCTCTTCTTCGCTCAGGCTTTCCAGATATTCAATGGTATAACTTGGAATGATGTCAAAATGACCCGTTTGCGTACGATGCAAATAAGTCAGATGACCATAAGTACCCAATGCCTTGGCAATATCTTCACCCAGTACACGGATATACGTGCCTTTAGAACAGGTCACGTCCAGCGTGATGCTATTTTCAGTAAAAGATAAAAGTTCGATGGCATAAATGGTAATTGGACGCGCTTCACGCTCAATTTCAATACCTTTACGCGCCAGCTCATACAACGGACGACCTTCTTTTTTAAGCGCTGAATACATCGGTGGTACTTGCTGGATTTCCCCAACAAATTGGGCAATCGTATCCTTGATTAGCTGTTCATTCAGTTCAGGAACAGCTTGTTCAAGCAGGATTTCCCCCTCGACATCACCGGTAATCGTGCTATGACCTAGAAAAATAGTCGTTTGATAACGTTTGGTGGAATCCAGCAGATAATGCGAAAACTTGGTCGCTTCTCCCAGACAGACTGGCAATAAACCAGATGCCAATGGATCCAGCGCACCTGTGTGTCCGGCTTTTTGCGCACGATACAGCCAGCGTACTTTTTGCAGTGCAGCATTTGAGCTGATGCCTAGAGGCTTATTTAACAGGAACACACCGCTGATATGACGACGCTGAATTTTAGGAGATGAAGATTTCATGGCAAAAAATCAGACAATTTTTAAGTTGGCGCAATGGTAAAACCCTGGTCAATGTTTTACAACTTTTCTATGCTATTCAATCTGTATTTATGGCATATTGAGCCGATTCATTTCTTGATAATAATTGAAGAAAAACAAAATAAAGGTGCATAGGACATGCAGAAATAT
Organism: Acinetobacter sp. VT 511; assembly: GCF_001077515.1. Lineage (NCBI taxonomy): Bacteria > Pseudomonadati > Pseudomonadota > Gammaproteobacteria > Moraxellales > Moraxellaceae > Acinetobacter > Acinetobacter sp. VT 511. Next base: position 166,224 of record NZ_LFRE01000059.1, on the reverse strand, counting down.
AAAATATGGATCATTGTTGCTTTAGTGATCCTGTGTCTGGTCACGCTGTTACTGTGGCTTTCCCCTCAGGATGAAAAGCAGACTTCGAATGAACCAGATAGCGCTCAGCCAGCCATACTAGATAGGGAAGCAAACGCCCTGAATGTCAGTGCCCAGAACAATACTTTTTTTGCCAGTGCCAGCCAGCAGGATACCGAAATCAACTGTCAGATGCAGCTGGATAGCAGTAATCGCCTGATCGTGAATGAACAGACCCGCAACTGTTTTGAATATTTCATTACGCAGTACGGTGAAAAAACTATTGAACAGATTCAGCAGGACTTTAAGACCTATATTTCTCAGAACCACAAAGAGCCTGCCCTGTCCCAGATTCTGGATCTGTGGGATCGTTATATGCAGTATCGTCAAAGTCTTGGTGAAATAACCCCACCTGCCGGTCTGAATCAGGAAGATCCTGCCTATTACCGCAGTATCTATACCAGCACCCAGAATCTGCGTAAACGATTTTTCTCTAATTATGAAATTGAAGGACTGTTTGGTACCGAAGATACTTATCATGAATATACGCTGGACCGTATGGCAGTTCTGGCAGATAAGAACTTAAGTGAAACTGAAAAAGCACAGAAACTGAAAGAACTATTTCAGCAGTTACCGGAAGATTGGCAGGAAAATCTGGAGCAGTTAAATAAATTAGAAGATTTACGTAAACTGACCGCAGATATTAAAGCGCGTGGTGGCTCGACTGAAGAAATCCGCCAGATGCGTTTAAATCTGGTTGGTCCTGAAGCCACACAACGTCTGGAAAATCTGGATAGTAAACGCACGAGCTGGAAGTCCAGTGTGACCAGCTATTTAAATGAGCGTGATAGCATCATGCAAAGCGGCCTGAATGACAGTGCCAAGCAAAAAGCAGTTCAAGAGCTTCGTGCGCAGCATTTCAAAAAACCGGAAGAGCGCCTACGTGTAGAAACTTTTGAACAGGTACATGATCAGGGAGGTAAGCTACCCTTCGCAGATTAAGCCTGAAAGCCATCACCTGTTGATGGCTTTTTTATCACTGCCATTTGGACAATTTTGTACTTGGACTTAAAGGAGCTACTTCTCTGATTGTTTCAAAATATTTTCTTTTACATAAATTTACTTAAGCAAATTATAAATATTTCAAAGACTTTTTATTTAAATACATGTGTATATAAAACATACACTTAAAATTAAACTTCCTTCTGTCAAACATGTCCCCAAATGACATGGTTTTAGACAGCTAAAATGAAAAAATACCGCTACTTACAAAGAAAAATGGCTCAGCCACTCAAGGCTAAGACCGTATTTTATTTTAAAACGTCTGATGGTGTGGGCTACATCACTCTAGAAAAGCAATGATTGCTTGAATAACGATAAAATTAAAAAGGGACGGTTATGCGTACTTTCAACAAGACAGCACAGTTACTGACTGTGACTTTAGCAGCGGCTTTGGGCTTAAGCTTTGCTGCACAAACCCAGGCAGCGGCAAGTGCCACACAAGTCATCGAAAAGACCAAGTCCGATTATGCCAAAACCAAATATCCGATCTTGATGGTACATGGCTGGCTAGGCTGGTCACGCATTGGTACCGATAGTATCGGACTGGATTACTGGTATCAGATTCTGCCGGATATGGCTCGTAATGGTTCGACCGTATTTGCTGCACAATTGTCTCCGGCAAATACCACGATGCATCGCGGTGAACAACTGATTCATCAGGTTGAAGATGTTCTGGCCATTACCGGCAAGAAAAAACTGAACTTGATTGGTCATTCCCATGGTGGGCCGACGGTACTCTATGTTGCAGCGACCCAACCGCAGTATATCGCTTCGATTACCGGCGTGGCAGGCACCTATCACGGTTCCAAAGTCGCAGATGATATCCAGAACAATAGCCTGAACCGTACCGCCTTCAACATTCTAGGTGATTATATTGTTGGACCTTTGATTGCACTCGGTCAGTTGAAGCCGGAACTGGAAATTGATTTTGATGCTTCCATGAAATCTCTGACCCAGACCGGATCTAATACCTTTAATGCCACCGTGGCACAGCAAATGGTGAAAGATGGTGTACTGGCTTCCACCGAAAACTGTAATAAAAATTTAAAACAGCAAGACAGTAAAGGCATTCATTACTATTCCTGGACAGGCGTAGCCCAAGCCACCAATGCTCTGGATATTGATACGATCCTGATGCAGTTAGGTCCTTTATCGTATGGCAATAAAGACAATGATGGCATGGTGTCACGTTGTAGCGCGTTCATGGGTAAAGTCATCCATGACCAGTACAAACTTAACCATACTGATCTGGCCAATATGATGTTTGGCCTGAAAGGAATGTTTGCACCTGATCCAGTTGCTCTCTATCGCCAGCACGCCAACCGACTCAAATTACAGGGCTTATAACGCGAGTGCCTATATTTCCAGTGAAATATAGGCTTTTTTTTCTGATTCTTTTTTTATTTGGCTTACCATGATCTAAAAGCTGTAATGGAAAAATAATAGATCACTTAAGTTTTTGCTGTGGGTTTCCCGATTGGCTGACCCTTATTTTTTAATCAAGCACCACCTTTATAGCCGTAACAGCATAGAAAACTGAGTTCCTGCGATAAGGGAACTTTGCACAACGGGATGAGGATCATCCGGTTAAAACAACAAAGTGAGGAAAATATAATGAAATGTAGAGTACTAATCACTGGTCTGCTGCTGGCGGGTTCATGTCTCAGCACTCAGGCATCCACCCAAGCCAGTCAGGTCACTGCAAAAGCCAGTTCCAGCTATGCGAAAACCAAATATCCAATTGTTTTTGCACATGGCATGGCGGGCTTTATTCAGATCGGTACCGATCAGTTTGGCTTAGATTACTGGTACCAGATTCTGCCAGATCTGGCGCGTAACGGTGCCAATGTCTGGGCAACCCGTGTTTCACCATTCAATTCTTCCGAAATCCGCGGTGAACAACTTCAACATCAAGTTGAAGAAATTCTGGCGATTACCGGTGCAGAAAAAGTCAACTTGATTGGTCATTCTCACGGCGGTCCAACCATTCGCTATGTCGCAGGTGTAGCACCGGCTCTGGTTGCTTCTCTAACTTCAGTCGGCGCACCACATAAAGGTTCTCCTGTTGCAGACCTGATCCTGCAAGCAGAAGGAACACCTGTACAAGGTCCTTTAGTGGAGGGAATCAATCTGGTATCTAAAGCCATTACTTGGGCACAAGGTCTGGATCCAAACAGTTTCCCACATGACTCTCTGGCGGGTGGTAGCAGTCTAACCCTGGCAGGCTCTGCGAAATTTAATCAGAAATATCCAATTGGTATGCCAACTACAGCTTGTGGTGAAGGTGCCTATCAACAGAAAGGCATTTACAACTATTCATTCACAGGTGTTGGTCAAGTCACGAACCTGCTTGATCCTGATTCAGCACTTAAAGTCACTGCCCTGCTCATTGATGGTGGCAAAGAAAATGATGGGCTGGTATCACGCTGTAACGCCAAGTTCGGTAAAACCATTCGTGATAATTACAACTGGAACCATCTAGATGAAGTGAATATGGTGCTTGGCTTGAAAAACCTGTTTGCTCCAGATCCGGTGGATGTTTACCGTCAACATGCCAACCGGTTAAAACTACAAGGCTTATAAAGCAATTTGTATGATCAGCCCTAGTCAACATGAGTAGGGCTTTTTCATATCTTCTTAAAATGGAACTTTATGAAACTTAATATTGCATTGATGCTATTAGCCATGACATCAACCTTGAATGTTCAAGCCAATATCTCTCATCTCCAACAAGCAGAAACAAAATTTATCATATCAAGCTATGCAAAAACCCAATATCCGATTGTCTTTGCACATGGACTTCTCGGCTTTAATCGCTTAGCAACAGAAAATTTAGAAATGGATTATTGATATCAAATCCTGCCTGATTTGGCACGAAATGGTTCCACCGCTTTTGCAATACGTATGTCCCCATTTAAGCGAATTACGTGGCGAGCAATATGTGGCTCAACTTCATAAAGTCCTAGCCATTAGAAGTACGAAAAAACTCAATTTAATTGGGCATAGTCATGGTGCACATGCGGTACGTTATGCTGCGGGTGTGATGTCTAAGCAAATTGCATCGGTACTAATGGTAGGGTGTCAATCAAGGCACGGTTGTCGCATCTGATGTTATGAAAATAGCGAATAGCACAGGCACTGCTGAACTACTAAATGTACTAATTAATACCTTCGGAAATGTACTGCTGTGGGCACAAGGGCTAGATGGACAAACGTTCCCATACAGCGCATTGGCAGCCGGTCATAGCACTTCTATGGAAGGAACAGCCGAATTTAACCAGCGTTTTAATACGGGACCATTCTTAAAGAAATGTGGTGAAGGAAAATATCAAGAGCACTATATTCAATCACCGGTAATCAGCCTGCAACCAATGCTTTAGATATAAGTGATGTGGTTATCAAAGCCTTAAATAGATTATCTGCCTATAAGGAAGGTGCCAATGAGGGCATCGTATCGATGTGTATTACAAAATTTGGTAAAACTATCCATGATGATTATCCATGGAATCATTTAGATGAAATTAACCTGATGTTTGGCATCAAAGGGACTTTTGCACTGGATCCTGTCAATGTCTACCGCCAACATGCCAACCGTTTAAAACTGCAAGGTTTATAAACCTAAAATTCAGACATAAAAAATGCGCCGAAAGGCGCATTTTTTTGCTTGGAAGCAAGGCTAAAATTAACCTTGTTTACGAGCTGGCAACTTTTCACGAATACGTGCAGCTTTACCAGAAAGTTCACGTAGGTAGTAAAGTTTAGCACGACGAACATCACCACGACGTTTCACTTCAATCTTAGCAACGATTGGAGAGTGAGTTTGGAATACACGCTCAACGCCAACACCGCTAGAAATTTTACGTACTGTGAACGCAGAGTTCAGACCACGGTTTTTCTTAGCGATTACAACGCCTTCAAACGCCTGTAAACGTTCACGGTCGCCTTCTTTTACTTTTACTTGGACAACTACTGTGTCACCTGGTGCAAAAGCTGGGATGTCTTGTTTAAGCTGAGCATTTTCAACAGCTTGAACTAAAGGATGCTTACCGCTCATGGGGTATCTCCAATATTGTGGGTCAGAAGAGGTCTGAGATCCACTGGGGCTAGAGGCTAAAGCGCATAGACCCGATTGACTTTCCCTTTATGCTTGACCGCTTCAATGCATAAAGAGTCTATTTAAGTGTGGCAAAAAAGCGAAGCTTCTTGCCTTTTGCGCTCGGAGAATAAATTAAGATCTATTTCCTTGCAAATCTTTTAGCCATTTTTTTTGTTGCTTTGTCAGTTCGACTTGTTCGACCAATTCAGGTCGACGTTCAAGCGTACGCTGATAACGCTGCAAAAAACGCCATTTTTCAATATTGGCATGATGTCCCGATTTTAAAACGTCTGGCACATCCATACCCTCAAAATGGTCTGGCTTGGTATATTGTGGGCAATCTAAAAGACCATCCACAAATGAGTCTTGCACATGGGATTGTTCATCCGACATCGCACCCGGAAGTCTCCGGATAATACTGTCCAATAAAACCATCGCAGGGAGTTCACCACCCGACAACACGTAATCTCCAATCGACCATTCCTGATCAACATATTTCCGGATCAAACGCTCATCAACACCTTCATAACGTCCGCACAATACGATCAGTCCGTCATATTTAACGAAATCCTGTACAGCAGGTTCATTTAAGGTTTTCCCTTGTGGTGACATATATACCACAGGAACATGAACTGCACCCGCTTGCACTGCAAGCTCTTTGGCACGATGAATTGCTTTCGCTAATGGCTCAGCCATCATCACCATACCGGGACCACCACCAAATGGACGTTCATCCACCCGTTTGTAATTCCCTTCAGCAAATTCGCGTGGATTGATGCAATGAATTTGCATCAAATCACGTTTTGCTGCGCGCCCGCTAATACCGTAGGCTGTAATCGCTTCAAACATTTCAGGAAAAAGCGTAATGACTGCAAAGAACACCGCAGACTCCTCATTTTCCTGCTGCGTTAATCCTGTTAAAGATTAATAATCTACGCCCCAATTTACGTAGATACGACCAGCTTCGAGATCAACGCGTTGTACCACATCTTTATGCCATGGAATCATTCGCTCTTCGCCATCAACGCTATCAGCAGTAGCGCGAACTACCATCACGTCGTTGGCACCTGTTTCAAACATTTCGTGGATTTGACCGAGATTGACTTCCTGTTCATCATCATCCAAACCTAATACGATTAAGCCTTTCAAATCTGACCAGTAATACTCGTCCACGCCTGGTTGAGGCAGTTGCGATTTTGAAATCCAGACATTTGCACCAACCAATTCGTCCGCCCCAGTGCGGTCAACCACACCTTTCAGCGAAACAACCAAGCCTTTGCCATGCGGTTTCCAACGTTTTACATCAACAATTTGCCAACCTGCTTTGGTCTCAATGTACCAAGGCAGATAGTCAAATATGTTGCTCATAGGTTCTGTATTGGAATAGACCCAGAGCCACCCATTTAATCCATATGCTGAACGTAGCTGTCCAATCTGAATACGATCTTCGGGAACATTCTGTGTTGGTGTCATGGGCTAGCTACTACCGTATTAAACAGCAGCTGCAGCTTTTTTAGCTTGAGCAGCTAAAGAAGCAACACGATCAGAAGGCTGCGCGCCTTGAGATACCCAGTGAGCAAAACGGTCAGCATCCAAACGAAGTTTTTCTGCTTTACCTTGAGCTGTAGGGTTGAAGAAACCGATACGTTCGATGAAACGACCGTCACGTGCATTACGGCTATCAGTCACAATGATTTGATAGAACGGACGTTTTTTAGCACCACCGCGTGCAAGACGAATAACAACCATGATAGAACCTTATAGTTTTTACGGATTATCCTTGTACCGACCATCGATACAGCTCAAACCCCTTTCATAGAGGGCAATATTTTACGCGAAGTTTGCCCTGAATGAAAGATCAAAAATTGGTTGGCTACAATTTTAGGTTTGGATTAGCGGCCGTCCCAATTTGAATTTACTGCTAAAGCACTACCACAGGCACTGGCAGTCGCTGTTACTTTTGACCAGTAACGTTGACCAGTATCATCCAAACAACTTACCCCATCATTCTTCTGACTTCCTGTGGGTGAAGGTATAGCACTTAGCACCCAGCTTGTTGCTGCTGTATTAAAACTTAAATTAAGTGTATACAAACCATTTTGAGATAAAGGAGTAGCTGAAGAAAAGCCTAGCTTAGTTAAATCAATCGCAGTTGTTGGATTAATCTTATAGTTAAAATTAGTTGACTTGTATTGTTGCAATCTACTTGCTATGTCAATTAACTCGGCCTGTACCTCAGTCCGCTTTGTTTTTCTTACATGCTCCTGATAAGAAGGAAAAGCTACTGCTGCAAGAATAGCGATAACAGCTACCACTAACATCAGTTCAATAAGAGTAAATCCCAACTTGTTTCTTACCACGTATTCACTCCTCCTGTGCCACACCCTGTATAAGATACATTTGCTCTAGTCTGATTTTTACACTGGATTCCTGTACTCGTCATAAGAAAGGTAAAATTATTCGGATCTTGGCTTTCTGCTTTAATAGCCCATCTTTGTCCTAAAGCGGTAGTATTAGTTAAAAGTTTAGTAGTATCTGTACCATCTCGAACAGAAACAATATATTTAACTGCGGTTCCTGAACTATTTAATGGCAGGTTTAGCTGCGCATTAGTTGTACTATAACCAATTAAATTTCCACTATTATCTTTATACAAATAGCTAGGATCAAAACCTAAATAGCTGAAATTTTTACCTTTATGACGCTCCAACTGCTCCGCTAGCTTTTGTATTTCCTGCTGGGCTTGACCAGCGATTGCCTTTCGGGTATGAGTCTGATAGCTCGGGATTGCAATCATGGCAAGAATAGCCACAATTGCAACCACCACCATTAATTCAATTAATGTAAATCCTTGTTGCGGCATACGCATAGTCCAATGATTATTGTGCATATTTTTCATACCAACGATTTGGAATAAAACGTAAGGAACCACCCGTTTCTAGGAACTTTTCATTTGTTCCACATGCTGTACCTTTACATGGGCTACAGTTAGGTCCCGAGCAAACATCATTTGGATCAGGTACCACCAGACTCCGTTTATTTGGATCACTATCTGTGCTACCTACATTTAGATTTACAATGCCTGATCCTAAATTATAAGTGTAATTCGCATCCTGCTTACATACACCCGTTGGCAGACATAAACGTTGTGTAAAACTATGTCCTTTTACCCCTGCACCGCAGCTTGAAGTAGTACCATTATTAGATGCGTCGTATTGAGTAACATATAGGCTACCCTCTAAAGCAATTGGAGTAGTTAAACCTTTAATAATGTTTGCTGCTGCTTCACTATTATCAAACTTTTTATTAAACACATAATACCAGCCTCCCCATCCACTATTTCTATTGACTGTGGTTGAAGACGTAGCATTATTGACATATCTTAGCTGGGTAGGGACTGGACTGGTAGCAGAGCTACTCGCCAATGTTCTTGCTTCCATATTTGAAGTTGGATAACGTCCTTCAGCAGTACTTGGATAAACATCATAATCATAGATCGCATAGGCGGCATCGTATTGTAAACCTAGAGGATCTTTCTTCTGTGCCGAATCTACTGTACCTACCAATGGCGAACTCTGATTACCAGACACAAAGGTAGCAACTACAATATTTCCGCCATAAATAGCATTACTACCTGCGCTATAGTGAGCCGTGAAGGCTGGCATCGTATAAAAACGCGGACTCGTACCATTATTTTGATTCAGATTTAAAATCCTGTTAGCTTGTGCAGTAAATGTCGTCGCACCATCATTCTTGAAATCCACCCTAAACGCTTGTCCCGCAAGATCACCAAAATATAAATGGTCAATCACCCCATCATTATTACGGTCTACAGTACGGATTTGACTTACAATACTGTACTTTAAATGTTCATTAGTGCCAGAGTCTGCGTTCCACAACAAGTCACCAGTATCAGCATCAAATATATAAACGCCAGCGCCAATTTTATTATTTTGAACATAGTTATAAGTTTCATAACCTGCATAACCTGTACGGATACCTTGAATTTTCAAACCATCTCCATCAGCTCCGCCCGCATCGTACCCCCCTCCGACAATCATGACGAATTTACGTTTACCTTGCCAGTTAATATAGCCAAGGCTTGGTTTAGACCAGCTCTGGCCCATTTTACTTAATGCACTAAAAGACTTACCGGCAGGATTTTTTTGCGAATATACTTTGCCTGTGCTTGGATCAATATGGAATTTAATTTTTGGACTATTAATATCGGTCAGATCCAGGGCGTAATAGCTACGTCCACCCATTCTCATGCCGCCATATACCCATTGCTTACCACTTAGATTTTCTGTATTCCCATCCAAATCAGTACGAGAAGAACCTTTTACCGTTAATGTTCCATCACTTTTACTGACATACTCAGTATGTGCTGTCCATTCACCATCTATACCGTAATACAGAGCATCTTTCCCCCCTGCCAGATTTCCACCTTCATTTTTAAACGTCTCTGACTGGTTTTCTATAATTTCTTTAGGCACAAAAGAAAACTTTTCTATACCAGATTCTGCATTTACTACGTGCACTAGACCTTGAGTAGTACCAAACAGGACATAATCTTCACGATTTTCACTTCCGATACTAACTTTACCCGTATTAGGGTCTTTCACGGCTACCGCTTTACCTTGCTGCGTAATCAGGATAGGTCGGGAATGTAGAACACTTCCCATTTGTCTTACGGTAGCTGTATAGGTAGAAAGATCCAGATCATTTGTAGAAATATCACTCGGAATATTAAAACCAAGTAAGCTCATCAATGCTCTTGAATAAGTACCATCTGTTTTAGTCTTCGCATTAGTTGTATAAGTGTAATCAATTTTGACTAGATCTAAATTACGAGAAACTTGCTCAGCTACCGGTTTAGTTCCATCATAACTATAGTCAGTTAAAAGAGTTCTCGCAGTTACTGTATTACCCGCTGTATTAGTCCCGAGCCCCAAAGGAAGCTGACTTAAAGCCCCGCCCTTTTTAAATATTGGTGCATTCTCTGGATAACTAATCCCAGCTTTGGCCCAGATATCCGCTAAATCTTGCAATTTACTTTTTTTCACCACCACGGTTAAATCGCTAGGCGTTTTACTTGCATAAACTCCATTGTTCACTACATGGAATTTTTTCAAATTACCAAACCAGATCTGCTGACGGTCTACCGGATTCACTTTTGGCTCAAACTGAGGGAAATAAGAATAAGGTTGTACAATCGCAGGATTCAAATCATCCAATGGAATCGTTGATGAACCGGTACTCATAGATGGAATATCTTTATTCAGCTCTTCAACAAATTTATTAATACTGTCTGAAATATCTTTAGAGTTAGAACCAGCTTTCCAGCCACCGCCACCCAGTATTCCCCAATCTTTAGCATCTTGCACATCAGGATTGCTATCCCCACTAAAATCGCTACCAAACCCTACAACAGCAGTTTTAATTTTTAAACCGACCGGATTTTTTGCAGGATCTAGTAAAGCTTGTGCATATTTACCAACACATGCCCATCCATTTCTGGAATCCATGTAACCGCTACGATTTCCCAAAGGACTTACAGAGCAATCAAATTGAGTTCCTTTATTCCCCAAGGACGTTGACATTAAAGTATAGGCTGTACCGCTTTTACCATCCCAGCCCATCGCTGTACCACCAGGCTGCGGTTCACCATCAGTCAAGAAATAAATCCCTTGACCGCTGCATTCTCGTTTTTCTGGATTATTAACTTGGCCGCTAATGGATTGAGGTGCCAAATAAGTACGAGTCTTACTCGTATCTTTTGCATCTCCTACTGATAGGCTAAAACCACTATAAGTACTGTTGCTTGTAGCCTGCCCCATTAAATATGCTGCAGCTTCTGAATAAGCATAAGGTGTAGGTGTACCACCACTTGCCTTGAGATCTTTAATCGTTTCTAGCAGCAAGTCACGCTGGGTCACATTTTTAGTGACATAACGGACTTTTTCTACGGGACGAGTTTTAATGACTGTTTCATAAACAGGTACTTCACGTGTACCTTCCTTATTTCTCTCATAAAAAATTACGCAATCATTGTTATTACCAGCTGTACAGGTAGTAGTAGGAAGAGTATCACTAAATCCTGAAGGACGTGTTTCGGTACGTGTCCCCCATGAGCAGGTATTATTAGTCCAGGTACAGGTTTGATAATAAGTTCTTTTGACATTAGATCCTCCCCAGCAGAAACCAAAAATACAGGTTTGATTCTCTAGTCGTGTTTCCGAATATCTTGTCCACCGTGGCAAGTCATAATAATATTTTTCTTGCGTCGTCCCCGTTTGAACCCTTTCCTCATATTCTTCTTGATCAATATAGGTTTCTGCTACTTGGTAAGAACGGATTACTTCACTCAAAGGACGTGCAGGCACACGGATATAACCATTATCTCCAGCAAAGGTAGATAGGCCTAACACGATTTTATCACTCACCCGAGGTACAGTAGGAGTGCCCTGTAAGATTTCTCTCAACCCATCTTTTAAACGGGTCAAACGATCGTAACAACGATAGTTACCGTTTGCTTGTTTTTCACAACCCGTTTGAGGATCCTTGACTTTAGAACTAGCTGCACTAGCAGAAACTGGACAATAATAACGTGAATAAAGAGGGGTTGTTGTTGTATCTTCTACTACACTACTTCTTGATCCTACACATACACCATAATCATCCTGGATACTCATGGACGTATTACTGTATCCTGCCCCATACCCCATACTGCCTGACAAGTCGAGCATCAGCATTAAAGTCGTACTACCCACACTATCTTCAGGCACTTTATAAATTTCGATGTCGCTTGCATAACTCATAGGGAGCGCAGCACATAATAAAGCAGTTAATACTGTAGAGATTCCCGCTACTTTAAATTTAGAGACAATCGTTTTTCGGAAAAATGGTGTCATATTCACTTGTTTTTTTATATATTTCATCATTAGCATTCCTTTACGATGTTCCTTTTACAGGTCTTAGGGTGTATTGCATTTCCTGATCGCTATAAGGCACATTATGATCCTTTAAACACTCTGCTACCGTCTTATTGGCGGCCAAAGAATCATAAAAACTTGTGTAATTGGATAAGCAGTTTTGGATATCTGTTGCAGAGCTTTCACTTAAATTTGGAATAATAGAAATAACGTTGACTGCCACTTTCTGGATCTGTTGAGTTTTTGATAGCTGGGCATCATCTCCTTCTAACAAGTGCTCCCAATCCAGACCAGAACTATCCGCTCGAATGCCCACTCGCGTCATTACTGCTGAACGGCCACTAATGAAGTCTGATTTACGAGAAATTTTGCAAAAGCCGATATTTCCCAGTTGAGAATTTTTAATTTGACTACCTTCCCAATAGACAGCACTTGCATTCCGGCTCCCCTCCAGAGTATTCGCATCCCCCCCACGAATACAGAATACAAGTTCTTTATCCTTATTTTCCGGTCTTAATACATAAGCCAGCATTCCATCCCCAATCCTCATATTGGTTAGCGCAAAATCATCAGAAGTCTGATTTTCCAAGCTAAAAAATATGGCATCAGAGGCTTGCTGAAGCAGGGCCTGTGCCTGCGTATTCGTAGCAATATTTAAGGAGGTTAAGCTTCCTCTGATTGCCCAGGTTCCCACTAAAGTTAATAGGATGAGCATAACCAGAACTACAATTAAAGTAGCTCCTCGCTGTATAGATAAAGCTTTCATTGAGGATTCTCCTGAATACCAAATCCATTTCTCAGTGCTACTGTTTGGGTAACTACTTGCCTCATATACAAATTATTTTTATTGTCAGCAATTAAAGGCTTATTAATATCAAAAATTTGATAGTTTTTATTTGGGTCAACAGCACTATTATTCCCCACACTATCTGGTGAACGCACCAGCATCCCTAATTGAAGAGATACAATCTGAGGTTTAGTTGCCAAAGCTAAATAATTAGGAATACTAATGTAGCCAAAACGATCCAGTACCCCATCTTGGCCTGCAACTGCTGGTGATTTGGTAGCATCAACAGTGTCACTGGCGACACCTAATAAAATGTGTAAATGGTCGACTCGAGGAATAATGACCTCACCGTTCCCATTTAAGTTATCAAGTTTAAGATCATTATCACCAGAATAGCTGGTAGCTTTACAGGCTAATGCTAAAGCAGCATTTGGATCATTATTTACCTTGCTATCTGCTCTTAAAAAATAACGTTCGACTACATATACATTTCTAGCAATTTCAGTACCTTCACAGTCATATTTATTATTAATAGTATTGCGATACTGGATCACCAGTTGATCGCTTTTTAATCCCTGTAAATTTGAAGGTCCGATATTTCCTGCTGTCATGAGGTTATTACTCGCATCAGCTCCAGTGATCTTAAACGTTGAATTGGTACTAAGATTAGCCCTATCTAAGACAATCCCCCCATGTAATATCGAGGGATCCATAATCGGTTTACCTGAGTTTAAATTCGCTAGACGTATATTGCGCAACATATATTCCAGGCCAAAACTGGCACTATTCTGCAAATTAGCTGCGCCTTGTTGTATAGCCATATTTTTTTGAGCGGTAATATAAAGTTGTATAGCTGCGGCTGTAATAAGTAATCCCAGCACAAGGGAAATCATGAGTTCGATAAGTGTAAAGCCAGATTGTGGTTTCATCCTTAATATGCCTCCATTACTAGGCATTGTGCGCCAGCTTTATATACTCCATTAGCCATACATGTAGAAATATCATCTTTTGTAATGGCTGTTTTTCCCCATGCAATATAAATACAGGTGCGACTGCTTCCTTCACACTGCTTCATCACAATCGTCTGCCCCAAACTTTCTGCCTTGCTTAAAATCTGTGTCGCATCATATTTGGCTATTTTTTGGCCATCACATGCAGGTACATAGGTAGAGCTACTTCCTAAACAGCCTGTTTCTGACTGTTTGGTGTTGATAGCAGTTACATAATGATTTAAAGCTAAACGATTAATGCGCATACGATCGGTCAAATCGCGAGCCACTGTCATGGCCATTGTTCGGTCAGTTGCTTCCGTCATCGCCTGAAGTGCACGGAGCTGCAATACCGAGAAACCGACTACTCCTACAGCTAAAATAAAAAGTGCTACCAATACTTCCATTAGTCCAACGCCATATTGTGATTTGATCATCAACATGCCCCTGCTTTATTTTCAATTTTTTCAATCACGCCTGTTCTAGAAATACTGATTTCCTTTGAGGTAGCCAATTTCGTACTGCATACTGTAAAAACGAGTGGAACTACTTGATCAATTTTCTTAGGATTAGTAGTGTTATTTTCAGGTAAAAGTGGATTAAAGCTAGGATTATCAATTTGCTTGTTTCTTTTAGTGACTAAGCCTATGGGCTGGAATACCACATCTGTTGTATCACTGGTAAGCCTTATATCACTATATTTAGAGGTCCAATAAAAAGTAGTTGCATCATTAGTGCCACTGGTAAATTTTATAGTTACCTGTTTACGCAGTGCAGCAGATTGAGCACGAGCTTGACCGAATAAATATGCAAGCTCTTTAGCAGTATTATTTAACTGTTGTTTTTTTATAGCATTTCCAAAAGAAGGAGCTGCCATTATCGCAACAATCGACACCACCGCAATTGTCACCATCAGCTCAATTAATGTAAATCCTTTTACTTTTTGCATCCTGCCCTCAAACCAGCGAAACTTTACCTCATTAAAAATAGTATCTAATTAGATTACAAAACCCACACAAATAGAGATGAATGGCATAAAAAAACAGATAACTGCAAAAATCAGTTATCTGTTTTTTTTAAATTACAAATCAGGTGATAAGTGCGCCACATCTTAAGCTTGAGTGACTGGAATACGTAACTCTTTGGGTAGGCTAAATGTAATATTCTCTTCTCGTCCATCCAACTCTTTAGGCGCTTGTGCACCCCACTCCTGTAAACGCTGAATGACTTGTTTAATCAGAATTTCCGGTGCAGATGCTCCTGCTGTTACCCCAATCTGGACATTTCCTGCAAACCATTCCTGCTTTAGCTCATCGGCATTATCGACCAGGTAAGCAGCTTTACCCATGCGTTCAGCGAGCTCACGTAAACGGTTTGAATTTGAAGAGTTTGGAGAACCTACTACTAGAACCACATCACAACGTTCAGCCAAGTCGCGCACTGCATCCTGACGGTTTTGCGTGGCGTAGCAAATATCGTCTTTACGTGGGCCTTGAATCAGCGGAAATTTCTGGCGAAGAGCATCAATCACTTTCGCCGTATCGTCAATTGATAAAGTGGTTTGCGTGACAAAAGCTACTTTTTCAGGATTGCGTACCGTTAAAGCAGCCACATCTTCTTCATCTTCAACCAGATAAATCTCACCACCATTTTTTTTGTCATATTGCCCCATGGTGCCTTCAACTTCTGGATGTCCTTCATGACCAATCAGGATCGCTTCAACCCCTTCACGAGCATATTTGGTCACTTCAATATGCACCTTGGTTACCAAGGGGCAAGTGGCATCAAAAACTTTCAGACCACGGCGTTCAGCCTCTTGCTGGACTGCTTTAGAAACGCCATGTGCACTAAAAATCACAATATTATCATCAGGAACTTCATCCAGTTCATCAACAAAAATTGCACCGCGCTGGCGTAAGTCATCTACAACAAATTTGTTATGCACGACTTCATGACGCACATAGATCGGTGGATTGAAACATTCTAAGGCACGATTCACGATCGCAATGGCACGATCCACACCGGCACAGAAACCACGCGGGTTGGCTAAAACAATTTCCATAGAATCCTCAATACTCACTCAATTTATGCTGCAACAATTGAAATAAATGTAAAACAATCGACGTACAACTATTTAGTTTAAAGTCGCTCTACTCTAAAATAGAGAAGATATTTTATCATATCAGGAAAAATATCATGTCGGGTCTCTTGTTTGTCGTTTCTGCTGCGTCTGGAACAGGCAAAACATCCCTCGTTAAAGCATTACTTGAACGTGTCAATAATCTTCATGTTTCTGTTTCTCATACGACACGCGGTCAACGACCTGGCGAACTCGATGGTGTGCATTATCACTTCTCTACCAAAGAAGATTTTCTCAATCTAGTCAATGAAGGTGGCTTTATTGAATATGCTGAAGTCTTTGGTAACTATTATGGTACTGCGCAAGCGACTGTAAAGGAACAACTGGCTAAAGGTCATGATGTCCTGCTCGAGATTGACTGGCAGGGTGCACAGCAGGTCCGTCGCTTATTTCCTGAATCTAAACAAATTTTCATTTTGCCGCCGAGTCAGTTTGACTTGCGTCAACGTCTATCTAACCGCGGTACAGATTCTGTTGACGTGATTGAGCATCGTTTGAGCTGTGCGGTAGAAGATATGCAGCAATATGTGAACTTTGATTATGTCATTATCAATGATGACTTCAACAAAGCGCTGCATGATCTGGAAGCCGTGATTATTGCCAACCGATTGGCACTTCATCAGCAAGCTAATCGTCATGAAAAACTGATTCAGGCTTTAATTACGCCAAGCGAAGAGTGATTAAAACTTGAGTCTACAGGCAAAGCCTTTTATACTTCGCAGTCTGTTAAAATATTATTCAAACGAGAATTCTTATGGCACGCGTAACCGTTGAAGATTGTTTAGACCATGTAGACAACCGCTTTGAGCTTGTACTAGTGGCAAGCAAACGCGCGCGTCAATTGGCACGTCAAGGCATTGAACCAACTGTAGAATGGGACAATGACAAGCCAACCGTTGTTGCTCTACGTGAAATTGCAGTAGGTCATGTATCTAAAGACATCCTGAAGCAACGTGACCAGGACTACCAGACTTCTAGTCTAGACCTTGCACTTTCAGCAAATAACCTGAATCTGGACGGTTTTTCTTTCCAATAAGAAACCCTTCCTATAAAAAGCCTAGTTTTCAACTAGGCTTTTTTTGTTTTGTGACTTTTATATTCTGTCTAGAACGGTTATAACATAAGGTCGAGTTATCAAGTTTATGCGGTTTTTCCGTGAATAGAAACGGAATAAATTGACAAACTTTGCGATTTGCTTTTCATTAAAAGTATTCGCGCATTTTTAGTAAAGAATTCAGTTTTAAAGGTGTTTTATGCCAGGCCCACAGGTCAGTCAAGCCAAGCAACAGCTTAATATCATCATCGACGCTTATTTGAGTGCCAGTGAAGTCGAGCGTGTGCTTGCCGCCTGTGATTATGCGGATATTGCCCATGATGGCATTACCCGTAAAAGTGGCGAACCCTATATCCTGCATCCGATCGCTGTGAGCAGTATTCTGGCGCATATGCGTTTAGATGCCGAAACCCTCATGGCAGCCTTACTCCATGATGTGATTGAAGATACGGATTTCAATAAGGACGATATTGCTGAAAAATTCGGCAAGACGGTAGCTGAACTGGTGGACGGCGTCACCAAACTAAGCCAATCCAGTGATAAGGAATATAATAAAGCCGCTTCTTTCCGGAAAATTCTTCAGGCTACCCTACAGGACCCACGTGTCATTATTGTGAAACTGGCAGACCGTTATCACAACATGACTACCTTAGATGCCTTACGCCCAGATAAACGTGCACGTATTGCCAAAGAGACTTTTGAAATTTTCGTACCGATGGCCCGGCTGGTTGGTATGAATGAGATGGCCGATAATCTGGAACATCTCTGCTACCAGAACCTGGATCTGGACATGTACAATAATGTCCAGACTGCCCTACAGCAAACCAAATCCAAACGCTGTGAATATCAGGCGATCTGGGAAAGAAAACTGAATGAATTACTCCATCAGTATAATATCCAAGGCCGAATCAAAAAGAAAAATAATAATATCGAGTTGCTACGTCACTTTGTTAAGAATGATATTAACCTGCAGGAACTCACTCATAGTCACGCCTTTGAAATCATTTTACAAAGTATTGCTGACTGTGACCGCTTTGCAGAACTCTTGGAAGATAGTTTCCAGGTGTTGAGTTTTGCCGATCATATTCGTCGCCCGTTGCCGGGTGGTAACCAGTCGCTGAGTATGCGTATCAAGGGTGAAAAGACGACACTTTCCCTAACCATTCAAACCGAACTGATGCGTAAGGCAGCACGTTTTGGTGTAGTACTGGGTGAAAATGCACCTCAAGCCTGCCGTTCTGCGATTCAGGCTTCTATGCAGAATCTGAATGTTCTGGTGGATGGTGATTGTGCCAAGACCACTTTTAATGAATTACTGGATTATCTGCATCAGGAAAAAATCTGGGTTTATACTCCTCATGGTCAGCTACATGAATTACCTCAAGGCGCGACCGTAGTGGATTTCGCCTATTCTGCCAGTCTATTTCTAGGTAACCACGCGGTTGGTGCCAAAATTAATGGCGACACCAAACCGCTTTCTACGCCTTTAAGCAGTGGTCAAGTCATTGAAGTGATCACTGATGTACTCGCCTCACCAAATCCAGACTGGCTCAGCTTTATTAATACCCAAAAAGCCCGTCGTGCGATTCAAAACATCCTGCGTGATCAGGATATTGACGAGCAGCGTATGGTCGGTGAACAGGCTTTAAATCGTGCTTTAAAATTATTTAATCGTTCTATTCAGGATTTAACTGACGAGGACTGGGCCAATATTCTGCAATGGCGTCATATTCCGACTCAGGAACGTCTATATGAACAGATTGCAGTCGGTGATTTATTACCTCAATTGGTCGCCAATCACCTCTTTGCTCAGGATGCAGAAACTGGCTCCAACTCGACTCGTTTAATTCAGGGTACAGAAGGGGTCGATGTCAAATACGCGCACTGCTGTAATCCGGTACTGGGTGATCCGATTCAAGGTCATCTGACCCGCCGTGGTCTGATCGTGCATCGTGCACGCTGCCATAACTTGCTACACGAACAAAACCTGCATCCAGAAAATATGATGCCATTGCAGTGGACCTCTGAGGACATTGAAGATATCAGCTTTACCGCTTATCTCTGCATTGACCTGTCCATGGATGATGAACAGATTTCCGAACTGATCTATGAATGTCGTAAAGCCAAGTCTGGTGTAGAGTCGGTACGTAGTTACGAAGGTAAGACTTATGTCAACGTAGTCGTACATAACCGTAAGCAGATTGCCCAGCTGATTCGAGACTTGCGTATGCATTACGGCTTCCCGCGAATTATCCGTCTGCCCCAGCCAATAAGCATTTCAGAAACCACATCGAAGGCGAGTTAATCATTTAAAACGATAATGCTTTTGCCCATGGCAATGATCTAATATGATGTATGTTGATGATAAAAGGAGAAATTGATGTCCCGCCAAGTGATCCATACTGAAAATGCCCCTGCTGCGATCGGTACTTATTCGCAAGCGATTCTTGTTGGCAATACCTTGTATCTTTCAGGTCAAATTGGTCTAGATCCATACAGCATGGAACTGGTTGAAGGCATCGAGGCTCAGATTCGTCGTGTATTTGACAACTTGAAAGCAGTTTGCGAAGCAGCTGGAGGCTCTCTGGCAGATATTGCCAAGCTCAACATTTACCTGACTGACCTTTCTCACTTCCAGCTGGTTAACCAGATTATGGGTGAATATTTTGCCCAGCCTTATCCAGCACGTGCAGCACTCGGTGTTGCCAGCCTGCCAAAAGATGCTCTGGTCGAGATGGATGGCGTTGTTATCATTCAGCAATAATTTTTAAAATTTATTTCATACCTAAACTTCTATATTTCGTTTGCAATCATGAATCACTCAAGCAAAAACCCGAGCAATAATCGGATTTTTGCTTGAGTGATATTTTTTTATCTAAATCACCAATCACAATAAAAGCTATTTCAAATGATTTTTATTGACAAACGATAACAATTATCAATAATATTACTTATCTTATTTAAACACTGTGGTTGTGTCCTATGTACGTTTGTTTATGCCGTGGCATTACAGATCAAGACATTAAAGAAGCTGTGGCCAATGGGGCTGAAAGCTATCGTGAAGTACGCGAAATGCTCGACCTGGGCACGTGTTGTGGTCGCTGTGCACCAGAAGCCCGTATGATCATCAGTGATGAAGTTTCACAAATTGCAGCACGACTGGCCGTTGCAGCATAAATTCAAAATATTTCTCCTTATAAGCATAATGAAAAACAATGATCTTCGATCATTCCTCCTCCCCCGCCTTTGACTCTGGCGGGTTTTTATTGCCATTCATCTGAGTCTGGATCGATTCGATGTCGATTTTCATTTGCTGTTCTATAAATTACTCGCCATTTGCCCCTGACTTGCTTTACTATCAGGATTAGAGTGCTTTCTTAGAAAGATAAAACAGGTTCAAATGGAGTTATGTGATGAAAGGCAATCGTGATGTGATTAATCAGCTCAATCAGGTGTTGTATCACCACTTAACTGCCATTAACCAGTATTTCCTGCATTCGCGCATGTTTAATGACTGGGGCATTGAGAAACTGGGCTCGGCAGAATATAAAGAATCGATCGTGCAGATGAAACATGCCGATAAAATTATTGAACGGATTTTATTTTTAGAAGGTCTGCCGAATCTGCAACATCTGGGCAAACTGTATATCGGCCAGCATACTCAAGAAGTGCTGCATTGTGATGTACGTAAAGTCAAAGAGAATATTGAAGCGATTCAAAAAGCGGTAGTTTTGGCAGAGCAACAACTGGACTATGTAACTCGTGATTTGGCTCAGGAAATTCTAGAGAAAGAAGAAGAGTACTTAGACTGGGCAACGACACAGCTTGATTTGGTTGAAACTGTGGGTATTGAAAACTATATTCAAAGCCAACTCTAACTTTAATCTGCCAGATAGAACAAAAGACTGGTTTTCCAGTCTTTTGTGTTTTTAATTTCCCTTGTTTAAGCATCATTTCACATGATGTTTAATTACTTAGCACAGTAAACATCCCCACATTAGCGCTGCTCTGCTTGATCTAACAAAGTTGCATAATCTACATTGACCTGCCACAAAGTGCTTAACAACCATAATTGCTTTTTAGCTTCTGCTTCATAGCCATTAAACGCCAAGACCCGCGCATATTTCAATAAATCGTAAGTGGTTGGATAGTTCAATACAATTTCCTGAATACCCTGCAATTGTTCAGGCGTTTGCTGAGTGTATGGATTTAAACGAATCCACGCAATGCGGCGGTTAAATTCTTCCAGTACAAAAATACGATCTTGATG
The DNA here is from genome assembly GCF_001077515.1 of Acinetobacter sp. VT 511. NCBI lineage: Bacteria > Pseudomonadati > Pseudomonadota > Gammaproteobacteria > Moraxellales > Moraxellaceae > Acinetobacter > Acinetobacter sp. VT 511. The sequence goes on along the minus strand of NZ_LFRE01000059.1, from coordinate 144,873 downwards.
GGTGATTTTTTCAGGTGTGTGTTCGTAGCGTACCGACTGATTCAATTTAGGCACCATCATCTCATAATCACGATAAATCAGCACTAGTAACAATGCACCCACCACAAAAGTGCTGCGTAAATATAGTGGAGATAAAGTAAGACCTTTCACTACGCGCTGTGACTGAACCATACCGATAATAAAACCTACAGGCAGCAAGAAGTAGGCATAGTTTTGTGGAAATTCCAGCATGGCATGTACACTAAATGCACCGAGCATTAAAATCCCCACAACCGATTCCACCGATTGGGTATATTTATGCAACTGGTAAGCCCAATAGCCCAAATACGCTAAAAATGGCACGCCGAGTATCACACCATTCCAAAGTAAAAAATCCAAAATAAAATTGTGTGCGCTACGAATCCACACAGGACCTTGCACAATTTCGCTAATCGTGACATACGCCACACTGGTTTGATGCCAACCATAGCCCCACCACGGTTGATGTTCAATCGCAGCGAGCATTTGCTGCCAAATGGCCAAGCGTGACATATCACCTGTGGCGCGCTGTACCACATCAGGAGATTGCACCGAGAGGTCTGCACTTTGTGAGAGCAATTGACTGAACGCAGGTGCGATAAAAATTAACCCGATAAATGCGGCAAACCACAGTAAGCTATAGTGCCATTTAATCCGCATCACGCCACGGTATTGCTGATAACCCAAATAGGTCAAGAGACACAACGATGCCAACCATGACGTCCGCGACTGGCTCAGAACCACACCCACCAAAATCATGGCAGCTACAATCACAATCCACACGGTTTTAATTTTTTGTTTTTCGTATAAATATAGGCATGCCATGAGTGACATCACTAAAAAGGTCGCCATGTTATTGGGTTGGGCGAAGTTGGCGTAAGGGCGTTGTCCAATTTTTATATCCACCATCATTGGCAGGTATTGATCTAGTGTGAGCCACTGGCAAATTGCCATGAATGCGGTGATACTTCCCACGCCAAGTAGCACATAACTAAAACCTGCGAAGATGCGTTCACGTTCGCTGTTGTTTTGCGTGAGGTGATAGCCAAAAATGATTGCTAACCAAAAACTGAAGATATACACGCTGCTGAGCAAGGCTTTGTCAAAGAAATAGACTAAGCCTAAACTCCACTGAATGAGTGGAACACTGCACAGTGCCAGTAAGGGCAGGCTAATTTTGGGTATTTGTAATTTTTCTTTAAAAAGACAGGCTGCAAGGGCAAACAGGGCAAAAAATGCGTAGAGTTCGCCTGTATAAGTCACCCACGGGCGGTAGTGAATGGGTAAGAGCCATGCAAGGGAGATGAGTATGGCAGCCAAAAATAGCAATGCAGATTTCATAAGAAAACTAGACTAAAAAACTGGCTCTATCTTATATTTTTTTAGGCAGGATGATAGTGCTTTGTGTAGTAAGTTTGATTGGAATTCTGCCAGTTTTGCAATGGAGTGATTGCGTGGGGAATACTTAGATTCCCCATTTTCAACTTAAGATATTATTTCCATGGTCTTAAATCTACTATTTTGATGATAGATGCAGATTCTTTATTGATTAACACCGCCATATCTACTGCATTGGCTTTTAAAGGCAACCACGCATCTGCTCTTGGATATTTGGCTAAAGTTTTTTTAACTTCTGTTTTTGAGTTGTACTGTTCCAATGCTTTAAGCGGTAATGCACTATTAAGTTTTTAGTCGAACAACAATATTCAAACGATTCAATTGAGATAGCCACTAAATTTTGCAACTTAGAAACCTTAAAGTTCAAAAATTATTCTTCTATTTCTATAGCACTTTCATTAATTTTAAGAAAATCAGCAATATATTTTTTTAGCGTATCAATATCATGAAATTCAGTATTATCAACTAGATCATTATGATTTGTTTCATTTCCTTGTTCATCTTCTGAGATAACACGACCAACACGCAAAACTCCATTCATACACTCTGAAACATCGTCATCTAAATATATTCTAACGCATGCAATTGACATAATATTTTTTCCATTTTTAAATATTTATAAAAACGCATCCAAATTGGACGCGTTTTAAAGTACTAAATTAAAGACCAGTACAAGATTTTGGCAAATACTTTTGATCCATACCAGTTGCACCTGTTGATTCACAAGCAAAATTAAAAGATGTACTGTCTGCGGTAAGATCTTGTGGTGGCGTTAAAGTAATAGTTTTACCTGCTACACGACCATTGACCTCTCCAGCGGCTTTCATTGTAACGGTAATAATACCAGTATCAGCCGCTACCTCAGCATCGGCATAAGTACCTTCTACTTTCAAACTAGCCGCTGTTGGCTTAGTACCTGCTCCAGGATAAGCCCCATTATTTTGAGCATATTCAGCAATTGCTGTTTTTTGAGCAGCTGTCATTGCAAATGCTTCAGACACTTGTGAGCGAGCAATATAATCTTGATAAGCAGGAATCGCAATTGCAGCCAAAATACCAATAATAGCGACAACTATCATCAACTCGATCAGCGTAAAGCCTTTTTGAGCGTTCATAAACATTCTCCACAAATGTTGTTAATTTAATTATAAGCTTTGTAAGCTATTTTATACTTAGCACTAAACGTGCCAACTTTTATTATAGACAATTCTCACAAAAAAACAGCACCTTGCACATAAAAAATTTAGAACCTTTAATTTGACTGTATATTTTTGTTAAAAAGTGACAAATTTTGTCAGGTAAAAACATGAATTTAACAAACTTTGTCAATTTTAATGCAATGCATCACAGTTTTTAATTTTCAAAAAAATCCATCACAAAATTATTTTAATTTTTGATCTAAATTTCAGCAAATTTAACTTGTGTGGGGTGCTTATCTTTTGTATTCATGAGACATCCCCTTTTTGAAAAAGTGAGCCAAATGTAGTGAAAGCTACCCATATTTAAAAATCTCTCCTATGCTCTTTTTAAAAAACAGAAGAATTAAAAAAGAGAAAAACACCAACAACCCTCACCCCAAAATAATCGGCGCATTGCTCAATTCATTTTGCTGATCTAGCAACTGGCGGTCATAAAACGCATCCAAAATTTCACCAATTTCTTGTACACCTGTTATTACTGCTTGCCGAAACTGCTGCTGTGCCAACCCCTGCACAATATGCGCACAGACTTCATCCCATACCTGTTGCGTGGTCGCGGTTTTAATACCACGGTCAATCACAATTTCCACCTTGCGCTCACACAAATTCAGGTACAGTAAAACCCCGCTGTTCAGTTCAGTATCCCAAACACCCAATTCAGCAAATAATTGGCGTGCGCGGGTATGCGTATCTACCGCATATGCCAACCGCGAGGGTAAACAGCCTTCAATCACCACCTGAATTTCACCCACATGCCCATGCTCGGCAGCAGTCACTGCTTCTGCAATGGCATGCTGATCTTGCGCATTAAAAAAACGTTTGGTGGCAGGTAAAAAAAAGAAATGCTTCAGCCAGCGCTTTACACTCGGACGCGCTGCAATGTCCATTTTTGGTTGAGTAATAATTTCTGTTGTATCTGTTGTAGTTACCATGATCCTGATGCTCCTCCCCCACCAAAGCCACCGCCGCCGCTATAGCCGCCCCCACCACCAAAACCGCCTCCGCCACCACGCCCCGCAGAGGACAAGAAAATTTGGAAAATGGTTTGTGCAATGGCAGTGATGAGTAAAAAGAAAATTCCCGCGCCAATCATTAAACTGGTGATTAAGCCTGCACCATTGACCAAACCTGCCACTGTACCTGCTACGGCAGCGGTTGAAGCACTTAAGCGTTTTCCGACAATCAGTGAGCCAATCACCCCTGCAATTAAAATAAATAAAGCACTGCTCAAGGTTTTTTCACGTGCCTGTTGTTCTTGCAACGCTTGTTCCTGACGCTGTTTCAGTTCTTGCGCAGCCTGTGCAGCAACTTCGGGGTCTAGGTTTAAAATCCGTTCAATTTCTGCCACGCCTGCATCTATGCCTTGTGCATATTGGGCTTGTTTAAAATAGGGGGTAATGCGTTGGTTAATAATCCGACTGACCACAATATCGGGCAGCACGCCCTCTAAACCATAACCCGTTAAAATCTGAATACGGCGGTCATTGACTGCAATTGCCATCAACACACCATTATCTTGCTTGGCAGAACCGAGCTGCCATTGTTCTGCGACCCGCATGGCAAAATCAAAAATATCTTCCTGCCCTGTGGTCGGTACAATCACCACCCCAATTTGTGCTTTGGCGTGTTGATGTAAATTTAAAATTCGCTGGCTGATTTGCTGTTTTTCTGCAGCAGTGAGCAAATTAGCTTGATCGACCACGGGCTGATTCAAGGTCGGTAAAGCACGGATAGATTCACCCTCTGCCATATCATGGGCAATTTGCGGTTGCTGAACAGGTGATCCTACAGGCGCTTGCTGAGTGCTCGATGTAGACTGACCTGAGTTTGCAAGATCCGGAATAGGGTTTACATTTTGAGGATGCGGTTGCTGCACAATTTTACCCAGCACCACAGCTTCGGCGGTTTCATCCGTTGCTGTAGCAACTTCACAATATGCCAAGCCACTAAAACACATGACAACCATCAGCAGCAGCATGTGCGCTAGACTCATGTGGGTCTTGCTGTGCAATTGCAGCATCCAGACATCCTCCTAGGCGTTATTCAAACGAAACTTTCGGTGCTGTTTGTGCGCTTTGTTCGGCACTGAAGTTTGGTTTGGTGTCCATACCAATGACTTTTGCGGTCATCACTTGCGGGAATTGACGTGCATAGCTGTTAAAGTCTTGCACTGTGCTGATGTAACGGTTACGCGCCACGGCAATACGGTTTTCTGTGCCTTCTAGTTGTACTTGTAAATCACGGAATTGCTCATTGGCTTTTAAGTCTGGATAGTTTTCAGACACCGCAATTAAACGTGATAAGGCACTGGTCATTTGCGCCTGTGCTTCTTGATATTTCTGGAATAACGCAGGGTCTTCCAATACCGACTTATCCACTTTTAAGCCTGCGACATTGGCACGTGCCTGAGTGACTTCAGTCAAGACTTGTTCTTCATGTTTGGCATAGCCTTTCACTACATTCACCAAGTTTGGTACTAGGTCGGCACGGCGTTGATATTGGTTTTGGACTTCTGACCAAGCCGCTGTTACGGCTTCATCTTTCACTTGTAAGGTGTTATAGCCACAACCGCTTAAAGTCAAGGTACTGCTTAAAGCCACTGCAAGCATGGTTTTTTTTGTGAAATTCATACATTAACCTCTAAAATTTCTTGGTATTTATTTGAAATGATATCATTCTAACGTGAAATTCTGACCTGTTTGTGTATTTTGTTTAATCGAGCGAATCACCAAACTGTTTACATCAAACAATAACCTTGCGCAGTAGATTAAATTGATATTGCGGTTTCTGCGCTTAGGCCATATAAGGCTCAGGGATGGCAATATATTCCACAAGAAGATGAGCTGGATAAAATATTCAATAAAAAAGGACTGAATTCCTTAAAACTCAGCCCTTTCAAGATCTAAGCAAAGCAAACTCGTTTAGACCTCTAAATAATCTAAAATACCTTCTGCCGCCTGACGACCTTCCCAAATTGCGGTCACGACCAAATCAGAACCACGTACCATATCGCCCCCTGCAAAAATTTTCGGGTTAGACGTTTGGAATTTAAATGTTTGCTGTTCTGCTGCAACCACGCGACCTGAACCATCTACCCCAATATTGGCAGTGCTAAACCAATCCGCAGGGCTGGCACGGAAACCAAAAGCAAGTAACACTGCATCTGCAGCTAAAACTTCTTCTGAACCTGGTACAGGCTCTGGGCTGCGACGACCACGGCTGTCTGGCTCACCCAATTGAGTGGTCACCACTTTTACACCTGTGACCTTGCCATTTTCTCCAACAATTTCAATCGGCTGACGATTAAATAAGAAGTTCACGCCTTCTTCACGTGCATTGGCCACTTCACGGCGTGAACCTGGCATATTAGCTTCATCACGACGATAAGCACAGGTCACTTCCTGCGCACCTTGACGAATAGAAGTACGGTTACAGTCCATGGCAGTATCCCCACCACCCAGTACAATCACTTTCTTGCCTTCAACACTGATGTATTCAGCCGGATCTTTTTCCCAGCCCTGACAACGATTGACATTCGCAATCAGGAAATCCAGTGCATCATACACACCATCCAGATCTTCACCGGCAAAACCACCTTTCATATAAGTATAGGTGCCCATGCCCATGAATACCGCATCATAATCTGCAAGTAACTGGTCGATGGTCACATCTGTACCAATCTCAGTATTCAGACGGAATTCCACCCCCATACCGGTGAAAATTTCACGGCGGCGTTTCATCACATCTTTTTCCATCTTGAATTCTGGAATACCGAAAGTCAGCAACCCCCCAATTTCTGGACGTTTATCAAAGACCACAGGTTTTACCCCGTTACGCACCAAAATATCCGCACAGCCAAGTCCTGCAGGACCTGCCCCGATAATCGCGACTTTTTTATTGGTCCATTGCACATTGGACATATCTGGACGCCAGCCCAAAGCAAAGGCGGTATCATTGATATATTTTTCAGCATTACCAATAGTCACCGCACCGAAACCGTCGTTCAGGGTACACGCCCCTTCACACAGACGGTCCTGCGGACAGACACGACCACAAACTTCCGGCAAAGTATTGGTCTGATGACACAGTTCAGCCGCCTGGAACAAACGGCCTTCAGACACCAGTTTTAACCAGTTTGGAATGTAGTTATGTACCGGACATTTCCACTCACAGTACGGGTTACCACAGCCTAGGCAGCGATGCGTCTGATTGGCTGCAATTTCCGCTGTATAAGGCTTATAAATTTCCACAAATTCTGCTTTGCGGACATCAATCTCTTTTTTCTCTGGATCTTGGCGTGCGACATCCAGGAATTGAAAGTCATTATTCAGGCGTTCTGCCATGTCTCTCTCCGTGGGTAGATGTAAGGGGTTCACAGTTGCCTTACATCTCCCTATGTTTCTGCAGTAGTGGAATTATTGTGGATCAGCTTGAGTTGTTTTTAACAGCGTTTGCAAGTTGGCTGCTTTTGGTTTTACCAACCAGAACTTGCGGCTGTAGAAGTCAAACTCGTGGCGGATCTTGTACGCCCAAGCACTACCTGTTTCTTTAATATGTTCATCGAGAATACGACCCAAGAAGGCTTTATGCTCCTCCATCGCTTCGGTGGAAATACGGTTCAGCTCAATCAATTCGTGGTTATAATGATCAACGAAGTCATTATCCAGATCAAGTACATAAGCAAAACCACCAGTCATACCCGCACCGAAGTTATGCCCAACTTTACCCAGCACCGTCACAATACCGCCGGTCATATATTCACAGCAGTGATCACCTGCACCTTCAATCACGGCAAATGCACCCGAGTTACGCACCGCGAAACGCTCGCCCGCTGTACCCGCTGCATATAACTTACCGCCAGTCGCACCATACAGACAAGTATTCCCAATAATCGCGGTATTTTGCGTCTGGAATGGCGAACCTTTTGGCGGGAAGATCGAGATGCGACCACCGGCCATACCTTTACCGACATAGTCATTGGCATCACCTTCCAGGCTGATATGCAAACCACCGGCATTCCAGACACCCAGTGACTGGCCTGCAGTACCATTCAGGTGAACTTTCACCGGATGGGCTTCCATGCTCAGGTTGCCATAACGTTTCGCAATTTCACCAGACAGACGGGCACCAATCGAACGGTCACAGTTACCAATCGTAAAGCTATATTCACCGCCAGTTCCTGCTTCGATGGCAGGTAGAATCTCATCTACCATTTTCTCTGCCAGAATACCTTTATCAAACGGTGCATTGCCCTGAACTTCACAGTACTGTGCTTTACCTTCAGCTGCCGGATGCGACTCTAGCAGTTTGCTTAAATCAAGGTGTGCATGCTTTGCAGTTTCACCTGGCAAGACTTCCAGCAGATCCGTACGGCCAATCAGGTCTTTCAGACTCGATACACCGAGTGCCGCCAACCATTCACGGGTTTCTTCAGCAATAAAAGTGAAGAAGTTAATCAGCATTTGTGGCTCGCCAATATAATGCTCTTGACGTAAATGATCTTGTTGAGTCGCAACACCGGTTGCACAGTTATTCAAGTGGCAGATACGCAGGTATTTACAACCTAATGCGATCATCGGAGTCGAACCAAAGCCGAAGCTTTCAGCACCCAGAATTGCTGCTTTGACAACATCCAGACCGGTTTTTAAACCGCCGTCTGTCTGTACGCGAACTTTACCACGCAGGTCATTCACACGAAGAGCCTGATGTGCCTCAGAAAGACCCAGTTCCCACGGTGAACCTGCATGATGAATTGAAGAAAGTGGAGAAGCCGCTGTACCGCCATCATAACCAGAAATGGTAATGAAATCGGCATAGGCTTTCGCTACACCTGCCGCGATCGTACCGACACCTGGTTCAGAAACAAGCTTAACTGACACCATCGCCTGTGGGTTAACTTGTTTTAAATCAAAGATCAACTGTGATAAATCTTCAATTGAATAGATGTCATGATGCGGTGGTGGCGAAATGAGGGTTACACCTGGTACAGAGTAACGCAAACGAGCAATGAGACCGTTTACTTTACCGCCCGGCAACTGGCCACCTTCACCTGGTTTTGCACCTTGCGCGACTTTAATTTGCAGGACTTCTGCTGAAGTTAAGTAAGCAGGAGTCACACCAAAACGGCCCGATGCAATTTGTTTGATTTTCGAGTTACGAATAGTGCCGTAACGCGCTGGATCTTCACCGCCCTCACCTGAATTTGAACGACCACCAATTGTGTTCATGGCAATCGCAATCGCTTCGTGTGCTTCAGGCGACAAAGCACCTAAAGACATACCCGCAGAGTCAAAGCGAGGCAGGATCTCTTCTACAGATTCCACTTGATCCAGTTCAATCGAATTGTCTGTTTTCAGTTTGAATAGGTCACGGATCGTTGCGATCGGACGATTATTCACAAGTTCTGCATATTCTTTAAAATCAGCATAATTACCAGAACGTACTGCTTTATGCAGTGAATTAATTACATCCGGGTTAAATGCATGGTATTCCTTACCGAATACAAATTTCAGCAAGCCACCTTGATCAATTGGTTTACGGTTTTTCCACGCGATATCAGCCAATTGTTTCTGGTCATTTTCAAGATCAACAAATGTTGCACCCTGAATACGGCTTGGTACACCAACGAAGCATGTGTTCACGACTTCATTGGATAAGCCCACTGCTTCAAACAGCTGACCGCCACGGTAAGAAGCAACCGTTGAAATACCCATCTTGGACAGGACTTTCAGCAAGCCTTTTTCAATACCCTTACGGAAGTTGTTTTGCGCGTATACCGGATCACCCAGCAATTCACCTTTCGCCACCAGATCATTGATCACGTCATACGCCAGGTATGGATAGATCGCTGTCGCACCAAAGCCTAGAAGTACAGCAAACTGATGTGGATCACGAGCAAAACCGGTTTCGATAATCAGATTCGCATCGGTACGCAGACCTGTATTAATCAGGTGATGATGCACCGCACCAGTGACCATCACAGCATTAGCTGGCAAGAAGCCTTCACGGATTTTCTTGTCTGAAAGTACCAGTAAAGTCTTACCATCACGAATCGCTTGAGCAGATTCTTCACAGATACGTGCAATCGCCGCTTCAAGACCTTCCGCTTCTGGATAGTTCAGATCGATGTCCGCAATTTCATAACCTTTACGACCAATCGTGCGGATCTGATGCATTTTTGAATTCGTCAGCACTGGGCTGGATACGATCAAACGGTCTGCATGTTCTGGGCTTTGCTCAAATACATTCTGTTCACGACCGAAACAGGTTTCCAGTGACATCACGATCGATTCACGTAATGGATCGATCGGCGGATTAGTAACCTGCGCAAACTGCTGACGGAAGTAATCGGAAACGTGACGGACCTGACGTGATAACACGGCCATTGGCGTATCATCACCCATTGAACCTACAGCTTCCTGACCGCTTTCTGCGATTGGACGTAATAACTGGTCACGTTCTTCAAAAGTCACCATGAACATTTTCTGTGCCGCTTTCAGGCTATCGCCTTTTAAGCCTTGATCGCACAGATATTCTTCCAGCTCAGGGCTACCCTGTAGACGTACTGAATTTTCACGCAGCCATTCACGGTATGGACGCATACGTTTCAGGTGGTTATTGACATCCTGAGTATCTAATACTTTACCAGTCAAGGTATCCACAACCAGAATCTGACCTGGACCTACACGACCTTTAGATACTACATCTTCAGGCTCATACCCCCATACACCGATCTCAGACGCCAGGGTGATATAACCATTTTTAGTCACGACCCAACGCGCAGGACGTAAACCATTACGGTCCAGCATACAGATCGCATGACGACCATCCTGAATTACAAGTCCTGCAGGACCATCCCATGCTTCCATATGCTTAGAGTTAAATTCGTAGAATGCACGTAAGTCAGCATCAAGTGTTTCAACATTCTGCCAAGCGGGTGGAACCAGCATACGTAGCGCACGGAACAGGTCCATACCACCACCTATGAGGATTTCCAGCATGTTATCCAGACTAGAAGAATCCGAACCGGTACGGTTAACAATCGGGTTCAGTTCAGTCAAGCCTGGCAGTAATGGATTTTCGAATTTAGGTGTACGCGCCAGCGCCCAGTTACGGTTTGCAGTAATGGTATTGATTTCACCATTATGCGCCAGATAACGGAATGGCTGAGCCAATGGCCAGCGTGGCAAGGTATTGGTAGAGAAACGTTGGTGGAACACCACAATATGTGACGCCAGACGCTCATCAGCCAGGTCAGTATAGAAGTCAGCAATTGCTGCTGGCATCATCAAACCTTTATAGCTAATCACAGTTGAGCATAAGGTAGTTACATAGAAGTATGAATCATTGATCAGTTTCTGCTCGGCACGACGACGCGCCAAGAATAACTTACGGTTAAATTCAACCTCAGTGACACCGATTGGGCAGTTAACAATGACCTGTTCAAAAGCAGGCAAAGACTGCATCGCGATCTCGCCTAACGCGCCATTGTTGGTTGGTACCACACGCCATGCGATAACGCGGCAACCTTCTTCTTCAATTTCTTTGGTTAATACTTGTTTTGCGTGTGCTGCAAGTGCAGGATCCAGGTTCAGGAAGATCGTACCTACAGCAAAAATTTCGCTTAAGGTAATATCACTTAAACGCTTTGCTTCTTCACGAAAGAATTCCTTTGGCATTGCCAAAAGCAAACCACAACCATCCCCGGTCTTACCATCTGCGGCAATACCACCACGGTGGGTCATACAACTTAAACTATGAATTGCGGTCTTGACGAGATCATGGCTTGCATCACCCTGCATATGGGCGATCAAACCGAAACCACAGTTATCTTTAAACTCATCCGGTTGGTATAAACCTTGAGCGGGAGCTACATTATTAGGCGATGGCATGTGCATAGCGTACCCTTCTTATCACAAAGCCCTGGCGGGCTGTTAAACAATCTAAATCCGTCTTTGCGATGGCGTCCAATTTACTTTCGAGGAAATTTCTATTAGCAGAGTAAAACTTTTCTTCACACTTTGAAGATAAACCTTTTCAGATTAATACGCATGAAAAATAAAGTTTAAAAGACTCAGAAATCACATAAAAATAACGACTAAATATGACGCTTACGCATAATCATCGAATCATTTTCGCGCCAAAACAGGGAGATTAATTCAATTCATGCACCAATAAAGCAAAGAACATGCCAACTTGATGCACTAAGACAGAAACAATACCAATGACAAAGATTTAGCAAATATTAGGAACAGAGTGATAATTTTTATTGTGTATTTTTTGCACCAAAAACGCACATTTATAGTATTTTTTCATACAGGGTGCGCTATTTTAGCCCGCACCCAAATTTGTATTAGTTAAAAGGATCACTTATCTCTTGCTCTTCAGCACGTTGTTGACCATTAGGTTGAGCACGTGGCGTTGACGGTACAGTGCTTTCAGACTTCTGCACATCTACTACATTCCCCGATGGATCACGACGAACAATAGTTGTACTGGTGGTACTTGACGTATTTGATGAGGGCTGGCTCTGCGGTTTAGGAACTACTATTTCCTCTACTTTTGGTAGAGGCACATTTTTTAATCGTACTTGATAGAGTTTCTGGTTAGACGTCAGCTCATCAGAACCTAAGTTATTCACATAAGGTTGATAATCCTGAATTTGCTGCACAGCTGGTTTGACTGATTTCGGCAAATCCATATTCAAATGATCCAGTGCCTGCTTTGCTTGATTGGCTGATTTATAAGAACCATAGAGTAAAACATATTGCTCAGGCATATTTTCGCCTGACAGACGCAAGTATATGAATTTATTACGATCTATCTGTTTTCTTAAGAAGTTTTTAATAATAATTTCATCAGAGACCCGAAATAGCTCAATCGCATACTGATTTTTAAATTGAGTAACATATTTGGTACCACGAAACTCGGCTTCATGGTTTGCATTTACAATGGTGCGTGTGGTCATATCCAGCGGATGAACTTCCTCATTTAATGCACCAAGATGGGTCATTGAAGCGACTTTTTCTGGTTGAATCAGTAGTTCAACCTCTGTTTCAGGCTTTTTCTCTACAGGAGTGACCTGATCCTTATCTGTAATTGCCCAAAAAATGAGCGCAACAAAAAGACAGCCTACCGCAGTCACCAGCCAAAAATAATGCTGAATCTTTTGCCATGGCGTATGGAGTGCTGTCATTTTCTAAAATTACCTATGCCTGATTGGCCAGAATGGCCTGCTTCATTAATTCTACATCAAAGTCTCGGGTGATAATCGCTTGTCCTAATTGTTCCAGCAATACCAGACGTAACTGTCCATTTAAGACTTTTTTGTCATGTGCCATATATCCCAGGAAATCATCCAGAGGAATTTTAGGGCAAACAATCGGAAGTTTGGCACGAGAAATGATTTTTTTTGTACGCGCGAGATCTGCTTCGGAAATCCAGCCCATACGCTGTGATAAATCAGCGGCCATGACCATACCGGTTGCTACCGCTTCACCATGCAGCCATTCACCATAGCCCAGATAAGACTCGATGGCATGACCAAAGGTATGACCGAGGTTGAGTAAAGCACGCTCACCTTGCTCTTTTTCATCATTCGCCACGATACGGGCTTTATGGGCGCAGGAACGATAAACAGCTTCAGCCAGCAACTGCTCATCACGAGCAATCAGACCTTCCATATTGGCTTCCAGCCAAACCAGGAAGTCCTTATCACCGAGTAATGCATATTTAATGACTTCAGCAAGACCTGCTGATAATTCACGATCTGGCAAGGTTGATAACTGGGACATATCCGCCAGCACGACTTGTGGCTGCTGGAAAGCACCAATCATGTTTTTACCGAGTGGATGGTTGATCCCGGTTTTACCACCGACACTGGAATCCACCTGCGAAAGCAAAGTTGTTGGCACTTGAATAAAGTACACACCACGCTGGAAACAGGCTGAAGCAAAACCAGCCATATCGCCAATCACGCCACCACCCAATGCCAATACAGTACAATCCCGGTTAAAACCCGCTTCAAGCAACGCATCAAAAATCAGGTTTAAATATTGAATATCCTTATATTTTTCACCATCAGGCAAAATACAGGTCGCTACTGTTTTACCCAGGTTTTCCAAGGCTGTCTTATAGTGTTCCAGATATAGTGGTGCTACCGTATCATTACTGACAATCATCACCTGTTTACCATGAATATAAGGTTCTAACAGCTGCTGAGGATTTAAATCGCTACCAATAAAAATTGGGTAACGACGTTCACCGAGTTCGACATGTAAGGTTTGCATGATGGGGTAACCACTTTTTTACTGAGCTTATTTTTTCGGAAGGATGAGATGCAGAATACGCTGTGCCAGATCGCGTGCAGCGCCCTGATTGGTCTCAATAATATGGTGTGCGACTTCCCGATACAGCGGATCCCGAATTGCAAGCAGATCTTTAAGTTTCTGTTCCGGATTTTCAACTTGTAATAAGGGACGGTTTTTGTCGCGATAGGTTCGTTGGAGCTGGATTTCTACAGGAGTGTAGAGATAAACAACGATGCCTCGCTGTTTCAGATATTCGCGGTTAGGCGCCTGAGTCACCGCACCACCACCTGTGGCCAAAACCAACTGGGGTCGTGAAGTTAACTCATCGATGACAACCGTTTCACGACTACGAAAGCCCTGCTCACCCTCTTTTTCAAAGATCCAGGGAATCGTTGCACCTGTTTTACGCTCAATTTCATGATCACTATCCAGAAATTCTCGTCCTAACAATTCTGCTAAATGCCGTCCTACTGTTGTCTTTCCCGCCCCCATCGGCCCTACCAAATAGATATTTGGCAGGGATTCAAACTCTTTGCTTGGCAAGGAGTCACCTATTCATTTTGTTAATTTCAAAATATATTAATGATTTCTTGAAACACTGTCATTAACAATTCGAGGTGTAACAAAAATCAGGAGCTCACGCTTATTGTCAGATTTAAGATCTCTACGAAATAAATGACCTAAATATGGAATATCTCCCAAGAAAGGTACTTTAGTTTGTCCATTCCGTGTTTCTTGCTCAAAAATCCCCCCCAAAACTACCGTTTCTCCATTATCAACCAGCACATTAGTGCTAATTTGATTTTTATTAATCGTTAATTGACCCGTTGGAGTCGGGTTTCCAGGAGTATCACTGGTAATATTGAGCAGCATCTGAACTTTACCGTCAGGTGTAATACTAGGAGTTACATCTAAGCTGAGGGTTGCATCAATAAATTCAGTAGTTGAAACTGCATTTGCACCACCCCCTTCTGAAGATTGATACGGAATTTGTGTACCTGATGAAACTTTAGCCGCCTGCTTATCTGCTGTTAAAACTTTAGGTGTTGAGATCACTTCACCATAACCATCTGCTTGTAAAGCAGAAAGCTCCAGATCTAACATAAAGTCAGATAAGCTAATCAAGCCAAAAGCAATTCGACCAGCAGGGTTTGCAACACCCAAGTCAACATTCAAATTATCTGGGCGTTGAATATCATAGGTATATCCACCTAAATCACTTTCTTGAGGATCACGCAAATCCCAAAGTGTAGTGTCACTTCCACCCACTAATAGATTATTATTATTAGTAATGCCCTGAGAAAGAATTCCCCATTTCACCCCGATTTCTTTGGTGAATTCAGTCGATGCACGCACAATACGTGCTTCAACCATGACCTGCTTTACCTGTACATCAAGCAGATCCACCATATTGCGGATTTTATCGATAAAAGGCTGAGTATCATTTACAATTAAAGTATTGGTACGTGCATCAATAGAAATAGAACCACGTGAACTCAGTAGACTCTCCTTATCATCTCCACTTGTACTGCCTGTATTAGAACCGGCACTTGAGGCCCCTTTATTCTGCGTGATGAGCTTTTCAATATCAGCTGCTTTGGCATAACTGAGTTGCATATATTCTGTCTGAATAGGAGCAAGCTTTACACTTTGTGCAAGTGCTTTGGCTTCTTCTTCTTCAGCTTTAATGAGCTCAGATACAGGCGCTATCCAGATTACATTACCATTACGACGCTTATCCAAATTCTTAGTCTTTAAAACAATATCTAAAGCCTGATCCCAAGGCACTTCCTTAAGACGTAAAGTAATATTGCCTTGTACGCTGTCTGCTGCAACCATATTAATGTCAGTGAAATCTGCTAGTAGCTGTAATACTCGGCGAACTTCAATATCCTGAAAATCTAAAGAAATTTTCTTACCAGTATAATGCTGAGCAGCTTTTGGACGTAATGGATTTTTCTCTTCTGGGCGTTTTAAACTAATTGTCAGTTTATTATCGGTTTGATAAGCCATGTATTCATAGCTATCTGAAGTTTGAATGGTAATCACTCCAGAGCCATTCTGGTTGACTGCATCTACTGTCGAAACAGGTGTAGCAAAATCATTCACATTCAGACGACGCGTTAAATGAGTAGGAATCTTGGAGCCTAATGCTCGTACAATAACTTTGGTGCCTTGCTGTTGCACATCAACCGGTGTATTACCACTCGCCAGATCAATCACGACCTGACCTTCACCTTTCGCCCCGCGCTGGAACCCAATATTAGTAATACCTTGAGTATTTTGTTGTACGACTGGCTGTACAGGGATAACTGGATTGGTTGAATTGATTTTTAGAATAAAGGTATTGCCTTCAACACGCGTGGTAAATGCACCCGCATCAGCCAGATTCACAGTTAAACGCGCACGCTGGGCATCTGAAGTCACATCTACAGAACTTGCTTCTTTCGTTGCAACAGCAATATTGCTCTGTTTTAAATTCTGCTGTGCTTTATCAAAATCCAGAATCAGACGTGATGGTGATTCTAATTGATAAGCTTGTGGTTGAGGTGGCAAGCCATTAAACATCACGCGAATTTCAGTACCTTGTCCTGGAATCTGCATTGGCACCACATTGGTCATCGAAACCTGTGCACTTGCCGCCTGCATTACAGCAATAGCAACTGCCCCCATTGAAAACTGACGAAACACATGATTCATTGTATTAGCATCCCCAAAAATAAATTCTTTAAAACTTTTATTCATTGTTATTCCCTTTAACTTATGGCGCAGGCCCAATCAGGACCATACTGCGAGGGCGTTCCACATAGCCATCGCGTCCATCTGGAATAATCTCGATCAGATCAATTTGTGTCGGTGTGATATGGATCACCCGACCATGATTAAGTCCCATATAACTGCCACGCTGTACACGTTCAATTTCCCCATCTGGCGTATTAATTAAAGCCATAATCTGTCCAGCCTGGTTTTTGAGACTTCCTTTCATGGTCAAAGTTTCAAGCGGATAACTTTCTAAAGGTTGCAATTGACGTGATAGGTTTGGATAAACCCGTTTCCCTGCCATAATCTTCAGTTCTGCTGCCAATGAACTTGGCAAGAAAGGACTTTTTAGCTGATGTGCTGCATAACTAAAAGTTTCAACCGGAGCAAAATCGGGTGCTGGCTCAATGGGCAATGCGGGTTGATTGCGGATATTGGCCATTTCCTGATTCACCACATCAATACGTGATTCACAACCTGCCAGGATTAATCCGGCAGTAAGTGCTGAAGCAATTTTGATCATCTTCATTACTGTGCCCCCTGACTATTCGCAGCTGTTGTATCTGCCGATGCTGAGTTCGCACTACCGACATAACGATAGGTTTTTGCCTTCAAGGTATAATCTACAACCGGGATATCTGTTTTCTTCTCTTTATTTTCAGTACCCGTAATCGTAAAATCGTGTAGCGTCACGATACGAGACAATCCTGCAATACCGCTGACAAATGAACCAAAGGCATGATAATCACCCGTTGCTTCAATAGAAATTGGCTGTTCAATAAAGAACTCTTGCTTTACTTCAGGTTCAAGACGGATATTCTTAAACTTCAGTCCGGCATTGACACCACTCAAATTAATATCTTCAACCAGGCCTGGGATTTCAGTTTCCTTTGGTAACTGTTCAAGCTGCTGGTTAAAGCTTGCTTCCATATCCTGAAGTTGCTGTTGGTATTGTTGCAAATTACGCAGTTTGGAATCTTTCTCACGAAATTCATTTAACAGATTCTGTTCTTGTGCATTGGCCTGAGTAATTGATTCAATCTTGCCTCGAATCAGACCGAAATAAGCCAGCATCAAAACCAGGAAAACAATAAATACCCAGCAGGTAATCTTTACAGCCAGTGGCCAGCTACCATAGTTATTTGGATCGAGGGTATTAAATTGCTGAAAAAACTTTTCTACCGTCATTTTATTTTTTGGTACAACAACAGCTTCCTGACCTAATTCATCAAATTGTTCGCTCATGATGTCGCCCCTCCTGCTGCTGCAGCTGCTTGCGGCTGTTGTTCTGAAAGCACCGGTTGAGCAATCTGGTCCAGATCCACTGTCACTGTAAATGTGCCATAAGATTCTTCAACACGTGGAATAACAGAGCTTGGCGCCTTGTCCTTATTCTCTTCCGCCACTAGGAATGCATTCATGAAAGCATTACGGTACCAGGTAGAAGCTTCGAGATTACGCAATAATTCTGCAACCGTATTTGGACTTGCTGCTTTACCTTCAATGGTGAACTTATCACCGACACGGTCAAACTTGGTGATATACATATCACTTGGGGTTACACGTACAATCTCGTCAATAAGATGTACGGCAATTGGACGCTGGGTTTGTAAACCTTGAATCAGTTTCATGCGTTCCACAATCGCATTACGCTGTTCCTGTAAACCTTCCAGAGATTTTAGCTGTACATCCAGATTCTGATTGGTACTGATGATGAGTTGGTTGGCTTGTTCTTGATCCTGTAATTTTTGATCATAGTAGAACCAGCTTCCTCCAGCTGCTGTTACCCCTAGCAACAAGGCCCCGATGCAATATGCGACAAATTCGTTATTTCTTTTTATCCTGAGCTCATCACGCCAAGGAAGTAAGTTAATTTTTGCCATTAATCAAAACTCCTCAATGCCAAACCACATGCAACCATGAGTGAGGACGCGTCATTTTCAATTTTTTTAATATCAATTTGAGGAGAAAAGCCCATTTGTAAAAATGGATTCGCGATCGTGACACGGTAACCAAGCTTTTGCTGTAATAATTTTGCCAGACCCGGAATATTGGCATTCCCTCCTGCCAACAGGATATGGTCAATTTCATTAAACTGAGAAGATGAGAAGAAAAACTGCAATGAACGAGCTGCCTGTTGCACCACAGCATCCAAGAATGGCTCCAAGACTTCAATATCATAGTCATCTGGCAATGCACGTGTTTTCTTGGCGCGTCCCGCTTCTTCAAAAGACAGACCATAACGATTCTGGATTTCCTGAGTCAGCTGCTTGCCCCCAAACACCTGCTCACGAGTATAAATAATCTTGTTGTTCCGCATGACTGATAGAGTTGTCATGCT
The DNA here is from genome assembly GCF_001077515.1 of Acinetobacter sp. VT 511. NCBI lineage: Bacteria > Pseudomonadati > Pseudomonadota > Gammaproteobacteria > Moraxellales > Moraxellaceae > Acinetobacter > Acinetobacter sp. VT 511. The sequence continues at coordinate 125,848 of NZ_LFRE01000059.1, read as the reverse complement.
ATGACCAATATCCAGAATACCGACAGTATTTACGCCCATTGGTAAAGTATCGGCAAACACCCTGAAAGCATTTTCCAATGCAAAGCTTTCTACATCTGCAATCTTGGGTGTGATCCCCGCGATTTGCAGTACTTCAGACCGGGCTTCGACATTTTCAATACGGGTTGCGACCAACAGAACATTGACACGATTTGGATTAGACAATCGATCAGGCAAGACTTCAAAGTCAATGCTGGCTTCATCGAGTGGGAATGGAATGTATTGTTCGGCATCTTCACGAATTTGAACTTCGCGTTCATCACTTGTCATATCTGCATCCATTTCGATCGTTTTGGTGATCGCCATAGACGTAGGAATCGCAAATGCAGCCTGGTTAGATTGGGTATTGGCCAAGTTAATAGCACGAGCCAAAGCATCACCGACGGCTTCTGGATTTAAGATGTTTTTTTCAACAACACTACCTTCTGGTAATGGGACCAAAGCATAGCTTTCTACCCAGTACCGTCCGCTTTTCATAGAGAGTTCCAAAACTTTAACAGAAGTCGAGCTGATGTCGACGCCTATTAACCCCTTGTTTGGCTTACGATATAACCTGCGCACAATATCATTCCTATTATTTTTTTATCCCCAAAAATAAAGTAGCCTACTAGGTATAATCGGTCTAATAATTTTATCTAGATACAATAAGTCATCTAACATTATGTATATCTAAAGGATATACTGACCGCTCACTTAGTTTGCCATTAGCTCTTATTAAAACTTACTTGTTATGAAAAAGCTATCCAGTTCAGGCCTTGTTCATCCATTTTTTTTGATCATTATCATAATTATGATCTCAATTCCGATGGGCTTTTATGGCATGTACCTTTATATTGCTCCATCTTTGCCTGAAATGTCTATCCTTAAAAAGGCACCTTTACTTAAGCCTTTACAAGTATTTAGTTCCGATCAAGAGTTGATTGCAGAATATGGCGGCAAACTTTCTGTGCCTGTAGAATATGATCAGATTCCACCAGAATTTATTCATGCTTTCCTCGCTGCAGAAGATTCCAGCTTTTTCGAACATAGTGGCATCAGTTTTAAAGGCTTGGGCCGGGCATTAAGTGAAAGCGTCACAGGTTCCGATGTACAGACCGGTGGTTCGACCATCACTATGCAGGTGGCAAAAAACTATTATCTCAGTCCAGAACGAACACTGAAGCGCAAATTGACTGAAATTTTCCTGGCACGTAAAATTGAGCAAAACCTGACTAAAGAAGAAATTTTAACCCTCTATGTGAATAAGATTTTCTTGGGTAAAAATGCTTATGGCATCGCAGCAGCGGCTAAAATCTATTACAACAAAAGCCTGGAAGAACTTTCTCTTGCCCAGATGGCGATGATTGCCGGTTTGCCGAAAGCCCCTTCCAAGTACAATCCGGTCGCCAATCCCAAACGTGCTCTTGAACGTCGCAACTGGATTCTGGGGCGTATGCTGCAGCTTGGTTATCTGAATCAGACACAGTATCAGCAAGCGATTGCGGAACCAATCAATCTGGATATGCCGGATCGTAGCACTCGCAATAAGTTTCCCTATGTTGGAGAGATGGTTCGTTCTGAACTGATCCAGAATTTTGGTGCACAGGCCATCGATTCTGGCTATAAAGTCTATACCACGATTAATAGTCAACGTCAGGCGTATGCTGAGCAATCGGTACAAGAAGGCCTTGAAGCCTATGACCGGCGTCATGGCTGGCGCGGTGCTGAAGCAAATGATCAACCCTTAAAAAAATTCCAGCCTTTTGCCAATACTTACCCTGCTCAAGTCACTAAAATCAACCCAAATAGTTTCGAAGCCTTAATGCAGGATGGAACAACCGTCACCGTTCCCTGGTCAGGAATGTCATGGGCGCGCCGTTACCGAAACGCCAATAGTGTTGGCGCTGCACCCAAGCGTGCGGCGGATATTGTTAAGCTGAAAGATATTGTCCGTTTACGTCCTAATGCACAAAAAACTTCCTGGGCACTGGTACAGATTCCTAAAGTTCAAGGTCAGCTGATTGCCATCAATCCAAATAATGGTGCCATTGAAGCAGTGGTGGGTGGCTATAATTTTTATCAATCGACTTTTAACCGTGCCATTCAAGGCTGGCGTCAGCCGGGTTCGACCATCAAGCCTTTTGTTTATGCACTGGCATTGGAACGCGGCATGAGTCCGCATACCCTGGTGAATGATGCGCCGATTACGATTGGTAAATGGACTCCTAGAAACTCAGATGGTCGTTATCTGGGCATGATTCCTTTACGTCGTGCCTTATACCTTTCACGTAATACCGTTTCTGTGCGCTTGCTACAAACGGTGGGGATTGAGCGCACCCGACAATTATTGATGGATTTTGGTCTGGAAGACAAACAGATTCCACGCAACTACACCATTGCCCTTGGTACGCCGCAAGTACTGCCTATTCAGATGGCAACCGGTTATGCCACCTTCGCCAATGGCGGTTACCGTATCCAGCCGCATTTCATCAGCCGTATTGAAGATGCTTATGGTAAGACGATTTTTGAAGCAAAACCTGAATATGCCTGCATTTCCTGTATTAATCAGGAAGAACAAACGATTGCATCTGCTGACGTGGTGACGCCAGATGATGAAGTGATCGAAATGAATAACCGCTCACTGGAAACCAAAGCAGTAGCACCGAAAGTTTCGGCTGAACATAGCAATTACCGTCAGGCACAGCGTATTCTTAAATCCAGCTCTGCCTACGAAATGGCTAATATTTTACGTGATGTAATCCAGCACGGTACTGGCCGTGCAGCTTTACGCATTGGGCGTAGTGACCTGGGGGGAAAGACAGGTACTACTAACGATGCCAAGGATGCCTGGTTTGCTGGCTTTAATGGTAAGCTGGTAACAGTAGCCTGGGTCGGCTTTGACCAGCCAACAACTTTAGGTCGCCGTGAGTATGGCGGTGTAGCTGCCCTGCCAATCTGGACCGACTTTATGGCCAATGCGCTAAAAGGTACACCAGAATCCTGGGTGCGTCTGGATCGTAAAGCCAAAGCCCCAGTTAATCGTACTAAAGTCATCAATCAGGATTTAGAAGAAGTACAAGAAGACCACTCTTCTCCACCAATGGCCACTCCACTGTATCGTCCAGCCCCAGTCGTTATACCTAGACGTGAGCAAAATGATTTTGAAGATCTACCGGGTGAAGAATTGACTGTACCTGGTGAAACACCAGCAACGCAGGAACAACCATTGCAGCCAAAGAAAACAGATTCTCTTGATAGTCTGATTGAACAGGTTCAGTAACTTTCCCGATTAAGCAGTCAAATAAAAAGCCCTCAAATGAGGGCTTTATATTATTTAGAATAATGATCGGTATTATTTCTTTTGAAAAAGATAAATCTGGTATTGTGCCATTAATTCAAATTGTTCTTGCTGTTCAAGTGCCAGACGGCGTTCCGGTTTAGCCTTATAAGCATATGGCGTCATCGCAATCAGGTTTTTCAAGTCTGCTTGTGGCAAATTCATAGGCGCTTCAACAATCTGTTCACTCACCAAATCAAATGCATCTTGCAACTGCTCGACAAACTTTTGTGGTTCATGCGGTTTAACTTCCTCAAATAAGGCTTCGCGCATGGCATACAAATGCTGTGGTGCAGGAGTCACAACCATTAAATAAGATTTCGGCTTGAGTACACGCAGAATTTCCTGTTTCGGAATCGGGCTAAACAGGCTGGTACATAGATCTATTGATTCATCTAATACAGGCAAAGTTGCGCCTGTACCTACTACCCAAGTAATCTCTTTATTCAGCTTCGCTGCTACCTGAATCGCATTTTTGGCAATATCCACGCCTACACACTGCAGTACTTCCTGTTGCATGGCATCAGTGTAATACCCTTCCCCACAGCCAATATCCAGCAGATTTTCAATACGCAGTTCACGAATCTTTTGTACCACTGCTTGTTGCAACGGAGCATAGTGACCTGCACTTAAAAATGCGCGGCGCGCCTGTACTGATTCAGGTGTATCACCGGGATTTTTACTGTGTTTATGCTGAACCACATGCAGGTTCACATAGCCTTGTTTGGCGACATCATAGCTATGCTGATTGTCACAGCGCCACGTGCGTTCGTTTAATTTGAGCTGCTCACGACAAACAGGACACATCAGTAGGTTCATTTTATAGTTTCTCCAAAACAAAAAAGCCGGCATGCGCCGACTTTTTCAAATGCATTTCTTAGCGTAATTTTAAAGTCATTAGACCCAAAACTACCAGCATAATCGTGATAATCCAGAAACGGATCACCACCTGGGTTTCACGCCAGCCTTTCTTTTCATAATGATGATGCAATGGTGCCATCAGGAATACGCGTTTATTGCGCATTCTTAAAGAACCGATTTGCAGGAATACCGAAATCGCTTCCACCAGAAACACACCGGCCATAATCGCAAATACAATTTCCTGACGTACCATCACCGCAATCGTACCCAGCATCGCACCGAGTGATAAAGCACCGACATCACCCATAAATACCTGCGCAGGATGGGCGTTGTACCAAAGGAATGCCAGACCGGCACCAATCATCGCGGCACAGATCACCACCAGCTCAGATGAATATTTTACATATGGAATATGCAGATAGTTCGCAAAACGTACATCACCCGCAAGATAAGCAAAAACACCTAGACCAGCAGCCACCAGTACGATCGGCATAATCGCCAGACCATCCAGACCATCCGTCAGGTTAACGGCATTCGATGCGCCATTAATCACGAAATAAGTAAAGATAATAAAACCAATACCGAGTGGAATCATTGAGAGTGGAATCGTGTGATCCTTAAAGAATGGAATCAGCACATCCAGCATGTTGGCTGTCACGACCGGATTCGGTTGTTGCTGTGCAATCACATAAAGCGCAATACCGGCACCAATTGAACCTACAGAGGTCCAGAAAAACTTCTTGCGTGCAGGCAAACCGGCATTATCCTTATAACGGATCTTGATCCAGTCATCTGCCCAGCCGACGGCACCAAAAATCACCATCACTGCAAGTACAATCCACACGTATGGATTCGATAAATCTGCCCAGAGTAAGGTCGAAATACCAATTGATAGCAGAATCAGCACACCACCCATGGTGGGTGTACCCATTTTTTTGGCATGGTTTTCCGGTGCAAATGAACTTACCGCCTGACCATATTTCAATGCCTGTAACTTGCGAATCATCACAGGGCCCAGCACCAAACCAATGGTCAATGCCGTCAAGACACTGAGCAAAGCACGTAATGTTAAATAACGAACCACCTGAAACGTGCTGTCATAGCCCGCCAGTTGTTCAAATAGCCATAACAGCATTTAGAGTTTCTCCATCAATGCAGCCATCAATGTTTCCATATGGGTAAAACGCGACCCCTTAAACAGGAATGACATCGGCTGAGGTTGATGTGTTTCAATCAAACGAATTAAAAACGGTAATGCCTGCTCCTGATTCAGGAAAGCCTGCATTTTTTTACCATATTGTGTACTACGCGCGCCTTCTTGTGCGGCAGGTGCAAATTCACCGACTGCCACCACAAAGTTCAGGCCTTTTACCGAAACCAGATCGCGACCCAGCTTATAATGCTCAATCGCGGCTGATGCACCTAACTCGCCAATATCACCCATTACCATGACACGGATACCTTCCTGCTGTGCTAAAACGTCAGCGGCAGCACGCATCGAGTTTGGGTTGGCATTATAGGTATCATCAATAAACAAAAATTCTTTGTGCTTGATGAAGTTAAGACGACCTTTGGCACCTACTGCCTCTTCCAGGCCAGCCACAATATCATCTAAGCTGATACCAAGGGCTAAAGATAAGGCTGCAGCAGCAGTTGCATTCTGCACATTATGCTCACCAGCAAATGGCAGGTTTACTGTTTTATTACCTTGAGGTGTATTCAAGATAAAGCTTGCAGACTGCGGATGTAATTCCACTTCAGTTGCGTAGACCTCTCCACCCTGACCAAAACTTAAGGTCTTTTCGGTTTTTACAGCAGCTCGAATCTGCTCGGCATAATCATCCGCTGCAGGGATAATAGAGGTTTCAGAAATATGCGAATAAATTTCTGACTTGGCACGGCAAATCCCATCACGACCACCGAACTCACCCAGATGTGCAGTCCCGATGTTAATAATACCGGCCACGTGCGGCTGTACCAGACCAGCAGTATAGTCAATTTCACCCTGATGGCTGGCCCCCAGTTCCATCACTGCATATTGATGCTCTGGGCGCAGCTCCAGCAACATGACAGGCACACCGAGATCATTATTCAGGTTACCGCGCGTCACCAAAGTTGGTGCCAGACGAGACAAGATACTACCCAGCATTTCCTTGGTAGTGGTTTTACCGCTACTGCCAGTCAGGGCAATGACTTTGAGTTGTGGATTTTGCTGACGACGGAAAGCCCCTAGACGCCCCAGCGCCTGACGGGTATCGTCCACAACCAATTGGCAGATTTCAGCATCAACCGGATGATCGACAATGGCAATCTGGCAACCGTTTGCCGCCACTTGTGCTACGAAATCGTGTGCATCAAAGCGTTCACCTTTCAAAGCCAGAAAAGCATCACCAGCTTCAGCATCACGAGAATCCATCAGGATACGTTTAATTTCGCCTTCAGGCTGCTTGTCATTCAGCCAGTAACCCTGAGTCGCCTGTTGTAATTGTGCTGCAGTCCAAGGTACCAAAGGCACAGTACTGGTAGTTGAAGTATGCATAAATTCGTCCTATTACTGCGCTGGATATGCTGAATCAGAGTTGCAGTGCTGCGCATCAATGGCCGCCTGTACTTCGACAACATCATCAAACCAATGGCGAACGCCATCGATTTCCTGATAATTTTCATGCCCTTTGCCTGCAATCACGACAATATCACCCGCTTGCGCATGTTTCACTACAAACTTGATCGCTTCACGGCGGTCATGAATTTCCTGATAAGTTTTACCAGCGAAATCGATACCTTGCTTCATATCCGCAAAAATCTGCTCTGGATCTTCAGTACGCGGATTGTCAGAGGTTAAAATCGCAATATCCGAACCATTGAGAGCCGCTTGTGTCATCAATGGACGTTTACCACGATCACGGTCACCACCACAGCCAAATACCGCCCAGAGCTTGTTATTGACATGGCGTTTTAAAGTCACCAACACCTGCGTCAAAGCATCTGGCGTATGTGCATAATCCACTACAAACAAGCGCTCACCATCACGCAGTACCTGCATACGACCCGGTGCGCCTTTAAGCTGGGGCACAGTTGTAATCAAACTTTCCAAGTCAAATCCGGCCTGTTCCGCCATGATCAGACTCGCCACCAGGTTTTCAATATTGAAATGACCCAATAGCGGGCTGTGTACGGTGAATGTACCCTGCGCAGTGATCAGTTTAAATTCTGCACCAGAAATCCGGTATTGAATATCCTGTACCTGATAGTCAGCAGCTTGCGACAATGAATAAGTCAAAATTTTCGGCTGTGCTGGATTGGCCTGAGCCGCCTCAATCATCACCTGAGCATGTGCGTCATCCAGATTAATGATCGCAACTTTCAGAGATTCAAATTTGAATAAACATGACTTGGCCTCAGCATAAGCTTCCAGCGTACCGTGATAATCCAGATGGTCACGGCTCAAGTTGCTATAAGCTGCAATTTCAATATCACAGCCGTTCAGACGACCTTGTTCAAGACCATGCGAACTGGCTTCAATCGAAGCAAATTCTGCACCCGCTTGCGCATAACCATGTAAAGCATTTTGCAGGTGCAGCGCATCCAGTGTGGTATGCGAAGAGGCTTCCAGATTTGGCAAAATTCCATTACCCGTGGTGCCCATCACCGCGCAAGGTTTACCTTGCAGCATCAGGAGTTCTGCGACCAAACGGGAAATGGTGGTTTTTCCATTGGTTCCAGTCACGGCCAGAATACGTGCAGCCTGTACTGGCTGGGTCGCTTGCAGATAACGTTTCTGCCACTCCCCCATTAGATGCCGTACATTTGTCACAACTAATGCAGGAGAGATTCCGAGATCCTGTTCAGAAATGACTGCCAGTGCTCCTAGAGATAGCGCTTTTTTCGCATATTCCACAGTTTTCTCAGGTTGAGACAGACTGGTCAGGGCAATAAAAATTTGCCCTAATTTTACTTTTCGGCTGTCCAGCTCAAAGCCCTGAAAGGATTGTCGCATCCATTCAGCACTATCTTGAACGGCGTAGAGATCTTGAAATGTTATCGACATTGATCACCTGTTTACTGGACTTGGGGAGATTCTAAAGGTTTGTCCAATGGGACATTCAGCAAGCGTAAAGACTCTTGCATTACACGCGCAAAGACCGGCGCAGATACCGTACCACCATAGTAGGTGCCTTGCGGGTTTTCTACCACCACCACCATAGCGATCCGTGGGTCACTGACTGGTGCCACGCCGGCAAATAAAGCACGGTATTCATTGGTCGAATAACCTTTACGGTCAGCACGCAATTTATGCGCAGTCCCTGTTTTACCTGCAACCCGATAACCTGGCACTGTCGCACGAGTAGCGGTACCCCCTGGCAAGGTTGCAGTTTCCATCATCAGCAGAACCTGGTCTGCAATTTTCGGATCAATCATCTGCTCGCCTTTCGGCTGCTCTTCTAATTTATACAGGCTTAGTGGGACTTTTACGCCCTTGTTAGCCAGCATGGCATAGGCATCAGCCAGTTGTAGCACCGTCGCATTCAGACCATAACCATAAGACATAGTCGCCACTTCAGACACGTTCCATTTACTAGGTGGCAGAATCAGACCGGCACTTTCACCCGGGAATTTCACGGCAGAACGCTGACCAAAACCAAGGCGTTTATAGAAAGTCGGCAAGGTTTCATAAGGCAGTGATAACGCCAGTTTGGCGACACCAACGTTAGAGGATTTCTGGATAATACCACCCAAGGTTAATTGCCCATAATTGTGGGTATCCCGGATTGTGTGATTCCCGACCCGCATACTCCCCGGGGTCGTATTCACCACTGAATTGGCTGTATATTTACCACTTTCCAGCGCCATCGCTACAGTCAGCGGCTTCATGGTTGAACCCGGCTCGAAAGAGTCGACCGCACCGCGGTTACGCATCGCATCTTTGTTCAATAATCCGTTTTTATCATTCGGGTTATAAGCTGGCCATGAAGTCATCGCCAGAATTTCACCAGTCTTCACATCCACCGCGATTGCGGTTGCAGAACGGGCATTATTTGCAACACCTGCTGCAGTCAGTTCACGATACATAATGTACTGCAAGCGTGAATCGATGCTAAGCGTGATGTTTTCTCCTGCTTCAACTTCTTTAATAATTTCAGGGTCTTTAACGCGGTTGCCCTTCTTATCACGTACTATCTGCTGCTCGCCGTCTACACCTGACAGACGGGTATTCAACTGCATTTCCAGGCCTTCAATGCCCACGCTCTCACTATTGGTCAAGCCAATAATCTGTGAGTTCGGTTGTGGCTGCGGATAGTAACGCTTATAGTTTTTCTCGGTGTATACACCCTGGAAATTACGCTTCATAATCAGCTCAGCCTGTTGAGGCGGAACTTCTTTTTTCAGGATCAGATACCGGGAACGCGGACGCGCTTCCATTTTCTTGCGCAGGTCGGCACGATCCATACCCACAGCATCAGCCAGTTCATCCAGGTTCAGGTTTTTATCCGGTAACTGACGTTTCAGCTTGCGATTATTCGGATCCTTTTCCAAAGCCTGAATCGTTTCATCATAGAGTTTTTTATTATCAAAATAATCACGTGGATCAATCACCACCCGCATAATTGGAGTACTTATCGCCAGTGGCACGCCATTACGGTCATAAATCACACCACGCATGGCTTTAATTTTGTCGGTTCTTAAAATCTTGGCATTGGCCTTGTTCTGCAGGAATTCTTTATTAATCACCTGTACATAGAAAGCGCGCCCGATTAAAGCCAGAAAGCACAGCAGTACCACGGCCCACATAATATAAAAACGGCTAATATCAACGCTTAAAGCATTTTTTGTCGTCACGGACTGTTTTTTACGTGCCACTTGCTTGGTTTTCTTGTCTACCATGTCTGAGCGCTAGCCTTATTTTTTTACATCTGAAGTTTGTGGCAATGAAATCACCACGGTCTGTGAAACAGGAGGAGAATACATTCTGAGCTGGGTCACGGCACGTGTTCCAATCTGGGCGGTTGCACCAAAGGTCTGCTGCTCGATCAGCAAACGTCCCCACTCTGCATTGAGATCATCACGCTCACGCAGATAGCTGCTCAGTTTTCTATAATCCTGACGATATTCAAAGACTTGAAATACCACAAATACCGCACTGATGAAAACCATCATCAACAGAATGCCGTAAGTAATGGCTTTCTTCATCCCTGACTGATTCAACTTCCTTTCGACCACTTCAGTTTTCATTATTTGCCTATTAAGCTAAACGTTCTGCAACTCGGAGCCATGCACTACGTGAACGAGGATTGGCTTTCACTTCCTCATCACTTGCCTTGATACGGGATACTTTTTTCAGTCGACGTGTATCCTTGCGTTGTTGCGGCATCCCCCAGCCCGAGTCTTCCTCTAAGGTAGATTCTTTTTGAATAAATTGTTTAATTAAACGGTCTTCCAATGAATGGAAGCTAATAACCGCCAAACGACCATGAGGTTTAAGTACTTCAACGGCTTGTGGCAGGAAAACTTCAATATCTTCTAATTCTTTATTAATAGCAATACGAATCGCCTGGAAAGTTCGAGTTGCCGCATGTTTATTTTTTTCCCATTTCGGGTGTGCCACTTTGACAATTTCTGCCAGCTTGGCTGTCGTATCAATATATCCGGCAGCCTTGATCGCTTTGGCAATCCGGCGGCTATATCGCTCTTCGCCATACTGGAAAATGATATTGGCCAAAGCTTCTTCTTCAATATTCACCAGCCACTCAGCTGCGGTCGGGCCTTGTGAATTGTCCATACGCATATCCAGCGGACCATCTTTCATAAAGCTAAAGCCACGTTCAGCCTGATCCAGCTGTGGAGATGACACGCCTAAATCCGCCATCACGCCATCCACGCTTTCTATACCATGCTCAGCAAGTGCTTCTTTAAGGTCAGCAAAGCTGGCATGAATAATTTTAAACCGGGGATCTTCCTGTTCCAGGATCGCAGCTGTTTCAAGTGCCTGGGGGTCTTTATCAAAGGCATAAACACGGGCATTTTCATCTAATTTAGATAATAAAAGACGCGTATGGCCACCACGGCCGAAAGTTCCATCCACATAAATTCCCGTATTTCGATCAGCCACCAGGGCATCAACGGTTTCGTGAAGCAATACAGAAATATGGGACATAAAAACTCAATCAATAGGGCGAAAAATTTAACTGCACATTATCACTCTGTTTAGCTAAAGCTCCAAACGACTTTTTGTAGATAAATATTATTTTCCATAGAGAAAACCGTTTTTATTTTTACTCAAACGATAAAAAAAGCTTCCTTGGAGGAAGCTTCTTTATTTATAAAATTAAATTTTAAATCAACAGATTAACGTTTTGAGTTATAAATCTGATCAAAGAGCGCCCCATTCACGAAATGAGTTTTCTGTGCATTGGCCCAGCCACCGAATACTTCATCAATGGTAAAAGTTTTAATTTTCGGGAACTGCTTCGAGTATTTCGCTAGAACTTCCTGATTACGTGGGCGGTAATAATGTTTCGCTGCCATTTCCTGACCGAGTGGAGAATATAAATAATTGATATAGCCTGTTGCCAACCATTTATTGCCATTTTTCTCAACAGTACGATCCACAATTGCCACAGAAGGTTCAGTCAGAATCGTCAGAGATGGGTAGATAATGTCAAACTTGTCTTTACCCAATGTCTTTTGCGTTACTAAAGCTTCATTTTCCCAGGTCAGCAATACATCACCAATATTACGCTCTGCAAAGGTAGTCATCGATGCACGTGCAGCTGAGTCCATGACTTTTACGTTTTTATAAAGCTTGCCCACAAACTCTTGAGCTTTGGCCTTGCTGCCACCCGGTTGTTTTTCTGCATAACCCCAAGCTGACAAATACACCCAACGTGGCAGACCACCAGTTTTCGGGTTTGGTGTAATAATTTCCACGCCCGGTTTAGTCAGATCTTTCCAGTCTTTAATTCCTTTAGGGTTACCCTTACGCACCATAAATACAATAGTCGAGGTATATGGTGCAGAGTTATATGGGAATTCCTTTTGCCAACCCGCTTTGATCTGACCGGATTTTACAATTTCTTCGATGTCATTGGCTAAAGCCAGCGTCACAACATCGCCTTTCAGACCATCAACAACCGAACGTGCCTGTTTACCAGAACCACCATGCGACTGTTTAAAGTTCACATTAATACCAGTACGGCTTTTCCAGTAAGCACCAAAAGATTTATTGAATTCGTCATAGAACTCGCGGGTTGCATCATAGGAAACATTTAAAAAATCACGGTCAGCTGCTTGCGTAGCCGTTGCGGTAAAGGTCAAACCTGTTGCCAATAAGGCAGCGCTAAATATTGATTTTAACTGAGTTTTCATGAGAGCACAGGGAGGATTATCTTGTATTCATATAACTATATGAAATAAAGTTATTTTTCGCAATTCAGCAAACAAAGTGTATACAGGGTAATATTCTGTTATTTTTTGTTTTAATATCATGTTTTATATAATAAAAATTTTAACAATATAGAGCTATGCAGGTTTTATAGCATTTTATTCTTTAAATATGAAAAAAACGGATAAGCAATTTATCCGTTTTGCCGTCTTATCAAGTATTTAGAAAAACATGGCAAATTAGCGGTTTTCAGCAGAAATCTGGTCATAGATTGCACCATTTACGAAATGAGTTCTCTGTGCCTTAGCCCAACCACCAAACACTTTATTAATTGTAAAGGTTTGAATTTTTGGAAATTGTTTTGCATACTTTGCAGCCGCTTTTTGGTCACGCGGACGGAAATAATATTTCGCTGCCAGTTCCTGTCCCTTCGGTGAATACAAGTAGTTCAAATAACCTTTAGCCAGATTCGCACTACCATTTTTCGCGACACTTTTGTCGACAATCGCCACCGATGGTTCAGCCAAGATCGAGATAGACGGATAAACAATTTCGTATTTGTCTTTACCTAAACCTTGAGTCGCCAGCAAGGCTTCATTTTCCCAAGACAACAACACGTCACCGATGCCACGCTCAGCAAAAGTGGTTAAAGATCCACGCGCACCTGAATCTAGCACTTTGACATTGCTATATAATTTTTTCACCAGTTCTTTGGCCTGAACATCATTACCACCCGGCTGTTTCAGCGCATACCCCCAGGCAGACAGATAAATCCAGCGTGGTGCGCCACCGGTTTTCGGATTTGGGGTAATAATTTCGACCCCTGGCTTGGTTAGGTCATTCCAGTCTCTAATCTGTTTTGGATTACCCTTACGCACCAAGAAGACAATAGTCGAAGTATAAGGTGCTGAGTTATTCGGAAACTCTTTTTGCCAGCCTTTATTAATCAGACCAGCATTGACAATTTCTTCAATGTCATTGGCCAGTGCCAGTGTTACGACATCTGCTTGTAAACCATCCACTACGGAACGGGCCTGTTTACCTGAACCCCCATGTGACTGCTTAAAGTTAACCGTTTGTCCGGTTTTTTGTTTCCAGAATTTGCCGAATTCTTCATTATATTCCTGATAGAACTCACGGGTTGGATCGTAGGAAACATTCAGGAAATCTTTGGCTATTGCCAGCTGTGCACTTACCCCCGAAAACACTGCGAAAAATGCAGATACAATTATTTTTTTCATTACAATAGCTCTTTTGTTTATCTAAAAAACACTATATAAACTTGAAATATATTTAACAATCATATGCTTATAATAATAATTTTAAAGATTTTCTTATTTTTAGATATCTTATAAATGACAATTCTCTGCATTTTTTATACTTATTGCCTATCAATTGATTACTTTAGGATATGATCTTCATAGTCTCTTCATAGTCCTGTGCTAAAAATAGCGCCGTTATGAGGTGATCTCTGATTTTTCTCAATTTTCCATTGTCATATTTATTTTTTTTGTAAATTTTGTGACTTGGTTCTACTTTTTAGGGGTTAAATGTGATTGAATTGTATTCAACACAACAAAAACCCTAAGACTATAAATCCAGCACCACAACAAGAGAGGGAGTTTGGACATGAAATTTGCAACGTTCAAGACCGGCATCCTGAGCCTATCCATTTTATTTACCGCACAATTCAGCAACGCTGTTGTTGCGCACCCTGAGCTAGTTAATAATCCGGCTGCACTAACAGCTGCTGCCTCTAAACCAGCAGTAACAGTGACTAAGTCATCTCCTATTGTAAAGGCAATTCAGCAGCAAAAAACTGAAAAATCTCTGCATCCTGAAGAAAACCTGAAAGTTTTGACTGCAATTAAAGTACGTCCATCACAAAACTTTTTTGCCGATCAAAACCAGAGTTTTACTCGTTTTCTGCAAAATTTTTTCTTTAGCAGCAATTCCTAATGATCAGCTGACAGCTCGCAACATTTAAAACTGCTTCTGATCTAAAGCCATATCATTCAATGTTGAATTAAGCATTAAGTGATGTGGCTTTTTCGTTATAATAGCCAGAAATTTATATTTAGATTCCATCCGACTATGACTGTTCGTACTCGTATTGCCCCTTCTCCTACAGGTTTTCCTCATGTAGGAACTGCCTATATTGCCTTGTTTAACCTGTGCTTTGCCAAGCAGCACGGTGGTGAATTTATTCTTCGTATTGAAGATACTGATCAGCTGCGCTCTACCCCTGAATCAGAGAAAATGATTCTGGATTCTTTGCGCTGGTTAGGCCTGAACTGGTCTGAAGGTCCGGATATTAGTGGTCCACATGCGCCATACCGTCAGTCAGAACGTATGAGCATCTATAAAAAATATGCTGAAGAGCTGGTAGATAAAGGTCATGCCTTCTACTGTTTTGCGACTGCGCAAGAGTTAGATGAAATGCGTGCTGAACAGCAGGCACGTGGTGAATCACCACGTTACGATGGCCGTGGTTTGAAACTCTCTAAAGAAGAAGTCGCACGTCGTCTGGCAGCTGGCGAACCGCATGTGATTCGTATGAAAGTGCCAACTGAAGGTGTATGTACCTTCAATGATATGTTGCGTGGTGAAGTAGAAATTCCATGGGCGCAAGTCGACATGCAAATTCTGTTAAAAACAGACGGGCTGCCAACCTATCATTTGGCAAACGTGGTCGATGATCATCTGATGCAAATCACCCATGTGATTCGCGGTGAAGAATGGATTCCTTCTGCACCTAAACATCAGTTGCTTTACAAATACTTTGGTTGGGATATGCCAGTGCTGTGCCATATGCCACTACTGCGTAACCCGGACAAATCAAAACTGTCTAAACGTAAAAACCCGACGTCTATTAACTACTATAAAGACATCGGTGTATTGCCAGAAGCCCTGTTGAATTACTTGGGTCGTATGGGCTGGTCAATGCCAGATGAGCGTGAAAAATTTACGCTGGCTGAGATGATTGAACACTTTGACATTAATCGTGTTTCTCTTGGCGGCCCGATCTTTGATGTTGAAAAATTAAATTGGCTGAATGGTCAGTGGATTAAGGCACTTTCTCCAGCTGAGCTTCTGGATACCTTGCTGACCTGGAAAGCTGATCGTGCCAAATTAGAAGAAATTGCTGCTGCGATTCAACCACGTATCAACCTGTTGTCAGAAGCGGTGAACTGGTCAGCGCATTATTTCAACCATTTCCCTACGCTGTCTAAAGAACAGTTTGAAAGCAAAAAACTGACTGAAGAACAGGTACGTCAAAGTTTGCAGTTTGCAATTTGGCGTCTGGAAAGCCTGTTTACTTGGAATAATGATACGGTCAGCCAAACCTTGATGGATCTTGCGAACCAGATGGGCATCAAGCTACGTGATTTTATGCCAGCTTTCTTTATTGCCATTGCCGGTTCAACTGCATCTACGCCCGTGATGCAAACCATGGTGACGATTGGACCTGACCTGACCTTTGCCCGTCTGCGTCATGCCCTGGAAATTGTCGGTGGTCCAAGCAAAAAAGAGCTGAAAGTCTGGGAAAAACTCAATGAAAGCTTAAAATTGCCGAAAAATGATGCAGTTGATGAAGCTTAATTAAATTTTTAGTTGACGTGTGAACGTTATATCCATAATATAGCGCTCACACAGACTGGGGTCATAGCTCAGTTGGTAGAGCGCTACAATGGCATTGTAGAGGTCAGGAGTTCGATCCTCCTTGACTCCACCAAAAGTCTTGCTTTATTTGTGTATTTGCCTCATTTGTCCCTATCGTCTAGAGGCCTAGGACATCGCCCTTTCACGGCGGTAACCGGGGTTCGAATCCCCGTAGGGACGCCATATTCAAGATCACCCTAATACATTAGGGTGATCTTAATAAAAAACCCAAGCATTGCGACTTGGGTTTTTTATTGTCTGAAATTTATTATGATAACTTTGAGCCACTTTTGGCTTTCTGTATGATTAAGATTAAAATAGACAAAATTGAAAAATTCTGGAGTTGCAATGCAATACCGTTGTCCAAAATGTCAAAGTCCTAAAATTATGCCGCTTGCACAACCAGGTCAGCCAGCAGCACGTCCAGTCGTGCCGAAAAGCTTGGTACTTCTTGTACCTGCCCTATTTGTCTTACTTCTGCTGGTGATCATCAGTATTGGTATGTGGATTTTTGGTGACGGCGCAGGCACTACCCTACAGACTGCGACAGTGATTGTATTCGTGATCTGTCTGATTGCAGGCTTTATGTTCTATAAAGACTTGCCTGACTTTAAAATTTCTATGCAGGCATTCATGCAAAGCCAGAAAAAATGGAAATGCCGTGAATGTAATCATGAATGGGAAATCTGATTTTTCTCTTTCGTATTTAAGGCTGCTTCGGCAGTCTTTTTTATGCCTTTCATTAGATTAGTTTTATCGGATTATCTAAAAATTTAAAAACATCATCAGACAAACTGGTGTAATTTATTCTTATAAAAAAGGATTCCAATTTATTGCAGGGATGCAACATAAAGGAAGAATAAAAATGCTTAAAAAAATTATAAATTTTCTATTTTCTTGTAATGATCCACCTATTCCATTCATTGAGGAGCAGCCCAGTGAAGCAGATACTTATTATTTGCAGGCTTTGCAATATGAGTCACTGTGCATGACCCTGCAACAACTACAGGCTATACCAGAGATTAGCCAACGCCTAACCCCAAAACACATCTATCAACGCAATGCTGTCTGGAACTACCTGAGTGCAGGGTTAAGAGGACATATGGAAGCACAATATCGACTTGGCGTGTATTATTTGCATGGGAAACTAGGTCTAGATCAAAATGATGAACAGGCCAGATTATGGTTAGATAAAGCCAGACAGCAAAATCATAGTAAGGCTGCACAACTTTTATCAGAAATAGAAAGCTGAATAACTTAAGAATAGAGGATAAAAAACCAGCCCTAGGGCTGGTTTTTTTGCGCTTTAGTTAAGCACCAATTTTGCGGTATTTCTGACGTTTCGCAACCAGGTCATCACCATCGCGTTTACGACGGTATTCTTCGAATTCTGCATAGTTACCGGTAAAGAATTCAGGTGTTTCACCTTCGAATGACAAGATGTGCGTTGCAATACGGTCAAGGAACCAACGGTCATGCGAGATCACCATCACTGTACCCGGGAAGACAAGAATCGCGTCTTCCAGTGCACGTAAAGTTTCGATGTCCAAGTCGTTCGACGGTTCATCGAGTAAGATTACGTTAGCGCCCATTTGCAGGATTTTTGCAAGCTGTAAACGGTTACGCTCACCACCGGACAACTGACCGACACGTTTTTGCTGATCTTGGCCTTTAAAGTTAAAACGGCCGATGTACGCACGTGATGCAATTTCGTATTCACCAATACGCAAGATATCTAAACCGCCAGAAACTTCTTCCCAAACAGTTTTGTTGTTATCTAAGGTATCACGAATCTGACCTACATAAGCAACTTTAACTGAATCACCTAAAGTTACTGTACCCGTATCAGGTTGTAATTCGCCTGTCATCATACGGAAGAGTGTAGTTTTACCCGCACCGTTTTCACCGACGATACCCACAATCGCAGCAGGCGGTACAACAAACGATAAATCTTTATAGAGCGTACGATCACCAAACGATTTGCTGATACCTTCAACTTCTACAACCTTGTTACCTAGACGTGGACCAGGTGGAATGTAGATTTCAGACGTTTCGTTACGTTGCTGGAATTCGCGCGAGTTAAGCTCTTCAAAGCGTTCCATACGTGCTTTGTTTTTCTTTTGCTGGCCTTTGGCATTAGAACGAACCCATTCAAGTTCTTTCTTAAGCGCTTTAGCAAAAGATTCTTCTTGCTTCTGTTCCTGCTCTAAACGGGCATTTTTCTGCTCTAACCAAGAAGAGTAGTTGCCTTGGTATGGAATGCCCATGCCACGGTCAAGTTCAAGAATCCACTCTGCTACGTTATCCAGGAAGTAACGGTCATGCGTGATCGCAACGATGGTACCTGGGAAATCTTTCAAGAAACGCTCTAACCAGGATACAGATGATGCATCCAAGTGGTTCGTCGGTTCGTCTAGAAGTAACATGTCTGGCTTAGACAGAAGCAGACGGCAAAGTGCAACACGACGGCGCTCACCACCAGACAATTTAGTTACATCAGCATCCCAAGCTGGCAGGTTTAATGCAGCTGCCGCCTGTTCAAGTTGGTTGTTCAGGTTATGCGCATCCCAAGTTTGAATAATCGCTTCTAGCTTTTCTTGCTCTTTTGCAAGTGCATCGAAATCTGCATCTTCTGCTGCATATTCAGCGAAAACTTCATCCAAACGTGCCAAAGCATCAAGTGCTTCACGTACGCCATCTTCAACATTACCACGAACGTCTTTGGTTTCATCCAAAGGTGGTTCTTGCTCCAGATAACCGATTTTGATACCCGGTTGCGCACGAGCTTCACCAGAGAAATCTTTATCTACGCCCGCCATAATACGAAGCAAAGTAGATTTACCCGCACCGTTCAGACCAAGCACACCAATTTTTGCGCCTGGGAAAAATGATAAGGAGATATCTTTGAGGATTTCGCGCTTCGGCGGAACCATCTTGGATACTCGGTTCATCGTATAAATATATTGGGCCACGTAGGACTCCTCAATTGAAAAACCAGATGGGGAAAAAATGAATTTCCCCTGCTCAATCATGAGCGAAAAAATAATCGGCTATTATACGCAGAATGTCTCCAAAACATAAGCCATTCCGGTGAAGTTAATGCCTTGTTACAAGTTTAATCCTGTTTATTTTTCAAACAGAATTTTTAGTACCTGAACTTGCATTATTTTGTTGATGTTATATCGTTAATTAAGATATTCATCTGAATAAATATGCACTTTTCTTCATATTTCAAGTGCTAATATTTGAGCAACTTTATTAAAGCAAAACACAAAGAAGACTAACGATCATGACTTATAAAGCAGAAACTTTAGCAATTCACGCAGGTTATAGCCCGGAACCCACCACCAAAGCTGTCGCGGTGCCAATTTATCAAACCACCTCTTATGCCTTTGACAATACCCAGCATGGTGCAGACCTGTTTGATCTGAAGGTCCAGGGCAATATTTATACCCGTATCATGAATCCGACCACAGCAGTGTTGGAACAGCGTATTGCTGCGCTAGAAGGTGGTATTGGCGCACTGGCATTAGCATCCGGCATGGCTGCGATTACCTATGCGATTCAGACCATTGCTGAAGCCGGAGACAATATTGCTTCAGTGTCTACTTTATATGGTGGCACCTATAACCTGTTTGCACATACCCTGCCAAAGCAAGGCATTGAAGTCCGCTTCTTTGACTACCAAAACCCGGAAGCACTGCGTGGTCTGATTGACGACAAAACCAAACTGGTTTTTGTGGAATCAATTGGTAACCCACTCGGCAATATTATCGACTTAGAAGCGATTTCAAAGATTGCGCATGAATACGGCGTACCCGTGATTGTCGACAACACTGTAGCAACTCCCGTCTTGCAAAAGTCTTTTGATTTCGGTGCCGATATCGTGGTGCACTCACTGACCAAATATATTGGCGGGCATGGCAATTCGATTGGCGGCATTATTGTCGATAGCGGCAAGTTTCCATGGGGCAAACATGCAGCACGCTTCTCTACCCTGAATACACCTGACCCAAGCTACCACGGTGTCAACTATGTCGAAGCTTTGGGTGAAGCAGCCTATATTGCCCGTGCCCGTGTGGTACCACTTCGCAATACTGGTGCAGCAATCAGCCCGCAAAATGTATTTTTAATTTTGCAAGGTTTAGAAACTTTAAGCCTGCGTATGGAACGTCATACTGAAAATGCACTTAAAGTTGCGGAATATTTGCAGCAGCATCCAAAAGTAAAATGGGTCAATTACGCTGGTCTGAAAGATCATCCTCAGCATGCTTTGGCGCAGAAATATGTGAAAGGGAAACCGTCTGCCATTCTGACTTTTGGTGTTGAAGGTGGTCGTGAAGGCGGTGCTCGTTTTATTGATGCCCTGCAGCTGTTCACCCGTCTGGTCAATATTGGGGATGCCAAGAGTCTGGCCTGTCATCCGGCCACTACGACTCATCGCCAGCTTAATCCAGAAGAACTTAAATCGGCTGGCGTGAGTGAAGATATGGTTCGTCTTTCTATCGGGATTGAACACATTGATGACCTGATTGCTGATCTGGAACAGTCACTCGCAGCCGTTTAAGCCTTCTTTTAAAGCAAAAAACTCCATCATTTCTGATGGAGTTTTTTTATCTGGCTTTACTTTTCATGAGCTTTATCTTATGGTTAGATCACAATAAAAATCAATTGAAACATAGTTTAAAAATAGAGCAATTACTCTAAAATTTCTCTTATTTTCAACAACTTAATCTCTGGATTTTCCTGCATAATTCGTTATCATATACAGACTTCATTGTGTACGAACTTCCGTGCATACCTACGTACAAACCAAATAAGAAAAAACGTAAACCTACAGCATATTTCAGGAATAACAAACGTGAAATCCAGACTACAGAAACATCTACTGAAACGAGTTCAAGGCAAAACCATCCTCATTACAGGTGCATCCAGCGGCATTGGCCTGACAGCAGCACACCGTCTGGCAGATGCAGGTGCACATGTCCTGCTAGTAGCACGTACCAAAGAGACTCTGGACCAGGTAAAAGAAGAAATTGAAGCAAAAGGCGGCATGGCAACAGTTTTTCCGTGTGACCTGAATAATCTGGACGCCATTGATGAAGTATCCAAACAGATTCTGGCTTCTGTTGATCACATTGATATTCTGATTAACAATGCCGGTCGTTCGATCCGTCGTGCGGTACATGAATCTGTAGACCGCTTCCACGATTTTGAACGTACCATGCAGCTGAACTATTTCGGTGCTGTGCGTCTGGTGATGAACATCCTGCCACATATGATGATTCGTCGTCAGGGTCACATCATCAATATCAGTTCGATTGGGGTATTGGCAAATGCGACCCGCTTCTCTGCTTATGTGGCATCGAAAGCAGCCTTGGATGCATTTAGCCGCTGTCTGTCTGCAGAAGTCAATTCACATAAGATCGCGATTACTTCCATCTATATGCCATTGGTACGTACGCCAATGATTGCACCAACCAAAATCTATAAATATGTTCCAACGCTTTCTCCTGAAGAAGCGTCTGATCTGATAGCACATGCAATTGTGAAACGACCGAAAAAAGTTGCTACCGGTTTGGGCCGTCTAGCTTCAATTACTTATGCAATTGCACCAGACATTAACAATAAACTGATGTCGATCGGCTACAACCTGTTCCCAAGTTCATCTGCCTCTGTAGGTCAGCCACAGAAGTTGAACTGGGTACAGAAAGCATATGCACGTATCTTCCCGGGTGAGCACTGGTAAGTCCAGGCGAGAATGCACTTTGAACCAAGCCGCCTGCTGGCGGCTTTGTTATTTTGATCGGTCATCAATCAAGATACCCTGAGTTATCACGACAGATCCTGTCATTTCAGATACAGATTTTTGCCGCAAATGATCTCAGATCACGTACACTATCGGACGGATATTTGATCCGCATGTATTAAACATTTAGATATTGATTCAACAAATGGACACCCTTATGAATAACCTGCAATGGCTCGATGAAGTAAAATTTAACGAACAAGGACTTGTACCTGCCATTGCACAGCATCATCAAACCGGTCGTGTATTGATGGTGGCGTGGATGAACCGTGAAGCACTGGTACTGACAGCTGAAAAAAATCAGGCCGTGTATTTCTCTCGTTCCCGCAGCAAGTTATGGCATAAGGGCGAAGAATCTGGTCATTTCCAGACAGTGCATGAAATCCGCCTGGACTGTGATGCTGACGTGATTGTGCTGCAAATCGAACAGCATGGTGGAATTGCCTGTCATACTGGTCGTGAATCTTGTTTCTATCGCAAACTGACGCCGAATGGCTGGGAAATTGTCGATGCTCAAATCAAAGATCCTGCAGCGATCTATGGTGAAAAATCCACTAACCCGCATACCATGGCGATGAATGCTTCTAATGCCCAATCAGAACAGGTTGAGGTCTTGTCTTATCTGGGTCAGATGATGACTGAACGTAAGCAGGCTGATCCCGATTCATCTTATGTTGCCAAGCTCTATCACAAAGGCTTAAACAAAATTCTGGAAAAAGTCGGTGAAGAAAGCTTTGAAACCGTAATTGCTGCCAAAGACTTTAAAGCTGAAGCAACCGAAGACAATAAAAATGACCTGATCTATGAAGTGGCAGATCTGTGGTTCCATACCATCGTGATGCTGGGCTATTTCGACCTTGATCCACAACTGGTTTTAAATGAACTGGCACGTCGTCAGGGCTTATCCGGTCTGGTTGAAAAAGCCAACCGCTCACACTAAATTTTGAATTTACCTGTGTCTGAGCCAATTAAACCGACCGCAACCTATGAGCAGGCCACTGCGATTGATAACGCACGTCTGGGCAAATCTTTTAAAGTGATTGCCTATGCCGGCACAGGTAAAACCACAACTTTACAAATGATCAGCGATGCCATGCCGCAGCGGCGTGGCATGTATCTGGCATTTAACAAATCCATTGCTGCGGAAGCACAGAATAAGTTTCATCGTGGTGTGGACTGCCGGACTTTCCATTCACTAGCCTATCGCAGTGTTCCACGTGGAGTCACGGATAAACTGCGCCTGCCCCGTCTCAGTCCAAGCTTCATTGCCAAGGAATATCGCCTTGAGCCGATGACCCTGCGCCGCATGATGGGTGGCCGTTATGAAAAATATGTCATGATGCCTTCGCGTCTGGCCAGTCTGGTTGCGAATGCGGTCGGTTATTTCTGTTCAACCAGTTCTCAATACCCTGCTCCACGGCATATTCAGGCACCAAGCTGGTTACATCCGGACGATGTCGAAGCCCTGCAAAAGAAACTCTATCCTGCGGTTGAGCGTCGCTGGCTGGAATCGATTGATCCGAATCATCAGGCCGGAATCGGACATGATATTTATCTGAAACTTTGGGCATTGTCAGAACCGAATATTCCAGCGGATTATGTACTGTTTGATGAAGCTCAGGATGCTGACCCCCTGATGTTGGGTATTTTGCTAAAACAGCGCAGCACCCAGGTGATCTATGTCGGGGATGCGCATCAGCAGATTTATGCCTGGCGTGGTGCAGTCAATGCCATGCAGCAACTGCCATTACCAGAATCCCGCCTGACCACCTCATTCCGTTTTGGTCCTGAAATTGCCCTGAATGCCAATGCAATTTTGGGAGCCTTGAATGAAACCGTGCCCTTACTCGGTAATCCGCATCTGAATTCTAAAGTAGTGAATAAACCACATACTAAAATGCGTGATGCGATTTTATGCCGTACCAATGCCCGAGCAATGGAACTTCTGCTTGCTGGACTTGTGCGTGGTGAAAAGGTCAGTTTGCAGGCCGACCATGTCAAGCTGAACCGTTTTGTCGAAGCGGCTGCCATGTTAAAACAGGGCAAACGCGTGGTGGATGTACCTGAACTGGCCTGGTTTAACTCCTGGCATGATGTACATGAATATTGCGAGACCAATGAAGGCAGTGACATTAGACCTTTGGTGAAACTGGTCGATGAGCATGGGACTGATCCGCTAAAAACTGCGCTGGCCAAGATCACGCCAATCGGACAGGCCGACTACATCATCTCCACTGCCCACAAAGCCAAAGGGTTGGAATGGGACCGGGTCCATATTGAAGATGACTACCAGTTTAAATTAAATGAAAAAGATCACAAGATTAGTGATGAAGAGTTAAGACTGCTTTACGTGGCCTGTACACGTGCTAAAGTAAGCTTAAATATTCACCACATTTATGACCTGATTCAGCAGCTAAAAATTAAAATGCCTCTATCATTACGGCAGGCAGCAGGCTAGTACAGCATGGATGTAGGCATCACGATACAGGTGGTCTATGCAAGTCGAATCCATACAACTCAAACATACCCTGCACTTTTCTGATATCCAGCTTGATTTTAAATATCATAAACTGCCCGTTACCTTAATTCTCGGTGATCAGGGTTCTGGTAAAACGGCGCTGCTGCGTAGCACCTATCAGGCACTGACCTGGTTCGCTGCGCGCTATCGTGACCTGCGTACTGCCGGCATGGTGATGCTGGATCAGGACATCATGCAACATCGTCTGCAATCCAAGGTCAATATTCAGGTCCGTTTTCCTGAAGAAATTGGCTCTTTTGCAGAAAGTAGCGATCAACAGCAATCTTCTACCCAGCAGTGCAGCTGGCAGCTTTATAAAACTTTAAATAGTCAGGGTGTGGGACTGAGTAAGGTAGATACATCGCAACTCGAAGCGATGGTCACGTTGTATCAGAAAGCCCTCGCCAAAGATCCAATGCTGGGCTTACCGCTGATTGCCTATTATCCGGCTGAGCGTTTTGTCAATGAAATCAATCTGCTCAGTAAAAACAATCCGGCGATTTTACAAACGGTGTATGCCTATGAAATTGCAGCTATTCCCTTCACGACTTTTACCCGTTTTTTTGAATGGTTCCGGGAAATCAGCGACATTGAAAATGCGCAAAGTGCGCAGATTCTAGAGCAGATCCTGAGCCGCGCTTCGCAGCAGGATAAAAAACACAATATGGATGAACTGGTCAAGCATATTGAACATGCCCAGATTCAGGTGAATACTCCGAGTTTAAATAGCTTGCGTGAAGCTTTGTCGATCGTTCTGCCTGAAGTCAGCAATCTCTATTTGCAGTACCAACCTAAAATGCAGCTGATGGTGAGCTACCAAGGACAAACCCAGACTTTACAGCAATTACCGAATAGCATCCGCAACTGGATTGCCTTTGTTGGAGATATTGTGCGTCGCCTGTGTCTGCTCAATCCAAAAAGCCTGTTTCCATGCAAGGAAGGCAGTGGCATTCTACTGATTGATACGATTGATCATCAGCTGGATCAGGACATGGCAGCAGTCATTCTGTCTCGTCTGCATCAAGCCTTTCCTGAACTGCAAATCATTGTGACAGGTAACCGTCCTGAGTTACTGGAACAGGCAGCGGATTTTCAATGTCTGTGTCTTGAAGATAAACAACTCTATCCAGTTCAAGTTGATACAGTCCCAGCGCAATTTGATCAACTCTATGCCAATTTAGGCCTGGGTCAAGAAACCTTGAATACTGAAGAAATCACACTGATTGACCCCGAACTTGAACAAGTAACGCCACTTTCAATCTTGCAACTGATTCAGCAAACATTGAATGAAGAGCATCAACAGGAGTTGCTACGTTTACTGAATCAGAATGACCGGAAAATTCCTCAAATTCCGTTTTAAGCGAATAAGCTGGCTCTTGAATTAACTTGATTTAGTTTTTCTGAATGCCTCCTCATTGAGTCGGGTCTTCAAGGCTGTCCATTTTTTTCAATAGACTCTTCAAGTTTGATCTTTATTTTCAGTTCAATCCGGTCGATGTGCTCAAGCATGCGCCCCATGCTTTCACGGGGTCATCGTATAATTGTTAAGTCGTACACAAAAAGATTGATGTTGTTGTTATCCTGTAATATGATCGGAATTACTTGCATTTTTCATTGTAAAATCGGAATTTGCTATCGTTTATAAGTTGCGCAATACAACTGTTTTTTATTCTTTGAATACGATTTGGCTTTCAAGATTGAGAAATTTGGGCTGCTCCTTGCATTCCTGTAATCCTTGAAAGATAAAGATTCACCCTAGGTTCATGACGACCTAACTCACGACAATGGATACGAGTGTGCTGCCGATTATTATATTGTTACCGTTAGTATTAGGCACAACCCTTGTCTCGTGGCTGAAAAGATTTTCGCGCGGGGTAACGGCCTTAGGGGCCATTGGTGTCAGCCTCAGCAGTTTTGCATTATTACTCAGCCAGGCACCTGCGGTGCTAGATGGCGCAGTCATTAGCGAAAGCTGGTCATGGCTGCCTCAACTTGGTATTGATTTCAGTTTCCGCCTGGATTCTCTGGGGCTGTTATTTGCTCTGCTGATCAGTGGCATCGGCACCCTGATTTTTATTTATGCCTACTATTATTTAAGTCCGAAGAACTCCCTCAGCAAACTTTATATCCTGCTGATGCTGTTCATGGCAGCCATGCTCGGCATTTCCTTGTCGAATAACCTGATTATTTTATTAATTTTCTGGGAACTGACCAGTATCTCCTCGTTCTTGCTGGTTGGTTACTGGAGCAATTATGAAGTGGCCC
Organism: Acinetobacter sp. VT 511; assembly: GCF_001077515.1. Lineage (NCBI taxonomy): Bacteria > Pseudomonadati > Pseudomonadota > Gammaproteobacteria > Moraxellales > Moraxellaceae > Acinetobacter > Acinetobacter sp. VT 511. The sequence continues at coordinate 98,997 of NZ_LFRE01000059.1, read as the reverse complement.
AACGTGGCTCGCGCATGGCGTTGACCATTACCGGCATGGGTGGTCTGGCAATGCTCGGTGGTTTCGTTTTACTGGGCGAGATCACAGGAACTTATCAGATTGATCAGATCCTTGGGATGACCGAGCTGATCCAATCGCATAGCCTGTTTGTACCTACCCTGCTGCTGATTTTGCTGGGTGCCTTTACCAAAAGTGCGCAGTTTCCTTTCCATTTCTGGCTGCCAAATGCCATGGCAGCACCGACACCGGTATCTGCTTATCTGCATTCTGCCACGATGGTAAAAGCGGGCTTATTTCTGGTCGCACGCTTGTTGCCAATTTTTGCTGGTGCGGCACTTTTCCATAATATTGTTACGTTTATCGGTCTATTTACCCTGTGCATCGCAGCCTTTTTTGCCATCTTTAAGGAAGACCTGAAAGGCTTGCTGGCCTATTCAACCATCAGTCATCTTGGCCTGATCATGTGTCTGCTGGGGATTGGTTCACCACTCGCGGTGGCTGCTGCAATTTTCCATATCATTAACCATGCAACCTTTAAAGCTGCACTGTTTATGATTGCCGGCATTATTGACCATGAATCGGGTACACGCGACTTACGCAAGTTGTCCGGCTTATGGCAATTACTGCCTTTTACTGCAACACTTACCATGATCACTGCTGCCTCAATGGCAGGTGTCCCATTAACGAATGGTTTCCTGTCCAAGGAAATGTTCTTTACTGAACTGCTGGCCAACCTAAGTGGTCCAGTGATGATTGGCTCTGCCATTGTCGCGACTTTAGCCAGTATTTTCGCGGTAGCCTATTCGATTCGTCTGGTTCACGGCGTATTCTTCGATGGTCCAATTGGACGCCATGTACCGAATAAAAATGCGCATGAACCCCCATTTGGCATGCGTGCGCCAGCAACTTTACTGGCAACCTTATGTATTCTGGTCGGTATTTTGCCTGCCTTACTGGTTGAGAAAATTGTTAATAGCACTACCCGGGCTGCCACACAAAACCTGGCATTTGAAGGCACCCACCTTGCCATCTGGCATGGTTTTAACGCACCACTTTTAATGAGCGTAATCGCCCTGATTGGCGGAATCTTGTTCTATTTCTCGCTGGCCAAAGGTGGCTTGATTCGTGAAATTGATCTTGATCCAAGCTTGGGCAAATTTCAGGGCCGGATTTTATTTGATCTGTTCTTAAAATCATTATTGCTAAATTCACGTCATTTCCGCCGTGCCACTGAAAATGGCAAACTGCAAAGCTATCTGCTGTGGATTGTGATCTTTACCATCGGTCTGGTTGCTGTACCTTTGCTGACCCATCAGATTGGTACTGGCGCACGTGAACTGACTCATGCACCGGCTTTAGCGATTATCTTATGGCTGCTATTATTCTCAGCCTGCTGGATGATGCTGTGGTTCCATCACGAGCGGATTAAAGCCGTACTGATCAGCGGTGCAGTAGGTCTGGTCGTGACCATGATCTTTATCGGTTTCTCGGCACCAGATTTGGCCCTGACCCAGATTACCGTTGATGTAGTTACCACAGTATTGCTGCTGATGAGCCTGTCTCTATTACCACAGCTTACCCCTTATGAATCCAGCCCGACCCGACGCTGGCGCGATGCCATTATTGCAATTACGGGTGGTCTGAGTATTGCCTGGGTAGCCTGGCTCGTCATGACCCGAGATCATAATTCAATTTCCTGGTTCTTTGCCCAGCAGTCAATACCGCTCGGCGGCGGGACCAATGTGGTGAACGTGATTCTGGTGGATTTCCGTGGTTTCGATACCTTTGGTGAAATCACTGTACTCGGTATTGCGGCGATTGGCGTATTGAGCCTGATGGATGGTATGCGTGCCCATGGTACTACCATGACTCAAGGTTTGACTTATCGTTTTAACCCCTCCCCGCTGATGCTGCGAATTACTGCTTCCTGGATTTTGCCAGTTGCGCTGGTGGTGAGCTTGTATATTTTCATGCGCGGCCATAACCAGCCTGGCGGTGGTTTTATCGCAGGCCTGGTGACTTCTTTAGCCTTGATTATTCAGTACATTGCCATCGGTCAGGATCATGCAGAAAAAATGCTGGGTGCCAAATCTGGTCGTCTCTATGAAATCTGGATTGGTAGCGGTTTGATGTTTGCTGGCCTAACTGGTGTTGCTGCATGGTTCTGGTCACGTCCATTCCTGACCAGTGCGCATATTTATGTCCATCCCCCAATACTGGGCGATATGCATCTGGCTTCTGCAGCGCTGTTCGACGTCGGGGTTTATGTCACCGTGGTCGGCGCGACCATGTTAATGATTTCTGTGCTTGGGGATTCACGTCACTCGTCTATGACTGGCCCGGTACCAAGAGGATAATGCAATGATCAGTCTAGAATTTTTATTGGTCTCTGCAATTGGACTCCTGACAGCAACCGGGATCTACCTGATCCTGCGTGCCCGTACCTTCCCTGTAGTATTGGGTCTGGCAATGATCGGTTATGCCGTCAACCTGTTTCTGTTTGCCATGGGACGTATTCAGCTCAATGCACCTGCAGTCCTTACAGAAACCACCAAAACTACGGACCCACTGCCACAGGCATTGGTACTGACTGCTATTGTAATCGGATTTGCCACCACGGCATTCATTGTTCAGCTGGCACTTCGCAGCCGTTATGAATCAGGGACAGACCACGTTGATTCCAAAGAAGAAATACCAAACCATGACCCACGTGAGGATGAGCCTTAATGACTGATCTTTATAATTTCTGGGTCCAACATACACCTATTTTCAGTATTCTCCTGCCAGCATTCACTGCATTCATTCTGCTGTTATTAGGCAATCCTGGTGCAGGTTCACTAGCGACAGACTGGCGTCAACCTTGGCGTCGTGGCATCAGCCATGTCTCGACGCTGCTCGGCCTGGTGGTTTCGATCAGTTACTTGATAAGCACCAGTCAGGGACAAATCAGTGTTTATACCCTAAGTGAATGGTCTGCTCCATTTGGAATTGTACTGGTTCTGGATCAGCTGTCTGCCTTGATGCTGGTACTGACCTATGCACTGGCTGTGCCGATTATCTGGTATGCCAGTCGTGACTGGGACATGCGCGGACGTTATTTCCATGCCATGATGCATTTCCTTTTGATGGGACTCAGTGGAGCTTTCCTAACAGGTGACTTGTTCAACCTGTTTGTATTCTTTGAAATCCTGTTGATGGCATCTTATGTCCTGCTTCTGCATGGTCAAGGCAAGGCTCGTTTCCAGCTGGGTATTCACTATGTCACAATTAACCTGCTGGCTTCTGCCCTGTTTCTGATTGGCTTAGGCATGATCTACGGCAGTGTTGGCAGCCTGAATATGGCCGACGTTGCCCGACTGATGCCAACGCTGGAAAACGATCAGCATAAAATTGCAGTTGCTGGTGCGCTGCTGTTATTTGTGGTGTTTGGGATCAAGGCTGCCATGCTGCCTGTCGGATTCTGGCTCCCGAAAACGTATGCAGTGGCAACAACACCGGTAGCGGCCCTGTTTACCATCATGACCAAGGTGGGTATTTATGCCATCCTGCGGGTCAATGGTACGGTCTTTGATGATGAATACAGCCATCAGATTCTGATGAACTGTCTGATGGTCATCGGTCTAATCACCTCCTTATATGGTGCTGTGGCTGCTATTGGCACAGATCGTTTGCGTCGCTTTATTGGTTTTATGCTGCTGTCTTCAGTGGGTACTATTCTGATTGCAATTGCCTTGAATAATTCAGCAGCTTGGGCTGGTGGTTTGTACTATATGGTGCACAGTACCGTGATTGCTGCTGCTTTCTATATGCTTAGCGGCTGGATCACCTCTCAGCGTGGTGAATTTAAAGATCATTTTAAAATCGCACCACAGATGAAACAGAATACCCTGGTATCGATAGTCTACTTTATCATTGCCTTGATGATGGCCGGTCTGCCACCATTTAGTGGTTTCTTCGGTAAGGTCTTTATCTTGCAGGCTACGACAGGCTCGCCTTATCAGATGATCATCATTATTACGGTGCTACTGGTTAGCTTGCTGAGTATTCTAGCCTTTACCCGGGTTGGTTTTATCCTGTTCTGGCGCGCCAGCAAACCGGATGATAATGTCCATTCTGAAGCCTTTACCCAGTACGAAACCCTGCCAAGCCGGGCACCTTTGCGTAATGATAAGGTGATTTACCTGTTGCTCGCCGGACTGACAGCCTATGTGGTATTTGCTTCACCTGTCTATAATTATGTGTATCGCACTGCTGTACAAATTAAAGATAATCCAGTCTATGAAGCGGCATTATTGAAACGTGATGCTGAAGGCAAGGTCATTAGCGTACAGCCATTTGATCCGGAATATTTGCCTGAAACCAAATATGGTGGAGAAAATCCAGATCCAAATGCACATCTGATTCCATATGTAATTTCACCGGCAACTTTAGAAGGTGAAAATATTTCTGAATTCAAACAGCGTCAGATCAATGAACAGTATATTGAACAGAAAAATGCGCCAAGCGATAACCAGCTTAAACCGCAGGAGGGACCATAATGAAAGCATCGTTCTTACGCCGCTGGTTCCCTCATCCACTGGTTTCCGTCATTGTCGGAGTAAGCTGGTCTTTACTCAATCATAGTCTAGATGCCGGTACACTAGTCACCGCATTAGTCCTTGCAGTACTAATCCCACGAATGGTATTCCGGTTTATTGACTACACACCGAATATTCACTGGCTACCCGCCATTCGTCTGTTCTTTGTGGTGATCTGGGACGTTATTGTTGCCAATATTAAAGTCGCTATTCTGGTCTTAGGACCAACCAAGAATTTGCATCCCAAATGGTTCCGTGTTCCTTTGGATACTGAACATGAAGAAGTAAATGCCTTACTGGCAATGATCATTACCACAACGCCAGGTACGGTATCTGCCGGAATTGATCAGGATCGTGGCGACATTCTGGTGCATGCCTTAAGTACCGACGATGAAGCTGCTGAGATTGAAGTTATCAAACAGCGCTATGAACGTCCACTGATTGAGATTTTTAGCGCTCAGACTGGAGAAAATGCATGACGATTTTGCCTTATGCCTTACTGATTTGTCTGGGTGCCGTGACCATTTCCATGTTCCTGTGTCTGGCACGTCTGGTCATAGGACCCTCAATTGTGGACCGACTATTGGCTCTGGATACCCTGTTCCTGAATGCTACCTGTCTGGTCGTCATCCTCGGTATTTACTGGGCCAGTACCTTTATGTTTGAAGGTGCTTTACTCGTGGCAATGTTAGGTTTCGTCTCTACGGCTGCGCTGGCACGTTACTTTACCACTGGCCATGTGATCGATTAGGAGTTCTCAGATGCAATTATACCTAGAAATTCTGATCTCGATTTTCCTGCTGATCGGTTCATTCTTTATGCTGGTCGGCGGGATTGGTATGGTTCGATTACCCGACCTGTTTATGCGCCTGCATGCACCGACCAAGTCGAGCACCTTGGGCCTCGGTAGCTTCCTGATTGCTGCCATGATCTATTCTGCAAGCTTTGGTCGTTTTGGTTTTGCTGAAGTACTGATTACCCTGTTTGCCTTTATTACAGCACCCGTTTCGGCCAACCTGATGGCTCAGGCAGCACTGCACTTACGTTTGCGCTCGATGAGTGGTGAAGTACCGGAAGCACTGGAACGTCCCCTACCCTGGCAGAAAACCCGTCGTCGTGCTTTTTTTGAAAAGAAAAACTGCGATGATGATTTAAAATAGTAAGCGCTTTCATTTCCCTCTATTTTCCTTCTGGAAAAAAAATAAAAAGAGGGTATAAATAAGCGAAACTCCTTTTTCTTTATTCCTCTGCCCAATAAAAAAGCCACCCGAAGGTGGCTTTTTTATTGCACTTGATCAGTGCTTATTCTTCATCTTTTTTGTCTTCAGCTGGAGGTAAATCCTTCACAGCTTCAGCAATCAGACCAAACATATAGTTACCATATGCATTGGTTTTGTCGTAATGGAAACGCAGACGTGGCGTAATACGTGTCTTGATACGACGGCTTAGTTCGTGGCGCAAGAAACCAGACGCTTTGTTTAATACATCCAGCGTTTCTTTATTTGCCGCTTCACTTTGCTCATCACCCAGTTCACGACCCATTACAGTCACATAAACTTCAGCATAGCCTAAATCAGGGCTGACTTTCACCGCCGAGATGGTCACCAGACCACCCAGACGTGGATCTTTAAGCTCCTGACGAATCAGTTCAGAGAGTTCTCTCTGAACTGTATCAGCCATACGCTTAAGACGCTGACTACCCGCCATTAAAGACTCCGTTTAATCAGTTGAACATCATACACTTCGATCTTGTCGAGAGGTTTGATGTCTTTATAGCCTTTCACTGCAAGACCACATTCCATACCCGCACGAACTTCTTCAACCACTTCTTTATAGCGACGTAGAGATTCAAGTTCACCTTGGAACACAACTACGTCATCACGTAATACGCGAATCGGTTTGTTACGGTGTAAAGTACCCTCAAGTACCATACAGCCCGCAGCTGCACCAAATTTACTAGAGTGGAATACTTCACGTACTTGCGCAACACCAAGAATTGTTTCACGGTGTTCAGGTGCAAGCTTACCGCTCATGGCTGCTTTCACATCGTCGATCAACTGGTAGATTACTGAGTAGTAACGGATATCGATACTGTCAGCATCTGCTTTTTGACGGGCAGTGTTGTCGGCACGAACGTTAAAGCCTAGAAGTACAGCTTCAGAAGATTCAGCAAGTGTTACGTCAGACTCGGTGATTGCACCGACACCTGAACCAATAATACGTACTTTAACTTCGTCGGTTGCAAGGTCAGCAAGCGCAACGTGTAATGCTTCCAATGTACCACGTACATCAGTTTTCAGAACCACATTCACAATCGGCACATCTTTCTTGCCCATTGATGCCATGATGTTTTCAAGGCGCATTGCAGATTGACGCTCAAGACGCTTTTGACGTTCACGATCCATACGCGCATCAGCAACTTCACGTGCTTTTTTCTCGTCATTCACAACAAGAACTTCGTCACCTGCCATTGGCGCTTCTGGAAGACCCAAGATTTCTACTGGAATCGAAGGACCTGCAGATTGAATACGTTTACCGTTTTCATCTGTCATGGCACGAACGCGGCCGTATGATGAACCTGCAAGAACAAGATCACCTACTTTCAAGGTACCGTTTTGTACAAGGATCGAGGTTACTGCACCACGAGAGTTATCAACACGTGCTTCAATAACGACACCTTGTGCAGCACCTTCTTCAGAAGCTTTAAGCTCTAGAAGTTCAGCCTGAATTAAAATCAGATCAAGAAGCTCGTCGATACCGGCACCTGTGTGCGCAGAAACCATTGCCACAGGAACGTCACCGCCCCACTGTTCAGGTACGATTTCTTTGGTCGTCAATTCATTCAATACGCGATCTGGATCAGCAGATTCTTTATCCATTTTATTGATCGCAACGATGATTGGCGTACCCGCAGCACGCGCATGGTCAATTGCTTCAGCAGTTTGTGGCATTACACCATCATCTGCCGCCACAACTAACACCACGATATCAGTCGCTTTCGCACCACGTGAACGCATTGCTGTAAATGCTGCGTGTCCCGGAGTATCCAAGAAAGTAATGATGCCTTTATCAGTTGTTACGTGGTAAGCACCGATATGCTGTGTGATACCACCCGCTTCACCCGCAGCCACTTTGGCACGACGGATACGGTCAAGCAGCGATGTTTTACCATGGTCAACGTGCCCCATGATAGTAACAACAGGTGCACGTGTAGATTGCACACCACGCGCCTCTTCAGCTTGTTCCATCAGCGTATCTTCTGCTGCAGTTTCAGAAACCAGTACCGGATGATGGCCCATTTCTTCAACGATCAGCGCAGCAACTTCCTGGTCAATGGCCTGGTTCTGAGTAACCAATTCACCCATTTTCATCAGTGATTTGATAACTTCACGAACTTTAACTGCCATTTTCGCAGCCAGGTCAGCAACGACAATCGTTTCACCGATTTCAACGTCATAAACTTGTTTCTTAACAGGTTTTTCGAAGCCATGTTTGTTCGATTGACTTGTTTTCAGACCACGTTTATGTGAGTTATCACGGAAAGATTGCTCTTCACCACGACGACCGCCTTTCTTAGATGAGCGAGTATTATTCGTGTTCGTACCACGTTTAATTTCACGGTCTTCTTTTGCGAAAGAGTCTTCGTATGCTTGACCAACCAGACCAGCAGCAAGAGGAGAATCATCAACAACACGAATCGTTGCTGTTGTATCTTCCGCTGTGTACTTAGACGCCATTTGACGCATTTGTTCAAGCGTACGTTGTTGCGCTTCTTCAGCAGCCTTACGACGTGCAGCTTCTTCAACAGCTTTGAGTTGTGCTGCTTGCGCTTCACGTGCTTTTTTCTGTTCAGCAGTTTCAGTCGGTTTAACAACCTGCTTCACAATTGGTTTGTTTGTAGATTTGCGTTTTACAACTACAGCCGCTTTAGAAACTTCTTGCTTGTCGCTGGTTTGTTTTGCAGCAGCACGCATGGCTTCTAATGCTTTGCTGGCATTGTTTGCACCTGATTTTGGTGCATCAGCTGGCTTCGGCGCTGCTGGTTTTTGCTCAGCTTCAGCTTTTGCTTGCTGTTCAGCTTGCGCTTTTGCCAGTGCTTCTGCCTTGATTTGTTCTGGATCAGGCTTAGTAAATGTATGTTTCTTGCGAACTTCTACATTAATGGTTTTTGCCTTACCCGAAGTACTGGCTACTTTAGCCGTACTGGTCGTTTTACGTTTCAACGTGATTTGTCCTGCATGACCATCCGAACCTTGTGATTTTTTCACATGGCTCATCAGGTGATCTTGTTGTTCGGCGGTAATAATTTCGTCAGATTTGCTCTGTGGTAAACCTGCCTCACGAACCTGTTCCAGGAGCTTCTCAACTGGGCGACCCAATTTGAGGGCTAACTCTTTAATCGACTTGTCCGTCATATACTACCTCCTAGTTAAACCATGATTCGCGCGCTTTCATAATGAGCTGACCCGCTTTTTCAGCGCCTAAACCTTCAATATCTGCGATATCGTCAGTTGCCTGATCTGCAAGGTCATCCACTGTTACCACACCACGAGCTGCTAGAGCTTGCGCGATCTCTGCTGTCATGCCATCCATTGCAACAAGTTCTTCACTTGGCGCTTGTACGTTTTCTTGCTGTTGTAATGCATCAGCAAGTGCAACTTCTTTTGCACGGCTTTGCAGTAGTTCAACCAGTTCCGCATCCAGTTCGATTTCATCAAACGTTTCTGCAGGTACGTATGCAATTTCTTCAAGCGAGGTGAAGCCCATTTCTACCAACGCCATAGCCAAATCTTCAGCAATATCCAGACGTGTTACAAACATGTCTAGATATTTTTGCGCTTCGCTTTGTTGACGTGCGTAGTATTCTTCTTCCAGCATCATATCCAGCTTGTAGCCAGTCAGTTCTGATGCCAGACGAACGTTCTGACCCTGTGAACCAATCGCACGAGCCAACTGATCACTCGTTGCGAAAATGATGTCTGCAGTACGTGCATCTTCATCGATAACAATACTGGATACATCTGCTGGTTCAAGTGCGCTTGCGATGTACTGAGCAGGATCATCTGACCATACTACGACATCAATACGCTCACCATTGAGTTCCTGTTGGACTGCCTGGATACGTGTACCACGCATACCAATACAAGCACCAACCGGATCAATACGGTGGTCATTTGTTTTCACTGCAATTTTGGCACGTACACCTGGCTGGCGTGCGGCTGCCTTGATTTCAATGATTTCTTCCGAGATTTCTGGAATCTCTTTTTTCATCAATGCGATCAGCATTTCAGGTTTAGCACGAGAAAGCTGTAGCTGAGCACCACGACCTTCACGGTTGACATTGAAAAGAATCGCATTCACGCGTTGTTTCGGGCGAAGGATTTCCTTCGGAATCATTTCTTCACGTGCAAGATATGCTTCAGCATTATCCCCTAAGTCAATAATGAAACCGTCTTTGGTTTGTTTTTTCACTTCACCGTAGATCAGCTCACCGACTTTAGATTCATAAGCATCAGCAACCAGTGCACGTTCTGCTTCACGAATCTTTTGTACAATCACCTGTTTAGCAATCTGTGCAGCAATACGACCGAAATCGATTGACTCAACTTCCAGCTCACGAATGTCACCGATTGACCATTTTGCCGGATCAACATCAGAGATGGCATCCTGACAAGCTGGCATTTCATGATCTTCGTCTGCAACCACTTCCCATTGACGGAAAGTACGGTAGTCACCAGTTTTACGATCGATTTCTACACGTAAACGTGCTTCTTCCGAGTTGGTTCCTTCGTAGAACTTTTTCTTGGTCGCTGCAACTAAAGCTTGTTCTAGTGCTTCAAAAATTGCTTCACGAGGTACACCTTTTTCGTTACTAACCGTTTCAACGACGGTAAGAATTTCACGTGCCATATGTCACCTATTCGTTCAGATTCTTATTGATTTAGTTAATCTTGATAGACCAAATTTGCTTTATCGATATTGTGACTGTCGATGTCCAGAACCTGCTGCTTTTCTACTTCTACCTGAATCATTTCATTTTCAAGGTCGACTGCAACCAGTTTTGCCTGGAATTTACGACGGTTGTCCACCGCACTAATCAGACGTAAGGCAACGGTCTGACCGATATAATCTGCCATTTGCTGAAGCTGGAAGAATGGACGGTCCCAGCCTGGAGACGACACTTCAAGTGCATATTCACCTGAAATCGGATCATGTACGTCTAGCATCGCGCCCACCTGTTGGGTAACGCGTACGCAGTCCTGCACACCAATTCCGCGGCCCTGCTCCACTTCACCGTCTTCATTGATGACCGGTTCAGCAGTTGCATCGACTGGCTTGTCGATATAAATACGTAATAGAGAACGTTTACCCTGAGGAACAAATTCGATTCCCCAAAGATCTACATCACAGGCTTCAACTGCAGGTGCAATCAAGTCCTGAAGTGCTTGAGTTTTATTTGATAGCTTCATTTACTCTCGTCATCTGGTGCGATTTTATGATCTATTTGACCACTACAAACCAATACAAACTATAGTAGTAGTGAAACATGGAGATATGACCAAATTTTGTCGACACTACACGATAGCCAATAAAAAAGGGCGTAAATCGCCCCAATTAATGCACAATTTCGGATTTTTTCAAATCCCACTGTGCAAAAAGGCCCACCATAGTTGTGAGCCTCTTTTAAGAAACTTGGTAGCGGGAGCTGGATTTGAACCAACGACCTTCGGGTTATGAGCCCGACGAGCTACCAGACTGCTCCATCCCGCATCAACGTGCAAAAATTATATACAAAAGACGATAAGTTTTCAATCAAAACTATCTCTATCGATATGTTGGTCTTTTGTCGCTGAAAAATTGGTAGCGCTCACTGGACTTTAATCCAACGATCTTCGAGATTTTATAAAGAGTTGAGCCCGACGAGCTTGCAACTGATTAAAATAACGAAACCACACTTTCCAAAAAGTGGTAGCGGGAGCTGGATTTGAACCAACGACCTTCGGGTTATGAGCCCGACGAGCTACCAGACTGCTCCATCCCGCATCAGCATACAAAAAGCTTTTCAGTTCATAGAACTGCCTTTAAAGTTTGCATCTTTAAAGGATTGGTAGCGGGAGCTGGATTTGAACCAACGACCTTCGGGTTATGAGCCCGACGAGCTACCAGACTGCTCCATCCCGCAACAACATGCAAATAACTCTTCTCAACTTAAAACTAGTTTCAAGTTGCCTCTTTAAAGTTTGCATCTTTATAAAAGGATTGATTGGTAGCGGGAGCTGGATTTGAACCAACGACCTTCGGGTTATGAGCCCGACGAGCTACCAGACTGCTCCATCCCGCAACAACAGAAGTTTTTTAGCTGCATACACCAACTTATGTTCTGGATTATAAGTTGGTGCGGAAGGGGGGACTTGAACCCCCACGCCCGAAAGCACTACCACCTCAAGGTAGCGTGTCTACCAATTCCACCACCACCGCAGCTGCAGGCATTCTATTCGCATCATGCACAAAAAGAAAGCCTTTGGCGAAATTATTCACCAGTTTTTGGTGCAGTTGGTGAAGTTTCAGTCGATTGAGCAGGTGCAGTCTGAGTCGTTGGAACGCTATTCAGAGTATAAGCATCTGTGGTCTGCTTTTTGGCAAATACCGCTAAAGTCAAGCTGGTAATAAAGAACAATGCCGTAAATACTGCAGTCAAACGGGTCAGGAAATTACCTGAACCTGAAGCACCAAAAACAGTCGCAGCACCGCCACCACCGAAAGATGCACCAGCATCTGCACCTTTACCATGCTGAACTAAAATCAAGACAATCATCAAAATCGCTAAGATAATATGTACTACCAGCACAAAAGTTTGCATGCTGAACTCCTAATTATTGTGTATTTGCAAATGCCTGGGCAATTTTATGAAATGACTCGGCATTGAGTGACGCACCACCCACCAGTGCCCCATTGATATCAGGACAGGCTGCCAACTCTACTGCATTTTCAGGTTTAACACTACCACCATACAGAATTGCAGTGGTTTCACCATAACCAGTAATCTGTTTTAGACCTTGACGGATCTGAGCATGCATCGCTTGTGCATCTTCCGGAGAAGCAGTTTTACCAGTACCAATCGCCCAGATCGGTTCATAGGCAATTACAATATTCTTCCATTGCTCTGCTTCAACTACAGCCGCGATATCACAGATTTGCTGCAATACCACAGCTTCCGCCTGACCGGCTTCACGCTGTTCCAGACTTTCACCTACACAATAAATCACAGTCAAACCGGCATTTAAAGCATTTTTGATTTTGGTATTGAGAATCTCTCGTGACTCACCAAAGATTTCACGACGCTCAGAGTGTCCTACCAGAACATAACCAATACCACTGTCTGCCAGCAGTTCTGCACTCACTTCGCCCGTATAGGCGCCCATGCCTGCAATACGAGATACATCCTGAGCAACGGCATAAACCGGACGAACGGCGGAAGCCATTTCAGCCTGAACCTGAGTGAGTGCAATTGCTACAGGGGCTACGCCTAAATGACACTTTTCTGCTGAAATCGGTGTAGATTCAAGTAAATCTTTCACCCCACGAAGCAATGTCTGCGCATCTGTCTGCAGCGGGTTCATTTTCCAGTTACCCACTACCCATGGGGTAATCGTCGACAACGACATAAACAACCTATTCTGAATACCTATCTTTAATTGGGCACATTCTACACGGAATTAGAAAATTTGAAGAAGAGTTTTCTTGCGGCATTTTCAGTGCCAGGTCTGTTCAAACTGCTCATTTTTTGTTATCACTTAAGATTATGGGGATCACTTCTTAGGATTCATTCAGTATTTTGAATATTAATGCGAAGAAGGCAGCATTTTACGCTATGGTAATTTTACGCAAGCAACGTATAATTTTGATAAAGCAATTAAAACAATTTTGATTCACGGGCATATTAGAGCATGACAGCAATTCAGGGATCTCCAAGATTTACGGGGTTTATTCGTCGACTTGTCGATGAAGGAGTTATATCTGCAGAAGATATGCAGGGTGCTTTGAGCAGTGCCAAAAAAGATAAAATTGATATTGTTCCCTATCTGATTGAACATCACCGCCTCTCGCCAACCAAAATCGCAGAAACGATTTCTCTTGAATTCGGTGAACCGCTATTTGATATCAGTGCCTATGATCCTGCCCTGATCGTACGCGAAGATTTTGATGAAAAGATCATTACCAAACACCGCGTGCTGCCAATCTTTAAAAATAGCAATATTCTGTTTATCGCGACCAGCAATCCGACCAATATCGAAGCAATTGATGCTGTCCGTTTTGCGACCAAACTCAATATTGAAACCATCATTGTTGAACATAATAAACTCGAAAAACTGATCGAGCAGAATTTTACTGAAGAAAGCACCTTTGACTTTGATGATGATTTTGATCTAGATGTTGATATCGATAACTCTGACCCGAATAAAGATGATGAGGATGACAATAAAGGTGATGAAGCACCCATTGTTAAATATATTAATAAGTTACTGATTGATGCAATCCGTATGGGTGCATCTGATTTACACTTTGAACCTTATGAAAAAATGTACCGTGTGCGTTACCGTGTCGACGGGGTCTTGCGTCAAATCGCCACGCCACCTTTACAGCTTGCAACACGTTTGGCTTCACGTCTTAAAGTTATGTCACAAATGGATATTTCCGAGAAGCGTGTGCCTCAAGATGGCCGGATCAAGTTAAAACTCTCTAAAAATAAGGCTATCGATTTCCGTGTCAACTCACTCCCCACCCTGTTTGGGGAAAAACTGGTACTGCGTATTCTGGATCCATCGAGTGCCATGCTTGGAATTGATGCTTTGGGGTATGAGCCTGATCAAAAAGCCTTATTTATGGAGGCACTAGATAAGCCTCAAGGTATGCTGTTAATTACCGGTCCGACAGGCTCTGGTAAAACTGTATCTCTTTATACCGGTTTAAATATCCTGAATCGTGAAGACACCAATATTTCAACTGCTGAAGATCCAGTTGAAATTAACTTGCAAGGGATCAATCAGGTTAACGTCAATAATAAAGTTGGCCTAACCTTCTCTGCTGCATTGAAATCATTCCTGCGCCAGGATCCTGATATTGTCATGGTCGGTGAGATCCGTGACCTGGAAACTGCAGAGATTGCAATCAAGGCAGCACAAACAGGTCATATGGTGATGTCAACACTACATACCAACAGCGCACCAGAAACCCTGACCCGTTTACGTAATATGGGTGTGCCATCATTTAACATTGCCACCTCGGTGAATTTGGTTATTGCTCAGCGTTTGGCGCGTCGCCTTTGTCCACATTGCAAAAAACCGGCAGATATTCCACGTCAGAGCCTGCTTGAAATGGGCTTTAGCGATGATGATTTACAGAATCCGGAATTTAATATTTTTGAACCTGTCGGATGTAACGAATGTCGTGAAGGGTATAAAGGTCGAGTCGGTATTTATGAAGTCATGAAAGTGACACCAGAGATTTCACGTATTATTATGGAAGATGGCAATGCAATTGAGATTGCCGAAGCTTCCGCACGCGCAGGTTTTAACAATTTACGCCGATCAGGGTTATTAAAGGTAATGCAGGGGGTGACTTCTCTTCAGGAAGTCAATCGTGTTACCAGCGAATGATCAGGTGCTGCTATAAAATAAGGATAAACTCATGGCTTCAGTGAAAAAAGGTCAAATGATGCCGACCTTCACCTATGAAGGGGTAGACCGTAAAGGTATAAAGATTAAAGGGGAAATACCTGCACGTAACCTCGCCTTGGCCAAGGTCACATTGCGTAAGCAGGGTATCAGTATCAAGAGTATTCGAGAAAAAAAGAAGAATATTCTTGAAGGCCTGATGAAGAAAAAAGTGACCACACTGGATATCACCATTTTTACCCGTCAGCTTGCTACCATGATGAAAGCCGGTGTACCACTCGTACAAGGCTTTGAAATTGTGGCGGAAGGCCTTGAAAATCCTTCAATGCGCGAGGTTGTACTCGGGATTAAAGGTGAGGTTGAAGGCGGAAATACCTTTGCAGGTGCACTGCGCAAGTATCCTCAATACTTTGATAAGCTATTCTGTTCGCTGGTTGAATCCGGTGAACAATCCGGTGCTTTAGAGACCATGCTGGATCGTGTTGCGATTTATAAAGAAAAAAGTGAACTGTTAAAGCAGAAAATTAAAAAAGCGATGAAATACCCAGCAACAGTGGTTGTTGTTGCAATTATTGTTACGATTATTTTGATGGTTAAAGTCGTTCCAGTTTTCCAGGATCTCTTCTCGTCATTTGGTGCAGACTTGCCAGCATTTACAAAAATGGTAGTCAATATGTCTGAATGGATGCAGAAATACTGGTTCCTGCTGATCATTGGGATTGGTGTAGTCATTACTGCTTTCCTGGAAGCAAAAAAACGCAGTAAAAAATTCCGTGATTTCTTGGATAAGGCTGCACTAAAAGCGCCTATCTTTGGTGATCTGGTTTATAAAGCGATTATTGCCCGTTATAGTCGTACTCTGGCAACGACTTTTGCTGCTGGTGTTCCATTAATTGATGCACTGGAATCAACTGCAGGCGCTACAAATAATGTAGTTTATGAAGATGCGGTAATGAAAATTCGTGAGGATGTTGCTACTGGCCAACAACTGCAATTCGCCATGCGTGTTACCAATAAGTTTCCTTCTATGGCCGTGCAAATGGTCTCGATTGGTGAAGAATCTGGTGCACTAGATGCCATGCTGGATAAAGTTGCGACCCATTATGAAAATGAAGTCGACAATGCCGTTGATGGTTTGACCTCTATGATGGAGCCATTGATTATGGCCGTTCTTGGTGTGCTTGTAGGTGGTCTTGTTATTGCAATGTACCTGCCAATTTTCCAGATGGGTTCCGTGGTTTAATGCAAGATCTTATTTTATATTTCACTCAAAACCCGACTGCGCTCTATATTGCAGTCGGGCTTTTTAGTCTCTGTATCGGTAGTTTCCTGAATGTCGTAATTTACCGCACCCCTAAAATGATGGAACAGGAATGGCGTAACGACTGCCAGCTGTTTTTACACCCTGATCAACCGATCATTGATGAAAGCAAGCTCACATTAAGTAAACCTGCGTCGACCTGTCCAAAATGTCATACATCAATTCGCTGGTATCAAAATATCCCCGTGATCAGCTGGTTAGCCTTGCGTGGTAAATGTGCGAACTGTCAAAATCCAATTAGTGCCCGTTATCCATTCATTGAAATTCTAACAGCAGTTTGTGCATTGACCGTTTTGGCTGTATTTGGTCCTACAATACAAATGTTGTTCGGTCTGGTGCTGACTTATATTCTCATTGCACTAACCTTTATTGACTTTGATACCCAGCTGCTTCCAGATCGCTATACCCTTCCACTTGCAGCTTTAGGCTTAGGGGTGAATAGCTATGCAATTTACACCTCACCAACTTCAGCCATCTGGGGTTATATCATCGGCTTCCTGTGTTTATGGGTCGTGTACTACCTGTTCAAAATAGTAACTGGTAAAGAAGGCATGGGTTATGGTGACTTTAAATTGCTGGCTGCTTTAGGTGCCTGGATGGGACCGTTAATGTTGCCACTAGTTGTATTATTGTCATCACTCGTTGGTGCAATTATTGGCATTATTCTGTTAAAAGTACGTAAGGAAAATCAGCCTTTTGCTTTTGGTCCTTATATTGCCATTGCCGGCTGGATCGCTTTCCTGTGGGGCGAGCAGATTATGAAAGTCTATTTAGGTCAATAATTTGAAATTTACACTAGGTCTGACAGGTGGTATTGGCAGCGGCAAATCTGCTGCCAGTCAATGGTTTGAACAGCATGGTATTGTGGTCGTGGATGCTGATGTTGTGGCACGCGAGATTGTCGAAGTCGGTCAGCCAGCACTGCTACAAATTCAGCAAGCTTTTGGTGACTGGGTATTACAGAAAGATGGAACCTTAAACCGTCGTGCTTTACGCGAACATATTTTCCAATCCAATGATGCCCGTAGAATCTTAGAAAGCATTACTCATCCCGCAATTCGCCAATCGATTATTCAGCAATTACAGGATGCACAAAGTCCTTATGTGATTCTGGTGTCTCCCCTGCTGTTTGAAACCAATCAGCATGAACTTACCGACCATACCTTACTGATTGATGCTTCGATTGAGTTACAGATCCAGCGTGCTGCACAGCGTGATGGTCAAAATATTGAACAGATTCACCGTATTATTGCTGCTCAGATGCCCCGTGAACAAAAACAGCAACTGGCGGATGATATCGTATTAAATGATGGCCATCTGGAACACTTATATGCGCATCTACAGCCTCTACATGAACAATATTTGCAAAGAGCTCTGAACTAACAAAAAAAGCAGTCATCAAGACTGCTTTTTTTGTTCTTCAAGTTTAATGGCCAAACTGTCCTGATGTTGCAGCCAGCGCCATGGCTGCAAGGCACCGATTGCCATCCCGATCAGACCACAGACCATTGCCAGACTCAGCGTTTCATTCAACAAGGGCACTGCCAGAATTGCCGCAATAAAAGGTGCCAGATTGGTAATACTGCCTGCTTTAAATGCGCCAAGCCGCTTAATCGCTTCCACATAGGTTAGGGTTGCAATGATGACTACAAACACCCCGTGGAAAAGTGTTTGAAACAATAAATGTTGTGGCTCAGGTACAGTTAAATTTTTAGGTAAGAACAGTAAATAAATCGGCACATACACCACAGCCGACCAAATTGCCACGCCACACATGGCTTGCCAGGCAGACAGTTGATATTTACGTAACAACACCGTAAATATCCCCCATAAAATCGCACTGATGAAAAACAGGACATCCCCTGCCCCAAAGGCCACACCTGTTTCCTGATACATTAGTACGCTCATCAGACACAGCACCCCGATCATAATGCTCAGACTGATCCAGGTATGTTTATCAAAAGCCTGATTCATCAGAAAATAAGCCATCACTGCGGTACACAACGGTATGCAGCCATTCAAGAAAATGGCGGCATGGGCAGTCGGCGCGTAATGGAATGCGCTATAAGCAAACAGGCAATATACCACTCCACCGATCATAGCCAGGATAAAAGATTCTTTTTTCAGTAAAAAAGAAGCCTCTTTACGATAGATTAAAATCGGCATGAGAATCAGAAAAGCCAGAGAGAAGCGTAGTGCGACGATATCCCAGGCACTGATCTGCCAGATTGCATTCAGGCGAGCGGTTAAAGTAAAACCACCCCAGATACACATGGTCGTTAAGAGGAAAAAATAACCTTGTGCACGTGTGGATAATCTCATCAGGGATTAAGCATTACGCTGACGGCAAGCTTCATATAAAGCCATACCTGTTGCCACACTGACATTTAAACTTTGCAAGTTGCCTGCCATCGGAATATAGACCGTTTGATCACATTGACTTTGCGTAATTGGACGCAGACCGGTATCTTCCGCCCCCATTACCACGCAGACACCAGTACCAGTAAAATCAAATTGCTGAATTGGTAATGCTTTCTCATCCAGCATAGTCCCCACAACGCGGACATTAAAGTCATCTTTGATCTGCCCCAGAGTACGTGCCAGATTAGTGACCTGAATAAATTTAACTTTCTCGGCACCACCGGCTGCGACTTTACGCGCTGTCGGTGTCAAACTTGCAGAACGGTCACGTGGCACGATTACAGCCACGACACCCATGGCTGCTGCTGTACGGATACAGGCACCGAGATTATGCGGATCAGTAACCTGATCAAGTGCCAGCAAAAGTGCTTGCGAATCTTGTTTTAAAAGCTCTTCTAAATCTTTTTCATTTAAAGTTGGATGCGGACGCACTGCTGCTACCACCCCCTGATGGAACGGCAAACCTGCCAGTTTTTCCAGTTTGTCGCGACTAGCCTGTTGCACACTAATCCCAAATGGCTCAGCAAGCTCTAATACACGCTTTAAGCGCTGATCATCACGACCTTTCAGAGTAAACAGCGTCAGGACGCGTTCAGGCTCAAGCTCCAGTAATGACTCAACTGAATGTACGCCATAAAAATACTCAGGTTTAGCCATGAACGACCTCTAAATTAATTTGGGAAATATGCTGCAAAAGAAAAATCCTGCAAAGCCAGCTTCACAGGATTCCTGTATAAATGAAGTTTAACCGATTCGGCAGAAAATTTCCTGATCAGCTTCAGTCCGGTTAGGGAGATGAAATAATAAAATCAGCCTTCAAAATGACAAACGTAATCTAATACATCATCAGTTTCGATTTTAAAACGGCTATTGCCTGGCACGTAGAAAGACTGACCAGCACGGAACAGTTCGCTTTCTTCACTATCTGCAATCTGCACACGGCACTCACCGGAAATGATTTCCATACGCTCAGGTACATGTGTTTCAAATGTAAGTGGGGTTTCAGTCGGTAGAATGACTCCCAGGGTTTTTTTCGTACCATCTTCAAACTGAACCACATGGCTGATGCACAGACCGCCAAAATATACATTTGATTTCTTAAGTACTGAAACATGGTCAAACTGAGCTGACATCCGTTTATCTCCAGAGCACGGGTTTTATAATATTGGAATGGCTGTAGTTTAAATGCGCATTCCTAACTAATCAATCGAAGTTTGCCTAGCTCAGCTTAAAATTTTCTGTATATATTTTGTACATATATTCAATAAGCAAATATATAAAATAAAGTGATTTAAAGGAGGATGAACAATTCTGCAATGCAAAATCAAATTTAGTAGGATTCGCTGAACTGTAGGGAGTAATCACTTTTATGGGAAGATTGACCTGCTTTAGTCGTGCATACTGACAATACTACAAAATCTGCTTGTATCATTGACCATAATATAAGATAGAATCAAAGGGTTTCATCCTGATTTATAATGACATACATGATCTGATCCATATCAGATCCTACTTGATTTCAATCAAACTTTTCGCAGCTTGGATGCGTGTATGCTGACACATTTAACTCTGATCAATTTTGCCTTAGCTGACCACCTGGCCATTGATATTCATCAAGGTTTTAACGTGCTCACCGGCGAGACCGGCGCTGGTAAATCTTTGTTGCTGGACGCCCTCTCGGCCTGTCTGGGTGAACGCACCGATACCAACTATGTGCGCTATGGTTCAGAAAAAGCCGATGTGACAGCAACCTTCAGTTATCAGGATAATAGTCCCGAAGCGCTTTGGCTAAAAGAACATGAACTGGATGATGAGTCGGGTGAAATCCATCTACGTCGGGTGATTTTTGCTACGGGACGTAGCAAGGCATGGATTAATGGCCGTCCAAGCAGCCTGTCTGAACTGAAAGAAATTGGCCGTTTGCTGGTACAACTGTATAGCCAGCACAGCCAGCAACAGCTACTGGAGCCGCCTTACCCGAAACACTGGTTGGACCGTTATTATAATTTTTATGAGCCCGCCCAGGCAGTTCGTGATGCATACAGTACCTGGCATAAAAATATCCGCCAGCATCAGGCTGCGCTTGATGCTCAAGCCACCCGTAAACAGCGCATGGAAACACTGGAACTGCAGCTCGAAGAACTTGAAGATGTAGTACAGATTGATTATCAGGAAATTGAACAGGAATTTGATCGTCTCTCTCATCATGAAGCGATCATGCAGGACTGTGTCTATAGTCTGAATGGCCTGGATGAAGCGGAACAGAATATTAATCAGGAGCTTTCCTCTATCCTGCGTCGTGTAGAATCCCATGCTGGTCGCAGTGAGCAGCTTTCTGAAATCCACACTTCTTTGCTCAATGCGCAGAGTGAAATTGAAGATGCTACAGCCAACCTGCGTCATTTTATGGATCGTCAAAGTTTTGATCCTGAACGTATGGAAGAGCTGAATTCACAACTTGAAGTGTTTCACCGTCTGGCACGTAAATACCGTACCCAACCCGAATTATTGAAGGAAGAGTATGAAACCTGGCAGGCTGAACTAGCGCAATTGCATCAACTCGAAGATCCAGAAACATTAGCGGAACAAGTTGAACTTTCTTATCAGGAGTTTTTGGCCAAAGCACAGCATCTGGATGAGATTCGTCGTGAAGCAGCTGGTCCATTGGCGAAACAACTGACGGAACAGGTCAAACAGCTCGCCCTGCCAGAAGCCTATTTTGAATTTAAATTTGAACCGCTCGATGAACCAAACAGTGAAGGCTTGAGCTTTATTCAGCTGCTATTTACTGCCAATAAAGGTATTCCGGCACAGCCACTGGCACGTGTGGCATCCGGTGGTGAACTGTCCCGTATTGCACTGGTAATGCAAGTGATGAATGCTGAAAAAACTGAAGCTGAAGTTCTGGTCTTTGATGAGATTGATGTCGGCATCAGTGGGGGTACGGCGGAAATTGTGGGACGTCTGTTGGCCGATCTGGCGCAGCATGTACAAATTCTGTGTATCACCCATCAGGCACAGGTCGCAGCACAGTCTGATCAGCATCTGCTGGTGAAAAAGCAGCAAACCGATCCGGCTAGCAGCACAATTCTTGATCTAGAAGAAGATGAACGTATTCAAGAGCTTGCACGAATGACAGGCGGTGTGGAAATTAATGAAACAACACTGCAACACGCGCGTCAGTTACGTCAGCTAAAGTTTCAGCATGTTTAAAAATATTACAATGCTCACAAAAAACTGTTGGTGAATTAACAAAGCTCTAGTAAGTTAAAGGTGAAGATCACACGATTTCTTTGCCAAGAAATTGATTTTAAGGAGAAGCTTTTCGGTGAACAAACAATATTTGACACACCGTTGTCTGATTGCTCCACCAGAAATGCGTGACGATTTTTTTGCCAACACGGTCATTTATCTCGCACGACATGACGAAGATGGAGCGCAAGGCATCATTATCAATCGACCTGCAGGCATTCAGATCAAAGAATTATTGAATGATCTTGAAATCGAAGCAGATAATGTCAATCCTCATGAAGTGTTGCAAGGGGGCCCATTGCGACCTGAAGCCGGTTTTGTGCTGCACACCGGTCAGCCTACCTGGCATTCTTCAATTGCCGTCGGTGAAAATGTCTGTATTACCACATCCAAGGATATTCTAGATGCCATCGCCCATAACCAAGGTGTCGGACGTTACCAGATTGCACTTGGCTATGCCAGCTGGGGTAAAGGCCAATTGGAAAAAGAAATTGCCAAAGGTGAGTGGCTGATTTGTGAATCGGATATGGATTTAATTTTTAATTTACCTTATGACGACCGTTGGGATGCTGCCTATAAAAAGATGGGCGTAGATCGAAACTGGTTGTCTTCTGAGATTGGACATGCCTGATGTAAACGCGCCACAGATGATTATGGCGTTTGACTTTGGTACACAAAAAATGGGCATGGCGGTTGGACAATCCCTGATTGAAAGTGCCAATCCTCTTGCCTTGTTCCCGATGAAAGATGGAATTCCCAACTGGGATACATTACTGAAAATCGTCAAGCAATATCAACCGACTTTATTTTTAGTCGGTCTACCGCTGAATATGGATGATACAGAATCTGAACTTTCTGCGCGTGCACGCAAATTTGCCCGCCGTTTACGTCATCAAACCAATATTGAAACCTTGATGGTCGATGAACGTCTTACTACACGTGAAGCGCGGGATGAATTAGAGAGTTATCAGACTCAAGGCCGGGCTAAAAAGTTAGCGGCTGACAGTATTGCAGCAGCGCTATTTATTGAAAGCTGGTATCGACATCCGGTCGGAGTGAATCCTTAAAATAAAAAGCATCCAAATGGATACTTTTCTAAATGGATAGGCGAAACAAGAAATCTTAAATAAATACGCATGTAATCTTGCTCCTTCTATATCTCTAATTTTCGGGATAAAAATAGCGAAAGGTCAGATTGATCCGTGGTGTAATGACTTTAGTGGTCTTGGTAATCTGATGTTTCCAGAACTGCTGGGTTTGCCCACGCATCACAATCAGCTGCCCACTTTGAAGCAGCAACTCTACCAGATTCCCAGTATAGTTATGCTTAAAACGCATTTTCCGGGTAGCACCAAAACTTAAAGAAGCAATGACAGTTTCATGCTGTCTTGACATCAAACTGGCTTCATTATCACTATGCCAGCCCATGCCCTGCTGACCATGTTCATACAGGTTGGCCAGACAGGAATTAAAGGGATGACCTACCTGCTGTTCAATATGCTGTTTCAATCTCAATAATGCTGGCTGCCAGATATGGGCTTTCTTCAAGCTGCCCGAATAATGGTATTGGTAATTTGCATCACCATACCAGGCAATTTTACGGGCAGTGACATGGTGCTTGCCAAAAAGGAAAACCTCATCCTGCTCCCAAGCCAGATGCTGCAAAAAATAGTCGAGATATTTCTGACTTTGCTCTCCATTTAAAATCAGACCATGGTCTTCTACTACCCCGTCACAGGGCAAAAGATTGGTTTGAGGCTGGGGCGAAAACAAATCCAGTGTCATGTCAGTTTCATTCTCTTTAGAGCTTTTATCCTGTCATTTTCGCTTTCTGCACACAACTAAAATTGCACAAATCAATACAAATCAGCTTCTTGTGAATGATCATTCAGGGGCATAAACTTGTTTTAACTTTCACAATAAAAATAATACTGCATGGATCTTTGGCAACTCTTTCACAAGCTGCGTCCCTTTGTCCGTCCTTACCGGCTGCTGGTGATTGCGACCCTGATATTGACCCTGATCGGTTCATTTACCGCTCAGGTCAACGCGATCACTTTGCAATATGCAGTCGACAGTATCAATAAGCTGCTTGAAGCAGGTGAAGGACTGAATGAGGGCTGGCATATCCTGATTACCATTTCAGCGATCTTGCTGGTGAAAGAAGTGATTAATGCTTTCGTCCAGTTTGGACAAAAATTCTATGGGGAAAAGTTGCGAATTTTTGTATCTCAGGATCTGGCACAAGGCATTATTGAAAAGTTTCTGACCTATCGATTGGCTTTTTTTAATCAGGACAATAACCAGGCCGGCAAATTGCAAACCCGTATTGACCGTGGTATTAGCTCACTGACGCGTCTGGTGCAGATCTTCTTTATTGATATCCTGCCGCTATTTACCAGCGCGATTGTAGCTTTGGGCCTGATGTACTATGCCAATATTTATGTGGGGATGGTAGCCACGGCGATTGTACCAATTTACTTCTGGCTGACCTACAAACAGGCACAAAAACTGGGCGGCTGGCGCCGTAGTTTAAGAGACGGTCGCGAGAAAAAGAGTCAGGGCATTCTCAGTATTATTAACTCGATAACCGTAATTAAATCCTTTAACCGTGAGTCGATTGAGTCCGAAAAGCAGCTCGGCCTACAGCGTGAACTGACCGATAATCAGATGAAAACCCGTCAAACCAGTTTTCTGTTTGATGGTCTGAAAACCTTTATTGAGCAGATTGGCATCGTCCTTATCATTATTCTGACCGCTTATTTTGTGCTTGCTGGTCAGATGAGTATTGGCATGATCATGTATCACGTGCTGCTGTTTAATAATGTCTCGGCACCGATCCGTTCATTGCACCGGATTTATGATGAAGTTAATGATGCCATGATCTATTCCGAGAGCTTCTTTAATATTCTGGAAGCAGATCATGAAATTGAATCCAGTGGACAGCAGAAACCACCTGTTCAGGGCAAATTTCAGCTGAGCCATGTCGAATTCTATTATCCGAATGGACACCATGCCCTAAAAGATATCAACATGGAAATCCGCCCTAACAAGATCACTGCGCTGGTCGGTTTATCGGGTGCGGGTAAATCGACTTTGATTAGTTTACTGGATAAATTTTATGAACCGCAGCAAGGCAAGATCACCTTGGATGGTATTGATCTTCAGGATTATGACACCCAGTATTTACGTGATCATATTGGCTTGGTTCTACAGAAAAATCATATTTTTCAGGGCACGATTTTTGACAATATCCGTTATGGCAAGATCAGTGCCAGTATGCAAGATGTCATTGAGGCCGCACAGAAAGCTTCGATTCATGAACAGATCTTACAGTTGCCCAATAGTTATGATTCCGATGCCTTGCAGCTTTCTGGTGGACAGCAGCAGCGCATTGCCTTGGCACGCATGTTCCTGAAAAATCCGCCGATTATTTTTCTGGATGAACCGACTGCCAGCCTGGATGCCATTGCTGCTGAACAGATCAAGCAGAGTCTGGATCAGATCAAGCAAGGTCGTACCGTGATTATTATCTCGCATAGCCTGTCGCAGATTATTGATGCGGATTATACCTACGTGATGAAAGAAGGCGCGATTGCTGAACATGGCGAGCATGATCAGCTTTATCATCAGGACGGCGTGTATAAGCAAATCTTTGACGCGATGGCAAAGAGCCTCAATATTGAAAAGATTGCGAGGACCTTTGAGGAAGATGCAGAAGAGGAAACACATAGTTAAAAAGCTGAAAAAGTTCTATTCCCTCAAACATAGATCTAAAGAAAAAGCGGCCTAATAGACCGCTATTCAGCAAACCAGTTCACTTTGCCTAAAAGCGTAAAATCCACTCACCTCGAACATAACGATAGTTATAATCTGGCCCATAGAAAGAAGCACTGCGGTTATATCCGGCATTCAGGCGTAAAAACTGCTCACTACGTACAGGACTTTGTAAGTTCAATTCAAATAATCGTGTGTTCTGACTAGCATCATCATTAATTTTTTCACGGCCTAGCCCGGCAGTAATACCGGTGGTCCATCCGGAAATACGTTTACGCCAGCCGATAGCAAACATACTTTCTTGATAATCTTTCGGATTGAAGTACTCGCCCCCTACATCCGTCTCACTACTGCGATAAGTGCGATATCGGGCTTGCAATGTCAGGCCTAGGTCAAGTGAAGGCTGATAGATAAGCCTAACTCGGCCATGATCACGGCGGTTATCATCTGAAAAGAGCTGTGAACCCGCTACTCCTACTACGGTGACATGATCTCCCAGACCTTGATCCAGTGCAGCGCCCACAAAAGTAAAATGTGTTCCATGTTCTAAAGCAGCTTGGGTTTCAACCCAATCTCGGTTAGCAAAAACTTCAATAGCTGTCTTTTCTGCAAGAAGCGTACGATAACTACCATCGAAGGCTAATAAAGTATGATCACCTTGCTCGAATAGCCCCGCTTCTAAGACCCAGCCATTAGCGGTAGCAGATTCAATATCACGTCCAATAAATGAGATCTTCTGACCATCTTGTTTCCAGTCATCAGCTCTATATTGATAAGCACTGCCACGTACCCCTAAATAATGATCAGCATCTTCATATTGAGGCAAAAATTCTGCTGATAATTTACGAGTCTGGAAACCTTCGCTATCGTCACTGAAAAAGAATTCAGTTCCAGC
Source organism: Acinetobacter sp. VT 511 (assembly GCF_001077515.1). Lineage (NCBI taxonomy): Bacteria > Pseudomonadati > Pseudomonadota > Gammaproteobacteria > Moraxellales > Moraxellaceae > Acinetobacter > Acinetobacter sp. VT 511. The sequence continues at coordinate 72,078 of NZ_LFRE01000059.1, read as the reverse complement.
CGCATGCTCTTTTCCAATTTTCTCTTCTTGTAATACATCTGCATAATTACTGGTACTCGTCATACTAATGATTAAAGCAACACCATACAGACAGATTTTATAACTTCTCATTTTATTTTGTCCCCCAGGTTTTTCTTGTTCTGAAAACTTCATCCAGATATCCTAAAATACTGGCGGGTTGTAGCAAAAAACTATAGGTCAGCACATACAGTAAGAAACCAACAAAATTTTTTCTTACTTTGAGATCTAAATCTTTAAACATGCTCCGCTCAATCTTGTAATTAAGTAGACCAAGTAGGAATGCCAGTGGCAATAGTGCAAGAGTCATAATCCCAACGATCCAATAGTGTCCAAAGCATGCCAAGATGAGCCCCGGGATAAAGCCAAAAGTAAAAGCAATATCTAACCAGGGAAAAAATAAATTCCAATGAATAAAAAATGTAGACAATCTTGGTTTAATTAAAATAGTGGGATGTTTAATAAAGGCTTCGATCATACCACGTGCCCAACGCTGACGTTGTTTGACAAAGACTTTAAGAGTCATGGGTGCATTGGTAAATAAACAGGCATCCTCACAATGCCCAACACGATAGCCTGCTTTTAATAAAGCCCAGGTCAGCACAATATCCTCACCTACACATTCAGGCCACCCTCCCACCTCAATTAATGCATCACGGTCATAAATAGAAAAAGCACCTTGAGCAACTAGGGTTCCTTGATATAAAGATTGCAAACGTTTAGTAGCAGCGATGCCCAGAAAATAATCCCATTCCTGCACCTTGGTAAGCATATTTTCACGAGAATTACGCACCAGAATCTTGCCAGCCACAGCACGTGTATTAGGGGGATCTAACTTGTAACGCTCAACAATATTAATCAATGCCACTTTATGTAAATAAGAGTCAGCATCAACGGTAATGATAAGAGCATGTTCGGCAATTTTTAAACCTTGATTTAATGCATTGGCTTTACCTGCATTTTTCTTTAAATCCAGCAAGGCTAGCCAAGGATATTTGGCTTCAGCCTGTCGAACAATATCTGCTGTATTATCTTGGGAGCCATCATTGATAACGATTACTTGTAATGGTCCTGGATATTTTTGCAGAGCAATACTGACCAGTGTATCTTTAATTGAGGCAGCTTCATTATAGGCAGCAACCAGCATTGTAATCCCAGGATAAACGGGTAAAGGTTCTCGCTTCGGTCTTCGATCCATCAGCAGACTAAAAGCTGCAAATGAATTCATAAAACCAGGAATAATAGCTATACCATATACGAAAAAATAGCCGCAAATTGACCAATATAATTACTCAGATCATCTATCCAATCTTGAGCGATCCATATTGAAAATCCTGCCCAGAAGCAGGCACCAATAAATGCTACAACGAACTTAAGCTGTACAGTAAAGTAAAGCCCAGACCCTGCTTTTTTATTTTCATCTATGATCATAGATTTTTTCTTCAATGCGTGAATTTGCTTAATAGGATGCCTAAACCATCCTAAATAGAATTGATTATGTGATCAGAAGAAATGCGGGTATTTTTCTTATATAAATATCTGCTGCATTAAATATGCCTGCGTGAATTCAAGAACTACTTCACACTTTCAAGGGAGATTGGATCACATTTCGCACAATTGTACGCTTTTTTGTATTATTTTTTATTAAAAAATATATTTTTTGTAACTTTTACATTGGTTTATTGCTTAAAAATTATTAACATTTAAATGATTCACTATCTTAAACAAATAATTAGGATTTCATTTTTATTAATTTATAATAAAAATTTACTATAAATCGACATCTCATTATAGCTTTATTTACCTAGAAAATTAACGCTGCATCGAACCGTATTAGAGAGAAATCCCCCCTGTCCTAAAGCACTGCAATAATGAAAGTAGGGTGGCAATCTATTCAAAAGAGCTTGCTAGATTTTAGTTATATTCTACTAGCCAGGCATTCATTTCCGCTAGCTGCTGTTCATTGAGCTGCCCTACTGAGGCCTGCAACTGCAGCACATGAATCAGGTAATCATACTTAGCATTCAGATAATCAGTTTTGGCAGAAAAAGCATTACGCTGTGCCAGCAGCACATCCACCATAGCTTTCAGCCCTTCCTGATATTGTGCTCGGGATGCTTGGGAAACAATTTCTGCTGATTCCATTGCCGCCTTGCGGGCATTCAGCTTGGCTTCATCTGTTTCCACCTGTAGATAAGACTGTTTCACATCGGTATTGGCTCTACGCATCGCAGCATCCAGCTGGGCATCGCTACGCTGCACCAGCACCCCTGCTTTTTGGATATTCTTGCTGGTACGGCCACCGCTAAACAGATTCCAGTTGACCTCTACTCCGACCTGATCAAAGTCTCCATTAGAAGATAAAACGGTTTCTGGCGTCTGTTTCAAATAACCATAAGTTGCCACTGCTTCAACTTGCGGATAGCGTGCTGCTTCTTCAACACGTTTGGCATCTTCGGAATAACGTTTTTGCAGACGAGCCTGTAGAATTTCCAGGTTCTGGCTTTGTGCCAGTTCGGTCCAGGACTGGATATTGGCTGGTAATGGTTTCTGGAACTGGAAATCATTGCGTAGGACCGCCAGATTATCCTGATAAGGACCAATTAACTGCGCCAGTTGCTCCTGTGCCAACACCAACTGTACTTGTGTGGCGATTCGGTTGGCTTGGGCACTTTGATATTGGGCATTGGCTTCGCTGACATCACTGCGTGCAACCAGACCTTCTTTGAGTTTGGCATTCATCATGCGCAACTGTTCAGCCAGCGCCTGCTCTTCCTGCAAATATGCACCAGTGAGGGATTGCTGACGCAGTACATTAAAATAAGCTTCCGCTACCTGCAAAATATGCTGCTGCTTCTGCAGACGCAAATTGACTTCACTCAGTTCTACTGAGGTTTTGACCTGCTTGTAGCCTTGCCAGGCATCCCAGCGAAACAAAGGTTGACGCGCAGTCACAGCAATCTGTCGGGTGGTTGTACTTGAACCCTGTAATTCCCCAAATTCCGCAGGCAAGCCTTGTGTTCCAGAATTATCAGTCGACTGGTTTTTTCGGGTCACATTTCCCGACAGGCTTACAGTTGGAAGTAAATTGCCGCTGGCAATTCCAAGATTCAGCTGGTCGGCTTCATATTGCAGTACATTGGCCTGCCAGTTTGGATCATTTTGTTTGGCACGTTCATACGCCTCAACCAAGTCCAGTGCCCATCCGGCAGAACTTGAACACAATAGGCTGGCACTAAGGATGAATTTTATCTTCATTTATAATGTGAATCCCTAACTGCTGTATCGTCATACATAACGAAATATAGCCAAATGCTTGAATCTTAAAGTGATACAAATATTACTTGTCTATTCCTAAACTTACGTATGATTTTTATTAATTTTTTTAATTCAAATAAGTGAACTTATCCTATATTGATTCACATTTTTGAATCGATGACAACAGCTTAACAAACAGCTTCACAATACTAAACAGTCTGTTGGCACAAGATGTATACAATAGGCGCATTCCCCGCTGTTATTCATTATTTGTATCAGAGCATAGAGTTATAGTGTCTACACGTTTTTCCTCAATTTTAGTTGCCAGCTGCCTTGCCCTGTTGCTGTTGCTGATGCTTGCCTGTCAGCAGCCCAAACAGCCGCAGGTCGAAATTGAGCCTGCTGAAACCAGTGTCAAGAAAAATACTGCAACTCAAGATTTTAGCCTAATGTGCCAGAATATTGAAAAACAGATGGCTGAAATTGATGACCAGCGCACGACTTTTGCGCTTGAGCAGATCAATCAGAATCTTAAAGTGTGTCTGCCACTGTTAGAGCATAAACAGCAAAAAAACCTGATGCGTCATGCCAATGCCATGTATAGCCGTTTCCTGAAAGTTGAAAGAACACCAGCCCAGCAACGTGCATTTGAACAATATGCGCTGGAAATGGCTCAACATCCGACCATTCAGCAAAGTCATTTTGTTGAACTGACTGCACGTGACCAGTACCTGCTTAAACATAAGGGACAAGCATATGTCGAAGTGGTGGAGCAAGGAGAACAGCAACTGACTTATCGTCGTAGTCCTGAATATTTGGCTCGTATCTTTGCACCTTATCTCCCGGCAGCAGAACGTGCTTTTATTGAAACTTTATCTCAGCAGAATCTTGAACCAGTATTCACGCAACAACGCTTAATGATTGAACCTGCTGAAATTGCTGCGCGTATTCTGGACTGGGAGGATTATCTCAAGCGTTTTCCGCAAAGCCCTTACCAAAAGGATGCTGAATATCTGCTACAGCAATATAATTATTTCCTGTTTCATGGCATGAATAGTGCGCCAATTTCCCAGGATTATCGGGATCGTTATGCCGTTGATCATAGCCATCTGGAAACCATTATCGGTCTGTCTAAAGGCAATGAAGGTGGCATCACTTCCAAGGCACAACGCTTTCTAGAATTTCTGGATATGAATGAAGAGCAGCGCAAACAGGTGCTTGACAGCGAATATCAGAACCGTTCAACCTGGGAACAGATTGCACATTATTCCGGAATTCAGATGCCAGCCCAAGACTATAAAAAAGACTGTTTCAGGGACGCCATCTGTTTATAACAGCCTTTTTCCCTGAAATCTTTACTGCATATTTCTGCTAGAAAGTAGCGAATCACGTCTACTTTTTATCCCCTAACTATTATATGATCGCCTGAGCTTGACGGAGCGCGAGTAATCACTCGCTGAGATCACCAAAATAGCCTTTTAGAGTGCAATTTGATGGTGAGTACCGTTGAACCTGATCAGGTTAAGACCTGCGTAGGAATCAAGCCTCTAAAAACTTAAAGCCCTCTTTCTATCTATAAGATAGATCCGCCTGCGTTTTTGGTCGTGCTTGATTCGTTGATGTCATTCTAAGGATCATTGCCATGAACCAATTAACGAATCTCTCCACTCCCGCAACCGATGCTCATCATGAGCAGGAAGCTCGAGATCTCACCCGTATTTTACCAGCTTCCCGCAAAGTCTATATTCAAGGTTCACGCCCTGATATTCAGGTGCCAATGCGTGAAATCTCACTGACAGATACGCCGACTGGCCTGGGCGGTGAAAAAAATCTACCTTTAATGGTGTATGACACGTCTGGTGCTTATACCGATCCTGCAATCACGATTGACCTGAACAAAGGTCTGCCGCATGTACGCGAAAGCTGGATTGAACAGCGTGGTGATAGCGAAGTACTAGAAGACTTAAGTTCCGAATTTGGTCGCCAGCGCCTACGCGATATCCGTACTGCCAATATCCGCTTTGCACATATTCAAAAACCCCGTCGTGCCAAACGCGGTCACAATGTCAGCCAGATGCACTATGCCAAGCAAGGCATTATTACACCGGAAATGGAATACATCGCCATCCGTGAAAATCTGCGCCAGCGTGAAGGTGTTGATATGCGCCAGCATGCCGGACAGAACTTTGGTGCGAAAAACCTGACTGAAATCACACCAGAATTCGTGCGTCAGGAAGTTGCAGCGGGTCGTGCCATTATTCCAGCCAATATCAACCACCCTGAATGCGAACCGATGATCATCGGGCGTAATTTCCTGGTCAAGATTAATGCCAACATCGGTAACTCGGCACTGGGTTCATCGATTGAAGAAGAAGTTTCAAAAATGACCTGGGCAACCCGCTGGGGTGCTGACACGATTATGGATTTGTCTACAGGTCAGAATATTCATGAAACCCGCGAATGGATTATCCGTAACTCCCCTGTGCCAATCGGTACTGTGCCAATTTATCAAGCGCTGGAAAAAGTGAATGGCGTAGCCGAAGACCTGACCTGGGAAATCTTTAAAGATACCCTGATTGAGCAGGCCGAACAGGGCGTGGATTACTTTACGATTCATGCTGGCGTGTTATTACGTTATGTCCCACTGACTGCGAACCGTCTGACCGGGATTGTATCCCGTGGTGGTTCAATCATGGCGCAGTGGTGTCTGGCCCATCATCAGGAAAACTTCCTGTACACGCACTTTGATGAAATCTGTGAAATCATGAAAGCCTATGATGTCTCATTCAGTCTGGGTGATGGTCTGCGTCCGGGCTGTATTCAGGATGCCAATGATGAAGCGCAATTCTCCGAGCTACGTACTTTAGGTGAACTGACCCATCGTGCCTGGGAACATGATGTACAGGTGATGATCGAAGGTCCAGGCCATGTGCCAATGCATATGATCAAGGAAAATATGGATCTGCAACTGGAAGTCTGCAAAGAAGCGCCTTTCTATACATTGGGACCACTGACCACCGATATCGCTCCGGGATACGACCATATTACTTCAGCCATTGGTGCCGCGATGATCGGCTGGTATGGCACCGCGATGCTATGTTATGTGACGCCAAAAGAACATTTGGGTCTGCCAAATAAAAAGGATGTGAAAGACGGTATCATCACCTACAAGATTGCCGCGCATGCAGCGGATCTGGCCAAAGGCCATCCGGGTGCACAGGCACGTGACAATGCCCTATCCAAAGCCCGTTTTGAGTTCCGTTGGGAAGACCAGTTTAACCTGAGTCTGGATCCGGATACGGCGCGCAGCATGCATGATGAGACCATGCCGAAAGAGGCACACAAGTCAGCGCATTTCTGTTCGATGTGTGGTCCGAAATTCTGTTCGATGAAGATCACCCAGAATGTGCGGGATTATGCGAATAATCAGAAAAATGCACAGCAGGCAGCAGAGCTCGATCCAGAGGTTGAAGCAGGTCTTAACAGCATGAAAACCAGCTTCATTGAAAGTGGTCGAAATTTATATCATAAAGTCTAATTCCCACTGAAAATCAGTTGTTTTTGCTAAAAACTCAGATAGGATGAAATAAATGTTTTCATCCTTTTCTGATTTATGAAGATTATTCAGCAAGCGTCCTATAACTATAATGATGTCGACCTGCAACAGCGCGAATATCTGTATCAAGGATTCGTGAAAGTCGAAAAAGTGCAGCTGAGTCATCGTCTTTTTGAGAGCAAGGAATATATTCCTCCGATTCAGCGTGAACTGATTGCGCGGCGTCCTGCAGCTGGGGTGCTGATTTATAATGACCAACAACAAAAATTTGCCTTGATCGAGCAGTTCCGTATTGGTGCACTGGATGATACCGATTCCCCATGGCAGTTAGAAATCATCGCCGGGGTTTTAGATGGTGATGAATCTCCAGAGCACTGCATCCGTCGTGAAGCACTGGAAGAATCTGGCTGTGAAATCCAGGAGTTGCAACATCTGTATAGTTTCTATCCTTCAGCGGGTGCCTGCTCTGAACTGTTCCACCTTTATGTGGCTCAGGCAGAACTGCCTGAACATGGCGGTGTACATGGCATGCCGGATGAAGGGGAAAATATCCAGCTGCATATTTTTGATTATGCCCACCTTCCAGAATTATTCCGTTATAACCGCCTCAAAAATGCGCCCGTCATTATGGCATTACAATGGTTACAGCAACATATCTCAACAGCCTATCCAAAGGAGTAGATCAGATGACACAGACCTCTACTCCTGCATCTGAAAAAGTCTGGACGCTCATCCAGATTTCAGACACGCATCTGATGGACCAGCCTGAGCTTGAATTTGCCCGCATGAATCCGGAGCAAAGCTTTTTAGAGGTCGTACACGACATTCAGCACCGTTTTCCGCATATTGATGCGGTGGTACATACCGGAGATCTGGCCCAGGTTGCAGCAGAATCTACCTATCAACGTTACTTACAATTTATGCAGGCCTGGAATGTGCCGCATTATCAGATTCCGGGTAATCATGATGATTATCTCGCTATTTTCCCTTTTTATAAAAATAGTGATGAAGCGCATGCGATTAGCTTTGGTTGCTGGACGTTAATTCTGCTCAACAGTGCTGTAAAAGGCCGGGTCGATGGCTGGGTAGAACAAAAACAGCTGGATCAGCTGGAACAGTTATTGCTTGAACATAGCAAGCAGTATGTGATCGTGGCCTGTCATCATCATCCTTTTGCGATGCAATCACACTGGATTGACCAGCATCGGCTGAAAAATTCAGAAGCATTGAAAGATGTGATTGCACGACATACCAATGTCAAAATGGTGCTATTTGGACATGTGCATCAGGATTCTGAAAATGAATGGCAGGGCGTACGCTATCTGTCTACCCCTTCAACCAGTGTACAGTTCAAACCCTTGAGCGAAAATTTTGCCTTAGACCAGGCGCAGCCCGGCTATCGCGTATTACAATTAAAAGACAATGGTGAGTACCAGACTTACATTCAAAGGGTAGTTTTAAAGCAAGCTAAAATTAATACTGAAATTTCAGGTTATTAACTTTTCAATTTGTTTTTTTTGCTTTACTTTATTGCTCTTAAAGGAAACGTGATATCTACAATCCCGCCATCAAAGACTATCAAAACGCATAAAAAGTCTATATGATGACGACCCCCATAGGAGGATAATCCTTCTTCGGGGTGGATAAAAATTTGCATATCACCATATTTTTTGCGTAGTTACCTACGCATATGATGAGGAATGCCCTAAATGGCGAATGACAACCAAAATCAAGTCTTAGATGAACAAACTGATGTGGTAGATGAAAAAGCTACAAAACGTGTGCGCAAATCTAAGCCAAAAACGACTGAAGGTGGTTCTACTGCTAGCTTATTTGGTATCGAACCTTATCAACCGAAAAAAAATGAAGAATACATGTCTGAAGGTCAGCTTGAGCACTTCCGCCAGATTCTGCTGGCTTGGAAAGCTGAGTTGATGACTGAAGTTGACCGTACGCTGAATACCATGCAAGACGAAAATACGGCACTTCCAGATGTAAACGACCGTGCAACACAAGAAGAAGAATTTGCGATTGAACTACGTACCCGTGATCGTGAACGTAAACTGATCCGCAAAATCGAACAGTCTATCGAAGCAATCAAAAATGATGACTACGGTTTCTGTGAAACTTGTGGTATCGAAATCGGTCTGCGTCGTTTAGAAGCTCGTCCAACTGCGACTTTGTGTATTGACTGTAAGACCCTTGCTGAAATCAAAGAGAAGCAAAATAACGGTTAATCGTGACTGTTGAGAATTCCTCAGCCGAGCACAGCTCCCTTGCGGAGCATGCTCCTCATGCGCAGCGGCGAAACGATGTTTCGCTAACTCGCTACTCAGGTCGGTTCGCGCCATCGCCAACCGGCCCTTTACATTTTGGTTCCCTCATTACTGCAGTCGCCAGCTACTGCGATGCCCGTGCCCATCAGGGTCAATGGCTGGTTCGTATTGAAGATACCGACATTCCCCGCATTTATCCCGGTAGTGAAGATCATATTCTTCGTGCCATGGATGTCTTTGGTTTCGATCCCGATGCCGCAATCATTTTTCAGAAAGACCGCCTGGACATTTATGATGCTGTGATTGAACAGCTACGTCAGCAGGGTCTAGTTTATGCCTGCCAATGTACGCGCAAGATGCTCGGTTCCAATCATATCTATCAGGATACCTGTCGTGATTTAGGCTTAGCTTTCGGACATCAGGCGATTCGCTTAAAAGTTGAAGATGTCGAAATCTGTTTTGATGATCCGTTGCAAGGTCATCATTGCTCTAATCTTAAGCATGATCTGGGAGATTTTGTCCTGAAGCGCCGTGATGGCATCATTAACTATCAGCTGGCAGTCGTGGTGGATGATTACCTGCAAGGCATAACTCATGTGGTACGTGGCGCGGATCTGCTGGATAATACCGAACGTCAGATTTATCTAGGCCAATTGCTCGGCTACCCTCGTCTGCAGTATATGCACCTGCCACTCGCAATGAATGATCAGGGTCAGAAACTCTCTAAACAGAATCTGGCGCAAGCACTGGATTTAACTCAGGCGCCGCAATTATTAAAACAGGTACTTAAAGCTTTGCACCAGGCTGAAGTTGAACTGGACACTCCGGAAAAAATGCTGAAACAGGCAGTGGCACAATGGAATATCGAACGGATTCCACACACAACTGAGCTACAAGGCTACTATTTATAAAGGGCTGTTTTGGCTTAAGCTAAAGAAAAATTCAGGTGGAAGTCAGTCTATGTTTTTTATTTTTGGTGTTGGACCGAAAACCAAAGTCATCGAAAAAAGTCAGTTCTTATGTCCAGTGTGCCGAACCCGAGCCGGTTACGAGCTGAGACAGCAGCGTAATTATTTTTCCTTATTCTTTATTCCCTTGATTCCCCTGTCGAAAGCCAAGGATGCTTTTGTGCGCTGCAATCACTGCGGTACGGTCATGCCAAGCACAGTTCTCGACCATGCCCAGCCTGACTCGAACCGTCAGTCTAATCTAGAAGCTTGATTCCTCACGGCTTGGATTACTTTCACGAGTCGTGGCATCAATCTTGAGAATCAGGCTGATCATCATGGCACACATAATCAGCGAAGAACCACCATAACTGATAAATGGCAGGGTCAAACCCTTGGTTGGCAGCATGCCCATGTTCATGCCTGCATTCACCAAAACCTGTAACAGGAAAATAATACTGATGCCATATGCTAGATAGCCAGCACGCAGGTAATGATTTTTCAGGGCACGATGACCAATGCGAATACAGCAGACAATCATGCTGAAAGACAGAATCAGAACGATCGCAATGCCCAGAAAACCGAATTCCTCACCCAGAATTGCCAGCATAAAATCGGTATGCGCTTCAGGTAGGTAAGACATTTTCTGAATACTGTGTCCCAGACCGACACCCGTCCATTCTCCACGACCAAAAGCCATGAGCGCATTGGATAGCTGATAACCCGTACCCAGCGGATCTTCCCAAGGATTCGAGAAAGACAGGAAACGCTGCAGACGATATGGCTCAAAAGCAATTGCAGCGATCAACGCGCCAATAATGACGCCGAAGGCCAGACCAAACTGGTTCCACGGTGCACCTGCCAGGAAGAATACCCCAAGCATGGTTAACGTGATGACCACAGTTGCCCCCAAGTCCGGCTCAAGCATAACCAACAGGATGGTTGCCCCCATGATGATACTTAAGCGTCCCAAACCGGAAATCTTGTTACGTACCTCTTCAGCACGACGTACTACGTAGTCTGCGGTGAAGATTGCCATCATTACCTTCGCTACTTCGGAAGCCTGTAAGGTAAAGCCAGCAAGACGAATCCAGCGCTTGGAACCATTGACTTCAGTACCGACCAGTAATACTGCCAATAGCAGCAGAATGGTCACAAACCATAAAAAGAAAGTACTGTTAAACCAGCGATTTAAAGGAATCTTATAAGTAGCATAGGCGACTGCTGCCCCAGCCCCGATCGAGATGGCATGTCGGGTAATATAGTGAAAGGCATTGCCATTAATTCGTTCTGCATACGGCATCGAAGCGGATGCCACCATGATTGAACCAATACACAGCAAAGCCAATACACAGAAAATCAGCACATTACGTGGATTAACTTCAGCGGGTAACTTAGGTAGCCACTGCTCGTAGATTTGAGTAATTTTATTGATCGCAGTCTGAGCAAACTCAGCCATATCACGAATCCTTGTTGTTCTTAATTAAGTGCGTTGACATACGCAACGAACTGATGGCCACGCTCAGGATAGCCTGAGAACATATCAAAACTTGCACATGCCGGAGACAATAGCACGACATCATGTGGCTGGGTATTGCTCTGGCAGATTTCTACTGCTTCCTGCAGGCTTTCCGCATGCACAAGTGTCGTGGTTCCTTCAATTGCTGCTTCAATGATTGGACGATCTACACCAATCAATACCGCTACCTTCGCGTATTTAGACAATGAATTACGTAAAGCAGTGAAGTCCTGGCCTTTGCCCTCGCCACCAAGAATGATTGCCACTTTCCCACCTTGTGCTTCGATCGCCGCACCTAGACCGTCTAAAGCTGCCAGAGTCGCACCGATGTTGGTACCTTTAGAGTCGTTATAATAACGCACACCATTAACTTCTTTGACAAATTCACAGCGATGTTCCAAACCTTTAAAGGTTTTTAGTGTTTCCAGCATGCTGTCTATTGGCAAGCCAATTGCTTCACCTAAAGCCAAACAGGCCAAAGCATTCGCGACATTGTGCGTGCCTTGAATATACATGTCAGAACTTTTCAATAAACGTTCGCGTCCACGCGCTAACCAGATCGTGCCATCCGTGTCACGTAACACGCCGTACTGGTTTATATCAGGTGCATTTAAACCAAAGCTTTGCATTGGCGTTACATCCGGAACCAGTGGACGAGTCAGTGAATCATCGCGGTTATACACCACTTTTTTGACACCCTGGAAAATACGGTGTTTTGCTGTGTGGTAGCCCATCATGTCACCGTGACGATCCAGATGGTCTTCACTCATATTTAGCACGACTGCCACTTCAGCATTCAGATTCGACGTGGTTTCCAGCTGAAAACTTGAAAGCTCTAAAATATAAAGTTCAGGATTATCTTTGGTCAGATCCAGCGCAGGACGGCCAAGGTTGCCACCAACGGCCACTTTCTTACCTACATCTGCGGCCATCAGGCCAATTAATGTGGTGACGGTACTTTTGGCATTTGAACCGGTAATCGCAACAATGGGTTTATCGGTAGAACGGCGCAGAATCTGGATTTCACTCACCACCGGAATACCTTTGGCAATCGCTGCCTGAATTTCAGGAAGTTTCGGATCAAGCCCCGGACTGATGACGATTTCTTCTGCTGATAGCAATAATTCCTGGTCAAATTTACCAAAGCTGGTTTGTACTTCGGCAGGAATCTGGTCATGCCCCGGTGGATTTGCCCTGGAGTCTGTTACTGCAACGCGGTAGCCCTTGTCATGTAAGAAATTGACTGCTGCAACACCTGAAATTCCAAGTCCTGCAACGACCTTAAGTCCACCACGTTGTATTAACATTTTTGCCTCATGTTCTGGTCTAATTTGAAACTTTTGAAATGTTAGCACTTTGCCGTTTTGAATGCTTTTTCTGTTTCATCTTTCTGCAGATTTTTTTGTATATTGCATAAAAAAGCCATCATAAAAATGATGGCTTTTTCACTTTTAATTTTGCTGGAAAATTATTTCCATTTCACTGCTTGCTGAGCAGGCTTTTTCTCTGCTGGCTGCTCGGATGCCGGACAGGCACAATTGCCTCCACAGCCACTGGCCATCGCAGGTTTTAACCATTTCGCCAGCTTATGCCAGCCTTGGGCTTCACAAGCATTGGATAGCTTCAGGAAGACCGAGCGTGAAGTATTCGGAAATACCTTCTTAAATACCACCACTGCACTCCAAAGCACCAGTGCCGTCACAATCAGAATTTCAATCATCTCAATCTCCCCTTCACTGTGCTGTTTCAGTCAGTATTAACCGAAATAGTGTGAAGCAATCTGATAAGTCAGGAATGACATGATATATGCCAGACCAAACAGATAAACTGTCATAAAGCCCACAGTTTTCCATGAACCTGTTTCACGTTTTACTGTTGCCAGAGTTGCCAGACAGTGTGGTGCATAGATAAACCAAACTAGTAACGATAAACCGGTTGCCAGTGTCCAGCCTAATTCACCGCCACCGCTAATCAAAGCTGCAAGCCCTTCAGACATCGCATCTTCATCAACTGCTGACAAGGCATAAACTGTACCCAGTGCGGCCACAACCACTTCACGAGCTGCCATTGCTGGAATCAGCGCAATACAGATCTGCCAGTTAAAGCCCAACGGTGCAAAGATCGGCTGGATAAAATGACCAATCATCCCGGCAAAGGAATAATCAATATCTGGTAACGTGGCACCTTCAGGCGGTTGCGGGAAGGTACACAGGAACCACAGCAGAATCGACAATGCGAAGATGATGCCACCCACACGCTTCAAGAAGATCTTGCCGCGATCCAGCAGACCAATCCAGACGTTCTTGATATCTGGAAAACGATAACTTGGTAGTTCCATTAGCAGCATATGCTCTGATTTGTCTTTGCTGAAAAACTTCAACACAAACGAAACAATCAGCGCACTTAGAATGCCTGCCATATACAGAGCAAACAGCACCAAGCCTTGCAGGTTAAAAATACCCCAGACCGACTGTGATGGAATAAATGCGGCAATCAGCAATGCATATACCGGCAGACGAGCCGAACAGGTCATCAAGGGCGCTACAAAAATTGTGGTCAAACGATCTCGTGGATCACTAATGGTACGTGACGCCATGATGCCCGGGATTGCACAGGCAAAGCTGGACAATAATGGAATAAAGGCACGACCGGAAAGACCGGCTTTATACATCAATTTATCCAGCAGGAATGCAGCACGTGGCAGATAACCGGATTCTTCCAATACCAAGATAAAGAAGAACAGGATCAGAATCTGAGGCAGGAATACCACAACGCCGCCGGCACCGGCAATAATCCCATCTACGAGCAGACTATTCAGCAAAGGATGGGCAATGTTGTCTCCGACTACCTCACCGAGCCAGCCGAAAAAGGTTTCAATCCCATCCATGAAGGGTGCTGCCCAGGCAAATACCGCCTGGAAGATCACGAACATCATCACCGCCAGGCTAAGCAGACCGAGTACCGGATGCAGGAAAATTTTATCCAGAAAATCGGTGCGCTTGTCTTCCTGATCTACAAAGTTCACCACATCTTTCAGGATGCTTTCAACTTTGTGATGACTGTCACCGCTTAAGCCAGTCATTTCAGTCTCTGGAACAGCATATTTTCCCTGATCCAGTGCATTCATCAGGTTCTCAACACCTGACTTGCGCACCGCAACCGTTTCAGCAACGGGTACACCTAAACGCTCGGACAATTTCTGGGTATTGATCTGCATCCCACGACGGCGTGCTTCATCCATCATGTTCAGAACGAGTAACACCGGACGGCCGAGCTGGATCATTTCCAGAACCAGACCGAGATGCAGTTTCAGATTGGTGGCATCGACCACGCACAGGAATGCATCCTGCTGTTCTTCATCTGCAATTTTGCCCTGTACAACATCACGGGTAATCGCTTCATCCGGACTGGTAGCATCCAGACTATAAGTCCCCGGTAAATCCAGTACACGCACAGCCTTGCCCGATGGCAAAGTAAAGTGACCGACTTTACGTTCTACTGTCACTCCGGCATAGTTGCCGACTTTTTGACGCGTACCTGTTAAATGGTTGAATAATGAGGTTTTACCACAGTTAGGGTTACCGACAAGGGCAATACTTAAGGCATCACTCATGCCGACACTCCAGCTTCAATTTCAATTTTGGCTGCCTCTGACTTACGCAGGGCAAAACGGGTAAAACCGACCTGAATTAAAATCGGATCCCCACCAAAAATACCTTTGGTAATGACCTGCACTTCTGTGCCAGGCACAAAACCCAACGTTTCCAGGCGACTCGCCACGACATCGTGTTGAGCGCCCTCGCCATCAGTAGTTCGATTAACCTTTCGAATGATAGCTGTTTGCTTCACTTTCAAATCCGACAAACGCACCGCGAAAATTCCTAAACTCTTTTGTACAGTATACAAACAAATGAGAATAATTAACAAATAAGATTAATTACAAACCGATTTAGCTTATATCACATCGACACTGTAATAAAATTAAACTACATTGGAGAATATCAATACTCATTATCGCTTTTTTAGATCAGATTCTTTCACCCTATGTTGAATAAAAAACCCCGTATTCCCGCTCCTGTCCAGATTCCGGAAAATGCCCAGTTTCTGCATGGCTATCGTGACTATCTGATTGCACAAACCGTGAGTCCTCATACGCGGAATGCCTATTTATCTGATTTAATTCAATGCAGTAGTTGCCTAACTAAAGCCTTACCAGAATGGGATCATGATGATGTCTCGGATGTATTGATTGAGCTGACCAAACAGCAAAAAAGTCCACGTTCAATTGCACGCTGTTTGTCCGCCCTGCGCTCATTTTATAAATTCTTGCGTGAGCAAAAGCTGAGAAATGACAATCCGGTTGCTGCACACAAGACACCAAAACTGGGACGTGCCCTGCCCAAAGATCTTTCTGAAGCCGATGTTGAAGCACTAATCAATTCACCGGATATCAATACTGCCTTAGGTTTACGTGACCGGGCGATGCTGGAAGTGCTCTATGCCTGTGGATTACGTGTGACAGAACTACTCAACCTGCGACTGGAACTGATTAACCTAAAACAGGGCTATCTGCGTATCGTAGGTAAAGGCAACAAAGAACGATTAGTACCCATGGGGCAGGTCGCCTGCGAATGGATCGAGAAATATCTGAATGAAGCACGTCCGCAATTGTACAAGACAGCAACCGACTATCTGTTCCTGACCCAGCATGGTGGCATCATGAGCCGACAGAATTTCTGGTATGCGATCAAGCGTTACGCACTACAGGCCGGTGTCCAGGCAGAGCTTTCCCCCCATACCTTGCGTCATGCCTTTGCCACCCACCTGTTGAATCATGGTGCAGATCTACGTGTCGTGCAGATGCTGTTGGGACATAGTGACCTGTCGACCACCCAAATTTATACCCACGTGGCACAAGTGCGTATGCAACAGCTGCATGAGTCACATCATCCACGGGCCTGAACCTGAACTGACAACGTGTACAGAGAAGTTCAACCTGCAAACTATTTTTTTGTTATGCTAGGCATCTATTTTTATCTAAGAACAAAAAGGGTTATCCATGACATTTGCCCGCTCCAGTCTGTTTATCGCATGTATGCTTGCTGCAGGTTTCAGTCTTACTGCTTGCTCCAACTCTAATCAAAACGATAAAAAGTCAGATACTTTAACTGCAAGTGCACCAGCGACGGGTGAAGCATCTACCGTATCAGAACGTAATGCTCAGCAACGCCTGATCTCAACCCTGGAAGGTCACTTCAAAAAGGCTGGTATTAAGGCAAAAATCACTGGCGTTAAAACCACTGAAGTACCTAATCTGTTCTGGGTTAGCTTGGAAGGCATGTCGTCTGTCTATGCGACCAGTGATGGTAAATACATCATTCAGGGTGATGTGATCCGTCTGGGTGACAAACAGCTGCATAATGTCAGCGAAACCCTGCAATCCGATGTAAACAAGAAAATCTTTGCAGCACTAAAAGCCGAAGACCTGTTGATTTACCCTGCCAAAGGCAACAAAGCCAAGCATATTATCTATGTCTTTACCGATGTTAGCTGCCCGTACTGCCATAAATTCCACGAACAGATGGATGAGATGAACAATAAAGGCATTGAGGTACGTTATATCGCATGGCCACGTGGTGAGCAGCATATGCCAGCCATGGAAGCAATCTGGTGTAGTGCCGACCGTCGTGCTGCCTTTGATACCGCTATTGCCGGTGGATCAATTACACCAGCAACCTGTCAAAATCCTGTGAAAGATCAATATCAAATGGGTCTGAATATCGGTGTGAACGGTACCCCGGGTGTCTATAGTTCAGAGGGTGTTTACCTGGGCGGATACATGTCGACCGCTGAACTTTTGGACCGTCTTAAATAACTCATTTTAATAAGTTATTTTACTTTATGTTATACATAAAGATATTCTGAGATCACCCTAGAGTCAGCGCGTTTTTTTAGCTATGATCTAGGCTCTCGTAAAAAACTGTTTATATTTGGAGTGTGACGTGAAACCAGTTCGTCTGGCAATCCTCGGTCTTGGTACTGTGGGTGGTGGTGCCCTTAAACTATTAAAACAAAATGCTGCTGAGATTAAACGTCGCACCGGTCGTGAAATTCAAATTACTTATGTGGGTACCCGTCGTCCGCGTCCTGACCTGGAACTCGATGACAGCATCAAGCAAAGTGCTGACCTGCTAGAGATTGTACGTCAGCCAGATGTTGATGTTGTGGTTGAAGTAATGGGCGGTATTCATCCTGCCTATGAAGTCATTAAAGAAGCCATCCTGCATGGCAAACAGGTTGTGACTGCGAACAAGGCTTTGCTCGCTGAACACGGTAATGAACTGTTCAAACTTGCTGATGACAACGCTGTGCAAATTGCTTACGAGGCAGCGGTGGCAGGTGGCATCCCGATTATTAAAGTCATGCGTGAAGGCTTGGCTGCCAACAAAATTGATTGGCTGGCGGGCATCATTAACGGTACAGGTAACTTCATCCTGACTGAAATGCGTGACAAAGGCCGTGCTTTTGAAGATGTACTGAAAGAAGCGCAAGAACTGGGTTATGCTGAAGCAGATCCAACCTTTGACGTTGAAGGTATCGATGCCGCACATAAACTAACCTTACTTGCATCGATTGCATTTGGTATCCCGCTGCAATTTGATAAAGTCTTCACCGAAGGCATCAGCAAAATCACGGCTCAAGATGTAAAATATGCTGAAGACTTAGGTTTCCGTATTAAACACCTTGGTATTGCTCGTCGTACAGAAACAGGGATTGAACTTCGTGTTCACCCGACCCTGATTCCTGAGGAGCAACTGATCGCCAATGTAAATGGCGTGAAAAATGCAGTCTTGGTACAAGCCAATGCAGTTGGCCCTACACTGTACTATGGCGCTGGTGCTGGTGCTGGTCCTACAGCATCTGCTGTAGTCGCTGACGTGGTGGATATCGTGCGTGACATCTCTTACACTGAAGATGGCGCAGGAACAATTCCACAACTGGCTTTTGAAAGCTTAAGCGACTTGCCAATTCTTCCTCGTGAAGAAATGACCACAGGCTACTACATCCGTATTAACGCTGAAGATCAAACCGGCGTTCTTGCAGAAGTGACCTCTATTCTGAGCCGTAACGGTATTAGTATTGATGCCATCATGCAGCAGTCTCGCTTAAAAGACCTTATTCCTATCGTGATCCTGACTGATCCAGTCAAGGAAGCGAAAATGGATGAAGCGTTAAAGCAAATTCAAGCTCTTCCTGTCATTCATGGCGAAATTGTGCGAATTCGTTTAGAATCGCTTGATAATTAATCGGGTTGAGGGGTTTACTCTCCTCACCAAGCTCTACACACAATTGGAACATCATCATGTCGAATGCCAATCGTTATACTGGTTTAGTTGACCGCTATCGCGACCGTTTACCAGTGTCTGCAACTACCCCTGCTGTTTCTCTAGGCGAAGGTAATACACCACTGATTAAGCTTGCGAATATTCCGCGCATTATTGGCAAAAATGTTGAAATTTATGTGAAGTACGAGGGCTTAAACCCGACTGGTTCATTTAAAGACCGTGGTATGACCATGGCGGTGACCAAAGCCGCTGAAGAAGGCTCAAAAGCGATTATCTGTGCCTCTACAGGTAACACCTCTGCTGCTGCTGCTGCCTATGCTGCACGTGCAGGCATGAAAGCGTTTGTGTTAATTCCTGAAGGCAAAATTGCCATGGGTAAAATGGCACAAGCGATGATGTACGGCGCGATCACCATGCAGATCCGCGGTAACTTCGATGACGGTATGCGTCTGGTGAAAGAAATCGCTGATAAAGCACCGGTGACGATTGTTAACTCAATCAACCCATACCGTTTGCAAGGTCAAAAAACCATTGCTTACGAAATCGTAGATGAGCTTGGCCGTGCACCTGACTACCACTGCCTACCTGTCGGTAACGCAGGTAACATCACTGCACACTGGATGGGTTATACCGAAGCCGTTGCCAACCAACCTGCTGATCAGTTTGAGCAAGTGGTTTATGATCCTGCAACAGATGCCTTCACCGGTCCTAAACCTGAAGGCCTTCCGACAATGGTCGGTTACCAGGCAGCTGGTGCTGCACCATTCCTACGTGGTGCGCCAGTAGAAAATCCTGAAACTGTGGCAACTGCAATCCGTATTGGTAATCCACAAAGCTGGAACCATGCCAAAGCAGTTGTTCGTGATTCTCAAGGTTGGTTCGACGAACTGACTGATGCTGAAATTCTTGAAGCACAACGTCTACTTTCCATGTACGAAGGTGTATTCGTAGAACCTGCTTCTGCAGCGTCTATCGGCGGTGCAATTCGTGACATCAAAGCTGGCAAGATTGCTGAAGGCTCAGTAATTGTTTGTACTGTGACAGGTAACGGTCTGAAAGATCCCGATACTGCAATCAAACAATGTTCTGATGCAGTAATGCTGTCGATCGATGCAACATTGGATCAAGTACGCGATTCTATTCTGTCTAATATGTAAGAGACAGAATCAAAAAGCCCTGCATCTGCAGGGCTTTTTTATGACTTAAATATTTTATAAAAGCTTAAACACGCTGTTTCGGCAAACTAGACACCCAAGTCATGAGACGTGTTGCATCATTGGTACGTGCAGCAGATGAATCTGCTCCAAGCAACACTACGACTACTGGACGGTTATTTAAGGTGGTATGCATCACTACACAACGTCCAGCTTCATTGATGAAACCGGTTTTAGAAATATTAATATTCCAGCCACCATTACGTACCAGCGCATTGGTGTTATTCGATTTCAACACACGGTAACCCAGATTAAAGTCATAACTTGCTGTGGTTGAGAACTGTCGGATCAAGCCGTATTGCGAAGCGGTGTTTACCAGAATCCCCAAGTCTCTTGCAGATGACTTATTGCCCGGATGCAATCCGGTAGATTCCAGAAATTTACTTGAATTCATACCCAATGCTTTGGCTTTACTATTCATGGCAGAAATAAAAGCACTACGACCACCTGGATAGGTACGTGCCAACGCTGCTGCAGCCGGGTTTTCAGATTTCATCAGTGCAAACAATAAAGCTTCAGCACGATTCATCGTGTCTCCGACACGTAACGTCGAGCTTGAACTCTTACAACCTGAACATGAAAAATCACCCTGTTGTAGTGTGATTTTTTCATTCATGTTTAAACGTGCATCAGAGATCACCACTGCTGTCATCAGCTTGGTAATCGATGCAATCGGCACTGCTGTATTACTGTTCTTGCTATACAGCACTTCACCGGTCTGCGCGTCCATTACCAGCGCTGAACGCGCATTGACAGATGGCTGCGTGCCATAGGTCTTGGTATCCAGAATCTGTACAGTTTTAGCAGGTTCTTGTACTGCTTGACCATTCTGACTACGGATGGTCGTGGTGACTGTCGTAGAGCCAAGCGGAGAAGGCTCATCATCGGCATCCGATCCATCACTCAAGAACTGGTTGGCCTGTTCAGAAGACCAGCTCAGGCTAGACTGAGGGGCCGCTGCTGACGAATTCATGATAATTTCAGCAAAACTCGTCGTCGTACTCATGCTGACTGCCAGCGACAGACCCAGTACATGCATCAAAGACTTATGTGTTTTCTTCACTATTCCTTCACCCAACTTACGAGGTAAGATTGATTTGCGTATTACCTCTAATATGGCTTACATTACATTTACCACAATGCAGAACAATTATTGATCTCTACACTGCGTGATACAGTTCAATATGACATGTCTGTAGGATTGCTAATTTTGTAGTTTCATTGCAAGCTTATTTTGCGTTGTGTAACAAAAAAAATGATTTTTTTTCATCTGAGGGAGAGTATACGTGATCACAGTTTTAGTTGTAGATGACCATGAATTGGTGCGTACTGGCATCTGTAGAATGCTTGAAGACCACACTGATGTTCAGGTCATTGGACAAGCTGAATCTGGTGAAGAAGCAATTACTCTGGTGCGTCAGCATCATCCGAATGTAGTGCTCCTGGATGTGAATATGCCGGGTATTGGTGGTGTTGAAACTACGCGTCGACTGTTACAAACAGCCCCTGATACTAAAGTTATCGCTGTCAGTGGTCTTGCCGAAGAACCTTATCCATCGCTGTTACTCAAAGCAGGTGCTAAAGGCTATATCACCAAAGGTGCACCTGTTACCGAGATGGTACGTGCTATTAATAAAGTCATGCAGGGCGGCAAATACTTTAGTGCAGATATTGCCGAGCAATTAGCGAGCTCTTATTTATCTGACACACAGCAATCCCCATTTGATTCCCTGTCCGAACGCGAAATGCAGGTTGCCATGATGGTCGTCAACTGCATTAGTGCCCAGGAAATTGCGGATAAACTTTTTGTTAGTGTTAAGACTGTAAATACCTATCGTTATCGTATTTTTGAAAAACTTAATATCGACAGCGATGTGAAACTGACCCATCTAGCAATGCGCTATGGTCTGATTAAACCTTAATATTTTATGCCCTCTATTTAAGAAAACTTAAAAAAACAAAAAAGGTTCTATGTCGCAGCGATCTTCTTATTCAGAGCTTAACCAATATCTGCTGGGCACTTGGTATGCGGCATACCGCCTGATCATCAGTACTGGTTTACTGCTGATTTTCGTGCTCACTTATCCTGAGCACACCAGCGATTTAGAATATCCCAAGCTGTATCATTATGTACTGAGTAGCTTCATTGCTATCGCCTTGATCCAGCTTTTTGTTCTGAAGTATTTTAAGAAATTTGTTCAGCAACAGCTGACCGGTATTTTTATTGTCGATGTCTGTGCACTCAGCCTGCTGACCTTGGCCACGAATGGCACCAATCTACAGCTCAGTATGCTATTCGTGATTACTATCTTTGCCGCTTCCATTTTACTGAATGCACAAAAAGCGCTGGTGATTACCTTGATTGCGGTCATCAGTGTGATTTACCAGCATTTCATCACCAGCCTGTTTACCCTTTCCTCTCTGGGTAATATCGGCAATAGCGCCATATTGGCTTTCATGTTTTTTGTGGTCTATGGCATCGGGCAAATTGCAGTCCGACGTTTCCAGATCTTGGAAAATGTCAATTTTTCCCAGTCAATGGAACTTTATCGTCTACAGAATATTAACCGTTATATTCTGGAACAGATTGAGACTGGTTATCTGGTCCTCGATGAAAACTGTCATGTGGTGCTGAGTAATCCTGCTGCCTGCCACTTGCTCGGCATCCAGCAAATGTATGCACATGACACGTTTCCATTGTACCAGTCACAACCAGATCTGTTTGAGCTGATCCGCTTTGAAGATCTGGAAAATGGTGAGCGCTTTCAGTTTGAATCCCAGCAAAGCCGTTTCAATATTCATATTCAAGTACAAAAACTGATTGTACCGCATCAAACTTTAATGTTGCTGGTGCTGCAAGATGCGCGAAAACTTAATCAACAAGTCCAGCAATTAAAACTGGCGGCACTCGGGCAACTTTCTGCCAGTATTGCCCATGAGATTCGTAATCCGCTTGCAGCGATTGTTCAAGCCAATGATCTGTTACCTGGTTGTGAACAGGACCAGCAGCAGGTGTTGCATGGCATGATCAGCAAGCAGGCAACACGAATCAACCGGATTATTGAAGACACGCTGAATATGGTGAAGAATAAAGAGACTCATCCAGTATCTATTCAGCTGAATGAATTTATTCCACAATGTATCCATGAGGATTTGGCTGATATTGCTGATCAGATTAAGCTGAATATTGATATGCGACTGGACATCCAGTTTGATGAAGCCCAGCTACGTCAAGTATTGGTCAATTTATTGCGTAATGCCGTGCGGCATAACGATCCAGCTGTAGGTTATGTAGAATTAAAAGTTCATCCTTATGAACATAAAGTCTGGATTGATGTACGGGATTTTGGTCAGGGCGTTGCGCCTGCCGATCAGAGTCTGCTGTTTAAGCCATTTTTCAGCACTTCAATTAATGGTACAGGGCTAGGGCTATATTTATCCCACAGTTTCTGTGAGGCCAATCAGGCCCAGCTGAATTATATACAACAAGAACAGGGTGCCTGCTTCCGGATTAGCTGCCAGCGCATCACTGTTTAATTTTTGAATTTAAGGGGAAAAGTGTGGAACAACAACCACTGGTACTATTGGTCGATGATGAAGAAGATCTCTGTACGCTCATGCAGATGTCGCTCATGCGTATGGGAATTCGCACGCATATCGCCCATCGTCTGGAGGATGCTAAAAAACGCCTAGCAGATCATCAGTATGATGCCTGCCTTACGGATCTAAATCTACCTGATGGTAATGGCTTGCAGCTACTAGAATTTATCAGTGAGCATCATCCTTCTCTACCGGTTGCTGTGTTAACTGCTTATGGCAATATGGATATTGCCATTGCTGCACTCAAAGCAGGTGCCTTTGACTTTGTCAGTAAGCCGATCAATCAGAAACATCTGGAACAGTTACTACAAAAAGCACTAAATAAGCCAGTAGATTACCAATCCAATCAGCAAGATACCCTTGAATATAAAATGCTGATTGGCCAGTCCAAGCCGATTCAGCAATTACGTACGACCTTGC
The DNA here is from genome assembly GCF_001077515.1 of Acinetobacter sp. VT 511. NCBI lineage: Bacteria > Pseudomonadati > Pseudomonadota > Gammaproteobacteria > Moraxellales > Moraxellaceae > Acinetobacter > Acinetobacter sp. VT 511. The sequence continues at coordinate 47,924 of NZ_LFRE01000059.1, read as the reverse complement.
ATAAAATTGCCCGCTCTCAAGCCCCGGTATTTATTACCGGTGAATCTGGTACAGGTAAAGAAGTTGTAGCAAATCTGGTTCATCGCCTCAGTAACCGGAGTGAAGGACCCTTTATTGCCATTAACTGTGGCGCAATTCCAGCTGAACTGATGGAAAGTGAGCTATTCGGGCACAAGAAAGGCAGCTTTACTGGCGCCATGCAGGACAAACAGGGCCTAATCCAGTCTGCACATGGCGGCAGTTTATTTCTGGATGAAATTGCAGAACTTCCACTCAGTATGCAGGTCAAACTGCTACGTGCAGTACAGGAAAAACGGATTCGCCCTTTAGGTTCAGATATTGAAATTGATGTGGATTTTCGTGTCATCAGCGCCAGTCATCAGGACCTGGAAGCACAGGTACAGCAAGGTAAATTCCGTCAGGATTTATTCTTCCGCATTCATGTGATGGATCTGGTGTTGCCACCATTACGTGAGCGTGGTAATGACATTCTGCTGCTGGCTGAACACTTTATTCAGAAGATCTGTCAGGAATGGCAAATCCCTGTGAAACGCCTGACTGAACATAGCAAAGAGCAGTTACTGACTCAATACTATCCAGGAAATGTCCGGGAATTGCGTAATATCATCGAGCGAGCTATTACCCTCAGCGATGAAGACACAATTGATATCCAGCATTTGCAAACTGCACCTTTACGCCAGAGTTTTGTGACCTCCGAAATCACATCGAATATAGCATCCGAATCGAGTAACACTACTGACACTTTTATCGTACCGAAAAAACTGCCTGAAGAAGGTCTTGAACTGTATATGGAGAAAATCGAGAAAGAAATTTTGCTAAATGCATTGAATCTGACTCACTGGAACCGTACGCTTGCCGCAAAAAAGTTGGGCATGTCTTTCCGCTCGCTGCGTTATCGTCTGAAGAAATTTGGGCTCGATACCGATGAAGAAGAATGATTGATGAGGGGGCTATGCCCCCTTCATTATTTTTGTAAAAGCAATAATTCAGTGATGTGATCCAGATAACTTTCTTCCCTCATCTCAACGCCAAGCGGATAACTGAGGTGAGGCTGCACACCAAGACCCTCAATACGCTGACCACTGGGACTGAAATATTGCGATACCGTCATCTGTAACGCCGCCCCATTGCTAAGAGGAAACAGTTTCTGCACCACACCTTTACCATAGCTTTTTTCACCGACCACCCAGGCACGGTTATGCTCTTTCAAGGCAGCGGTAAAGACTTCGGCTGCAGAGGCTGAACGGTTATTAATCAAGATTCCAATTTTCAGATTCTGAAATTCAAATCCTGGTAAAGCCTGAAACTGCTGATCCCCTTCTGCCCGGCTTTTGGTTGAGACAATAATGCCCTGATTCAGGAATAGATCCGCAGACTCTACCGCTGCCGAAAGCAGGCCACCTGGATTATTACGTAGATCAAATAACACGGCTTTTAAACGTTGACCAGAATAGCTGTCAATAATTCGTTTAATCTCATTGGCTGTGTCCTGCTGGAAGACCTTGACCTGCAAGACCAGCACCTGATTATTATGCAGGGTCGATTTAATCTCGGTATCTACTTTGATATTACGAACCAGCGTCACCGGCGCACTTTGCGCAGAAAGCTGAATGCTTAAAGTAGAGCCTATCGCGCCACTGAGCAAATCCCGAACCTGCTCGCGCTTCAGCGTATTTAAGATCTGATCATCAATCTTGTAAACTGTCACACCATTACGCAGCCCCTGCTTGGCAGAGTCGGCATCTGGACTAAGTCCCTGTACCATCCACTGCTTCAATTGCGGATTAAACTGCAGGTCAAAATCGATACTGGCTAGATCGCCTTCGGTATATTGACGGAGCTGTTTGAAGTCTTCTGGAGAAAGATAACGGGAATAGCGGTCTAAACCACCGACCAGACCACGAATTGCCTGTTGGAATAATGCATCATCATTTTTGTCTTGAATATAATTATCTTTGACAATGCCATAAATCTGCACGAATTCCTGAATCGAAGAAACCGGAATTTCGCTATAGGTTTGCTGGTCCATGACCATATCATCGAGTACCGGACCCTGGGACCCAGCACTTGATACCGAATGGCTCAAACACATCAGTAAGCTTGCGAGTACAACTGACTTCTGCTGTGATTTTGCCATTCTTTATCCTATTGATATTTTTTTATGAAGCGTTCAGCTCAATTAAGTTACGGCCCTGCATTTCTGCCGGCACTGGAAGTTGCATCAGACTTAACAATGTTGGCGCCACATCCGCCAGTACACCGCCTTCTGCAATCGTTGCCGAAGTTGGACCCACATAAATAAACGGAACCAGTTCAGTCGTATGTTGGGTATGTACCTGACCACTTTGATAGTCCTGCATCTGCTCAACATTACCATGGTCTGCAGTAATAATCATATGGCCTTTTTGCGCCATCACGGCTTCATAAACACGACCTAAGCAAGTATCTACTGCTTCCACTGCTTTGACTGCTGCATCAAATACGCCGGTATGACCGACCATATCGCCATTGGCATAGTTCACCACCAACAGGTCAAACTCACCTGAGTTGATTGCTGCAACCAATTCATCGGTCACTTCGTATGCACTCATTTCCGGTTTCAGGTCATAAGTTGCTACATTTGGAGATGGAATCAGGATACGTTTTTCACCTGGATATTCATCTTCACGGCCGCCACTGAAGAAGAAAGTCACGTGTGCATATTTCTCAGTTTCTGCGATACGTAACTGGGTTTTGCCCAGATCTGATAAATATTCGCCAATCGAGTTCACCAGCGCTTCTGGCATATATGCTACAGGCGCATCGATCGTTGCCTGATAACGGGTCAACATCACGTATTTCGCCAGATTTGGCACAACTTTGCGTTCAAAACCGGTAAAGTCTTTCTCAACAAAAGCACGGGTTAATTCACGCGCTCGGTCCGCACGGAAATTCATGAAGACTACGCTATCGCCGTCCTGAATCGCAGCCACATCACCGATACGGGTCGCTTTCACGAATTCATCAGACTCATCTGCTGCATATGCCTGTTCAAGGCCTTCTACTGCAGTGGCTGCCGTACGAACTGCTTCACCTTCAGTCAGCAAACGATACGCCTGTTCCACGCGATCCCAACGGTTGTCACGATCCATGGCAAAGTAACGGCCAATCATGGTGGCAATACGGCCTTGACCTGGATATTGAGCAAAAACAGCGTCTAATTTTTCTAATGATGGTTGTGCACTTTTCGGCGGCGTATCACGACCATCCAGGAAAGCATGTAGATAGACTTTGGCACCACGTTTTAATGCCAGCTCTGCCATCGCTACGATATGGTCTTCATGTGAGTGCACACCACCTTCAGATAACAGGCCCATAATGTGTACGGCACCATTTGATGCTTTGGCTTTTTCTACCGCATCAATCAGTACTTCATGCTCAAAGAACGCACCGGCACGGATATCTTTGGTAATACGGGTGAAGTCCTGATATAACACACGGCCAGCACCCAGGTTCATATGACCGACTTCAGAGTTACCCATCTGACCATCAGGCAGACCGACATCTTCACCAGAACCAGAGATCAAACCATGCGGATGCTTTTCCTGCATAGCAGTTAAATGAGGTCGTTTAGCCGCTAAAAACGCATTGTCTTCGACCGCTTCGCGATGACCCACACCATCCATAATTACCAATACGTGAGGGATTTTGCCAGCAGTTGCATCCGTCATAATGAATACTCTTGTTCGTTTACGAATTAATCGTTCTATTTTAACTAATTTTGCAGTGAGAGGCCATGACCACACCATGGTTTAAGCCTCTCACTGCGATTGATTTCTTCTATTTTCTTGTGGCTTAGCGTGCCCGATGCAGTAGATAACCACCAATTGCAAACATGATGATAATTGGAATAAATACAAACCATGCGGGCGACGGCGCATAGACTAAACTCGCATAACCCAAGAAGTCCTGCAGATAGAAGAAGCCTAAACCTGCAAATAATGCAATCACCAAGCGAAAGCCCATAGATTGTTGACGCAGCGGTCCAAAAATAAAGGAACAGGCAATCACCACCAGTGCAATCAGGGCAAATGGCGAGCCGACTTTCTGCCAGAAAGCCAGTTCATAGGTCTTTGGTACCTGGCTATATTCATGCATATAGCTCATGAAACTGACCAGTTGACTAGGCGATAGATCCTCTGGGTCAATGGTCACCATATGCACATACTTCGGTTGCAGCGCTAAGGCCAGCGGCTGTTCGGAATGTGTTATCAGCGTGGCATTACCATTCTGCAGAATATTCATTTCCTGCGTATTCTGCAGAGTCCACGCACCATCCTTGATAAAATCACCCTGCTCGGCTTTTAGCGTCCCGCGCAGACGATAATCTTCATCAAAGTCCAGCATCTGTACATTTTTTAGCTCACCTTTGGCATTAGCATAGTCAATGTAGATAAAACGCTGACCTTCACGGGTCCAGTAGCCTTTAACCTCACCAATTTTTACAGGCTTGTTGTAACTTTTCACTGCTTTGGCCTGCTCATTGGTATACGGAATTACCCATTCACTTAAAGCAAAAGATAAAATCACCAGGAGTAATGCCGAACGAATTACCCAGCCGACAATCCGCCACAGGCTGACCCCAACCGAACGCATCACAATCAACTCACTGTTAGAAGCGAGTGTACCTAAGCCGAGAACAGCACCAATCAGTGCAGAGATGGGTAGGATTTCATACAGATAGTTTGGCGCTCCCCATAGCACATATTTTAATGCCTGCCAGGCACCGTAGCCTTCTTTTAATGAACCCAGTTCACCCAAGTAAGTAAATAATACCTGTAGACCGGCCAATACGGCTGTTGCACCGAGCATAGCAAGTGCAGTGGTTCCGGTCACATGTTTTGCAACGATACGACGTGCCAGCATGATTAAGACCTCGCTCGTTGAATCTGTTTCTTGATTTTCGGCGCCAGCTTCTGTTTACGTGCAAATAGAGCCGCAGCAATACCATAGAAAATCAGGACCATTGGATAAGCCCAGATCCCCATTTCCTCTTTACTGACGCGCGTTTTTACTGCCATTAAAGCCACAATCAGGCTGGCAAAGATCAAGAGTGCTGGAAACAGTTTAAGATAGCACCCCTGACGTGGACTCACTTCAGACAAGGCATTGGCCAGCATGAGCGCCGCAATAATCGCAAATGGTACAAATACTCGCCAACCGAGCTCACTGGCGACCACAGGATCCTGACGGTTTTCCCAGAGTTTCGAAGTCGGCAAGGCTTCAACTTCAGCACTTTCAAACTTGGCTTCTTTATCATTTTCCAGACGCAGACGATAAGTCTCGAATTCCGCTTGGGTATATTTCGGCATGCCGGCAAAGATTTCATAACGGCGACCATTGACCAGATCCACCACATTGGCGGTGTCCCCTGCCACTTCTACACGGGTCGCTTCTTGTGCCAGAATCATGACATCTGGTTTGCCTTCACGTTCTGCAAGTTGATAGAAAAAGATATCTTTCAGGTTTTTACGGTCTTCCGACAAATCACCTGCATAAATGGTATAGGGTCCCGAGGAAATAAATTCTTTCGGCCGTACCAGATCGAAACCCGTCCGTACTGCCTGCTCATTGGTCAATGCTTCAAACTGACGAATACCCCACGGTGCCGCCCAGAGCATTAAAAATGCCTGAACGACTATAAATACCAAAGTCATCGGAATGAGTAATCGTGCCAGCTGATTGCGACTGACCCCGCTACCGTTCATGACTGCCATTTCATGATCGACATAGAGCCGGCCAAATACCAGCATCAGACCAATAAAGAAACCTAAAGGTAAAATCAGGGTCAGGAATTCAGGCAAACGATAACCAATAATACTGAACAGAATGCCTGCATCCAGACGTCCTTGTGCTGCCACACCGAAGTACTTGATCAGTCGACCACCCATCATGATCAAGGTCAATAAGGCAATCACAACCAAGGATGTTGATACAACTTGCTTGACCAGATAACGCCGAATAATCAAATTAAATCTTCCAGAATACAGGGTAAAAACTTGTCATAGTTTACCCGAATGTTAAGCTTAAAAATATAAAACCGATACTTGAGTTGAACATTGAAACCCTGTTCAGGAAATTGTTTCAATGGTTTAATGGTTGCAAATTTTATAAGGCTTAAATAAACGCATATGAAACTGACAATTAATACGTCATTCCAAGAGAATGCATCCAGCCAATATCTGTTAATTCTTGTGGATGCTGAGCAACTTCAGCAGTCAGCTGCCACTTATCAGATTAACAAGTTCGAAGAAATCACCACAGCGACACAATATAAAGCAGGTCTAAATGAAACCCTGGCATTAGTTGGTAATGTTCCAGCGAGTGCCAACGCCTGTCTGGTTGGCTTGGGCAAGACTGCTGAACTACAGCCGGGCAAACTGGCAAAAGTTGCGCAAACCATCGTAAAAGCAGCACAGAAAAAATTCCAGCAGATCAGCGTAGACATTTCTGCTCTGCCAGCCCAATTTCATAACATTTTTGCACTATTGCTGACCCAAGCTGCGTATGCCTTTGATGAATTCAAATCCAAGAAAAATGAATTTGTACTTGAGCAAATCAACCTGATTGCAACTGACAGTCCAGTAACTGCAGAACAGCTGCAATTGCTTCAGGCAGTGCAAACCGGCCAAAACTTAGCACGTGACTTAGGTAACCGTCCAGGCAATATTTGTTTCCCGGAATACCTTGCGGAACAGGCACTGGCTTTAGCAGCTGAATATCCAGAACTGCTTAAAGTGAATGTACTGGATGAACAGCAAATGGCTGATCTGGGAATGCACTCTTTCCTGGCAGTGAGCAAAGGTTCAGACCGTCCAGGACGTATCATTACCATCGAATATCATGCAGAACGTAGTGAAGCACCTGTGGTTTTAGTCGGCAAAGGGATTACCTTTGATACCGGCGGTATTTCCCTGAAACCAGGTGCTGGCATGGACGAAATGAAATACGACATGTGTGGTGCAGCTTCAGTGCTGGGTACCATACGTGCATTATGCGAATCTGGTTTAGATATTCATGTTGTGGGTACCATTGCCGCTGCTGAAAACATGCCATCTGGAAAAGCAACCCGTCCAGGCGACATTGTCACCACGATGAGCGGTCAAACGGTTGAAATTCTGAATACTGATGCAGAAGGTCGTCTGGTACTTTGCGATACTTTAACTTACGTAAAACGCTTTAACCCTGCTCTCGTGATTGATATTGCAACTTTGACCGGGGCCTGTGTGGTTGCACTGGGTTCAGTCCTGACTGGCATGTTCACGCCGGATGATGAATTGGCCGCTGAACTCGAAGCTGCTGGTCAAACTTCATTTGACCGGGTATGGCGTATGCCAGTATTGGATGATTATCAGGAACAGCTGGATTCTCCATTTGCAGATATTGCCAATATTGGTGGTCCTAAGGCCGGCTCTGTGACTGCAGCCTGCTTCCTGCAGCGTTTCACCCATGACTATCGCTGGGCACACCTAGATATCGCAGGTACAGCCTGGAATTCAGGCACCAATAAAGGCGCAACAGGTCGTCCAGTGCCATTATTAATGCAATTCCTGGCGAACCGTGTTCAAAACAATGGCTAAAGTCAGCTTTTATTTATTTGAAAAAAGCCCTGAACGGCAGGTCGAAAGTACCTGCCGTTTATGCCGCAAGATTCTGCGTCAGCCGGAACGGATCTGGTTACTCTGTGGTGATGTGGACTTGCAGCAACAGCTGGATGAACATCTGTGGACGTTTGATCCTACCGGTTTCATCCCGCATGGTATTGACCAGCCACAGGCCAGTGTCTGTATCTCTGCGAGCTTGCCTGAGCAACAAGACTGGATTATCTTTAATTTTAATCCTGAAGCACTTGAACCTTACGCTAAATTTAGTCACATTATTGAGATTATTGAAAACAATGAAACGGCCAAGCAACTCGGCCGTGAAAAGTTTAAGCAATACCGTCGACTGGGTATTGAGCCGAAAACTTATAAACTGTAGCCCTACTTAAACCTCATAAGGAGATGCCCGTGGCATTAAATGTTGGTCCAGATTTCAAACAGCGCTGGTTAAATGTGCCTGAAGCTGTGCGTCAGACCTTTATTGATGACCTCGCGCGTATCTGCGATGTACTTCAGCCAGAGACGTCATTGCAGGAATGGCTGGTGCATGACCAGCAACTGCAAAAAGAATCCGAGCGTAAAATTGAGGAAGCTTATGCACAACGTAAAGCGGAACTGATTGAAGAAGCACGGATTCGTAAACAGCAGGCCCTTGAAAAAGTGCTGGCAGATAAGCGTGCTCAGGAGCAGGCGTATATCGAGCAAATGAAGCTGGATGAAGAACGTAAATATGCAGAACAGACACGTACCCTAGAATTATTACGGGACAGCCTGAATGCTGAAGTCCTGAATTATGCGGCACGTTTTGAGCAAAATCGCATTTTAAATTCCGCCCAAATCAAAATTGATGATACTGAGATTCTGTCAGAGCTAGAAAGTACCCGATTACGTCTGGAACTTGAAGCCGAAACTGCGATCGAGGAAACTTTGGTACAGCTGCGTAACCGCTTACGTGCTGCAGCCCGTGAAGAAATTGATTATATTCTGCAAAAGCGTTAATTCACTTAGAAATAAGCCTAGAAAAGCCCACAAAAGTGGGCTTTTCTATTTATTCACATCTAGAAAAAATCTGCCAGCATAAAGGCGGCATTACCTGCCATATAACCTATGCCCAGTAAGCTTACAATCCACAATACGCCTCCAGCCAGGTTGTAAAGCGTAAAAGTCATAAAATTCATATGGCCCGAACCGGCAGCAAATGGAGCAAAAGAACGTACAAAAGGAATGAAACGTGCAATCAAGATGGTTTTGCCGCCATGCTTCATAAAATAATGATTGGTCTTGGTCAAATATTCGGGTTTAAAGAAACGCGAATGTTGATTGAAATATTTTAAGCCTAACACTTTGCCAGTGTAATAATTGACGGTATAGCCCAGCACTGCCGCAGTAAATAGCAGTAATCCCATAGAATGCAGCGTAATCAAATCGCTACTAGAACAGAGCGCACCGACTGCAATTAACAGGCTATCTCCCGGCAGGAAAAAGCAAAATACAGATCCCGTTTCTGCAAAAATCACCAGGAATAAAATGGCATAGATCCACACCCCATATTGCTCAAGCAATATTGGCAAAGACCGTTCCAGGTTTAGTAAGAAATCGAGCATTCGACCTGTCCGCTGGGGTTAAAATCTTAAAGTGAAGTCAGGATTATCCCGAAAAATAAAAAAACAGTCTAATTTTTCAATTAGACTGTTGAGTATTTAGGCAGTTTGGTTATTTTAAAAAGCCATTTTCAGCTAAAAAATCCATACTGATTTTCGACTGTGGTGTGGTTTCAGCTGCCTTGTCACCTAGCAACAAACGCTCGATATAACGTGCTAGCACATCGACTTCCAGATTGACTTTGGTCCCGACTTTCCAGGTGCCAATATTGGTTCGTTCAGCGGTATGCGGAATCAGGTTTAAACTGAGAATATTGCCACGCAGATGGTTAATCGTCAGGCTGATACCATCTACTGTGACTGAACCTTTCTCTGCCAGATACTTGGCAATTTCAGCAGGTGCTGTCACTTCAAAATAGATGGAACGGGCATCGGAACGCACTACCGTGATTTCGCCCACCGCATCGACGTGACCAGAAACAATATGCCCGCCAAAGCGTGTGGTTGGCAGCATGGCTTTTTCAACATTTACAGGTTGACCCGCTTTCCAGTTACCGAGTGTGGTTCGATTTAAACTTTCTCGAGACACGTCTGCCGCATACCAGTTGTCGCCCCAGTCAATTACAGTCAGGCAAATGCCATTGGTGGCAATTGAATCGCCCAGATGGACATCGGTCATATCCAGATCAGTCTGAATACGTAAGCGTACATCACCGCCGACATTTTGCAGGCTTTCGACCTTACCGAGGCTTTCAATAATACCTGTAAACATTTTCTATTCCTTTTTATGCTTTTACCAGAGAGCTAGCTGCGTACTCACACTGGTCGTATCGACACCACCCAGTTCTGCATAATGGTGTAACTGACCCAACAATTGACGGATCGGTGGCCCAGACTTGGCATGCGTGTCGGTAATCACAATAAATTCCAGTACACGTGCACGCTCGGACTGGCGCTGTTTGCTGACACGGTAACGTGGCACATCTTGAGTTAGCAAGGTCACACGGCCACGTTTCAGATTGGCCTGCAACAGATCTGTCGCACTAATATTACCATCGGTTGAATAACTGGTCAGAATAAAACGTGCGTTGATAGTTGCCAACAAGGTTTCATAGGCTTCCTTGGCATGCTTGGACGAGTTGTACTGACTTGGGCGCTCTTTACGCCAAGCACGGTCAATCCCGCTCTTAAAGCCTTTGGTATCGGGTGTCGGTAGATCAACCTGATCCCAGAGGGTTAAAGCATTCAACACATGATAGTTACTGCTATAGGCATGCTGGTTATACGGTGGATCCAGATAAGCCACATCCACTTCAAATCCACTCATCTGATTGGCCAGATGCTGGGCATCGACACACCACATTTCAGCTGCAGGACCTTTATGCTTGTTATCCTCACAGAAACGGCTTGGTGTTAACCAAAGCAGCGATTCAATGCGTTCCAGCGCGGTCTGGGTTTTACCGCCCCAGCCATGATGGAAGCTCTTAAATACGCCTGAAGTATTGCTGACGAAGCTGGCTGAATATAGAAGTGGCGCCAATAAAGCACTCATTTCCACATCATCAATTGCGCCTTGGGCTTGCCAGGTGGCAATCTGCTGGCGTATCGCATCAATACGCATACCATTACGGCGTTTGAAGAATAAACGGTCACGGGTCGGATCATAAATTTCATCATTGCGTGGACACAGGTTATGTGTCACCCAGCCTTTGACTTCTGGTAAACGGTTCAGATAATCAATCGCTTTTTGATAGCCACCGAGCTCTTTAAAGGCAGGTGCTTCGGTACAAGCTAAAACTGCATGATTGAGTGCATGACTATAGGGTTCCCAGTCATTGGCAATCACCCGATAGCCATTCTGACGGGCCAGACGTGAAACCACCCCCGAACCTGCAAAAAAATCGGCAAAAATCGGCGCACGGCCATCTTCACGTTTTAGGGTTCCCGTGCTCTCAAGTGCTTCCAGAATTAAGTGTAGTAAACGGCGTTTGTTCCCCAGATAAGGAACCAGCTGATGGAAAAGATATTCATCTGTGGTACGTGCCGCATGGCGACGTTTGTGGTAAACCGTAGACTCTGAATTCATAGTGTCTCTTGAGAAGGAATTAACCTGAAGCGCACGTCATCACCCAAACGGGTCACGTCCTGCAATTTGAATCGAAGTTGTTCTGCCATTTGGCTGAATTCTGCATTAAACATACTACGCGCAGTTTGCCCTAATAGAGTCGGTGCAACATAACTGATGAGTTCATCCACCAGTTTTTCCTGTAAAAATGCGCTAGATAAAGTCGCTCCTGCCTCAACCAGCACGTCATAAATCTGATGCTGCTGAACCAGGTACTGTAATAATTCTTTTAAAGGCTGAATCTCAAGCTGGATCACACCGAGATCCGCCAGTTCCTGACGATAAGGTCCCATCACCATCACCGTTTCTGGTTGTTCCAAAATCTTGGCAGTGAGTGGCAAACGACCTTGGCGATCCAGAATAATCCGTTTTGGCTGAACAATCCTGCTGATGTCATCAACGCCTTTCAGGCTACGGACATTGAGCTGGCAATCATCGGCCAATACTGTTTCAATCCCGGTAATTACCCCACCAGAAATCGCACGCCAGTGCTGGACATCTTGCCGAGCCTCTATACCAGTAATCCATTTCGATTCACCCGAAGCCATGGCTGTACGACCATCTAAACTCGATGCAATTTTCACACGTACATAAGGCATCCCAGTCGCCATGGCTTTCAGAAAGCCATCATTCAGTGGATGTGCTTCATCTTCACAGATGCCCACTTCAACGTCGATACCAGCATCTTTCAGGATCTGTACACCTTTTCCGGCGACCAGTGGATTTGGATCTGGACAAGCCACGATGACTTTAGCTACGCCGGCTTCGACCAGGCCTTTGGCACAAGGCGGGGTCCGCCCATAATGCGCACAGGGTTCCAAAGTCACATAAGCGGTTGCACCATGGGCCTGCTCGCCGGCCTCACGCATTGCAAAGACTTCAGCATGTGGCTGACCTGCTTTGGGATGAAAACCTTCGCCCACTACTACGCCATCTTTAACTATGACACAGCCAACGTTTGGATTCGGTTTGGTGGAATACTGGCCCTGACGTGCCAGTTCGATGGCACGGTGCATCCAGATTTGATCTTGAGTTATTTCAATCATGCTTATTCTTGTAATTCGCCGCGTTGCTGCATCTGTTCGATCTGACGACGAAAGGCTTCGACATCCTGAAAGTCCTGATACACCGAAGCAAAACGTACATAAGCAACATGATCGAGGGCAAACAAAGACTGCATCACGATTTCACCAATAGTGCGTGACTTGACATCACGTTCACCGAGACGGCGAATCTGCAATTGGATATCGCTAAGCACCGTTTCAATCTGTTCCTGTGTCACAGGACGTTTTTGCAAGGCATGCATAAGAGAACGGCGTAATTTGGCTTCATCAAAGGGTTCATTCTTGCCATCAGACTTGATGACCCGCGGCATTACCACTTCATAACTTTCAAAGGTGGTAAAGCGTTCATTACAACTGACACATTCACGACGACGGCGAATCTGGCAACCTTCGGCGGCCAGGCGTGAATCGATCACTTTACTGTCTGGTGTATTGCAAAATGGGCAATGCATAGCGGTTTAATTGAACAAATCCTGATGATTTCCGAGTGTAGCAAAAATTCTGAACTTTGTAGAGTTTTACGCAATATATAGAAAAAAAACAGCCCTGACGGGCTGTTTCACACAATATATTGATTATTGTTTTAGCAGATTATTCGACACGTTCGCCGTGTTGGCTCAAATCCAGACCCATGCGCTCATCATCAGAAGAAACACGGATACCAATGATCAGATCGATCACTTTCAGGATAATAAAGGTCAAGATTGCAGAGTAAGCGATTGTTGCCAGTACCCCTTCAATTTGTACCCATAATTGATGCATTACATTGGTTGGTGCACCGTCACCCATGATAAATTCGCTGGCAAAGAATGCAGTCAGAATCGCACCGACAATACCACCTACACCATGCAGACCAAAAGCATCTAGAGAGTCATCAGCCTTAAGCATACGTTTCAGTGCAGTAATACCCCAGAAACATACTACACCACCGATGAGACCCATCGCTAAAGCACCACCTACAGTCACGAAACCAGCTGCTGGAGTAATCACTACCAGACCTGCAACCGCACCCGATGCACCACCTAATACAGATGCTTTACCACGTGCAATTTTTTCAGTAATTAACCAAGAGATCGTTGCTGCTGCTGCTGCCACTTGTGTAACCACGAGTGCATAACCTGCTGAACCGTTTGCACCCAATGCTGAACCACCGTTGAAACCGAACCAGCCCACCCATAGTAAGCTTGCACCGACTACAGTAAGCGTCAGATTGTGTGGTGCCATAGATTCGCGTCCTAGCCCCATGCGCGAACCCAGCATGTAGGCCGCAACCAGACCTGCAACACCTGAGTTAATGTGTACGACTGTACCACCAGCGAAGTCCAGTGCACCGTCACTGCCTAACCAGCCGCCGCCCCATACCCAGTGAGTAATTGGCGCATAAACCAGAATCACCCAAAGTGTGATGAATGCGATGAAAGCACCAAACTTCATACGTTCAGCAATAGAACCGCTAATGATGGCAACCGTAATAATCGCAAAAGTCATTTGGAAAATGACAAACAGGATTTCAGGAATGGTGCCTGACAGCGCTTCAGTCGTAATACCGGACAGCATAAATTTATCTAGGCTACCGATAAAGGCATTCCCTTCACCGAATGCCAGAGTATAACCAATCACGACCCAGACAATGCTGACTACTGCAGCTGCTACAAAGCTATGTGCCATAGTACTCAGTACGTTTTTCTTACGTACCATACCACCATAGAACAGGGCTAAACCTGGAATGGTCATGAGTAGAACTAGGGCTGTTGACGTTAAAATCCAGGCAGAGTCACCTGTATCGAGTGTGGCTTCTTCTTCTGCAGCTGCCGCTTCTTCAACCGGCGCTGTTTCTACTGCTTCCACAGCAGTAACTTCTGTAATATCTGGAGTTGCAGTTGCATCAACTAAAGCAACTTCCTCGGTAGGAACGGCTGCTGATGCGGCTTCTTCAGCCCAGGCAACAGAACCGCCCAAAAGTGCGCTGGACAGACCCAACGCGAGTAGTATTTTTTTCATTCGTATCCCCCAACCAAGTTTTTGTGAGTTATTCGCTACTCAGCAAACTTTGTGCCAAATTAAACAGCGTCTGCACCTGTTTCACCTGTACGAATACGGATGACCTGTTCCAGATTTGTTACGAAAATTTTTCCGTCACCAATTTTGCCTGTGCTTGCTACACGCGTAATTGACTCGATTACCGCGTCAACCATTTCGTCGCTGATCGCGATTTCAATTTTGACTTTTGGTAAGAAATCAACAACGTATTCAGCGCCACGATAAAGTTCAGTATGGCCTTTCTGACGACCGAAGCCTTTGACTTCAGTCACAGTGATGCCTTGAACGCCAATTTCAGACAATGCTTCACGCACATCGTCTAATTTGAAAGGTTTTACAATTGCAGTTACGAGCTTCATGTTTGTTTTCCTTCGGCTTATTTCACCAGTAAGGTTTTATGTTCAAATTTCATGCCAAGATTTCTAAGGTCGGGGGAAATTAGAAAGCTCGACATGCGGTTTCCCTGAACATTATTTTATACTTATAAATCTTTTGAATCTTCAAATTTTAGTCATTTTTATGTGGTCTTTTATGATAATAATTATCGATTAATCCCATATTTTGTCTGAAATACTATAGTCTTGATTCCTGCGGTGTTAAACTGTGCGCTTATTTCCATCTCTATGGACCACACAATGATTGAAACTTTATTACAAGCAATCTTGCAGCAGATCGAAGAACCAAAAAAAGATCTGGAACATAATCTTCGGGCTTTATTAAACGAAGCAGTAAGTAAAATGGATCTGGTTTCAAAAGAGGAAATTGAACGTCAGCGTACAGCCTTAAATCAGGCCAATCAGCGTTTAAATGAGTTGCTCAAACAAGTTGAATCACTTGAAGAAAAGATATCGAACAAAAAATAAGCACCAGTGAAGTGCATAAAAGACAAATAATGAACAATAATAACGCACTAAAATGGAACAATAATGTCTTTTGCTAAAATCCATACCCGGGGATTGCTGGGACTGCATGCCCCTTTAATAGAAGTTGAAGTTCATGTCAGTCAGGGCATGCCCTCCTTAACTATTGTTGGACTGCCCGAAGCGGCGGTTCGGGAAAGTAAGGATCGGGTTCGTTCTGCTATTTTGAATAGTGGCTACCAGTTCCCGACCAAACGCTTAACTATTAACCTGGCTCCTGCTGACCTGCCCAAAGACGGTTCACGTTTAGATCTGCCAATTGCTTTAGGGATTCTGATGGCATCGGGGCAATTACCTGAAAACTGTACTGATGGAATGGAATTCATCGGTGAACTTGCTTTAGATGGTCAACTCCGTCCCATCACTGGTACGCTTAGTATTGCGATTGCCTGTCAACAATCGCAGCATGAACTGATTCTACCTAAGGAAAATGCTCAGGAAGCCTGTCAGTTACCTGATTTTCGGGTATTTGCCGCTGCTCATCTAAAAGAAGTTTGTGATCATTTAAATAGACTCGCACCTTTAGTCCAGATGCAGGCCCGACCACAGGTGAATCACTCAGATTCTCGCTTTGATTTAGCCGATGTCAAAGGCCAGCTGCGCCCAAGACGGGCTTTGGAAATTGCTGCTGCAGGTGGACATTCTTTATTATTTAGAGGACCTCCTGGAACCGGTAAAACTTTACTGGCTTCTCGGCTAGCCAGTATCTTGCCGCCTCTCAATACTAAAGAAAATCTTGAAGTCGCCAGTATTTATTCTATTGCCAATAATAGTCATACTTTTGGACAACGTCCTTTCCGCGCGCCACATCATACCGCGTCTGCAGTTGCCCTAGTCGGTGGAGGATCGCATCCTAAACCAGGTGAAATTACGCTGGCACATCTAGGTGTGTTATTTCTCGACGAACTGCCGGAATTTGACAGGAAAGTCCTTGAAGTATTACGTCAACCTTTGGAATCTAAGGAAATTGTAATTTCGCGTGCCTCTCGACAAATTACTTTCCCAGCTAACTTTCAGCTGGTTGCAGCGATGAATCCCTGCCCTTGTGGTTATGCTTTTAATCAGGATATTCGCTGCCAGTGTTCTCCAGAAATGATCAAGCGTTATCAGAACCGGATTTCTGGGCCATTACTGGATCGGATTGACCTGCATATCGATGTGCCTCCTCTGCAAGCTCATGAATTACAATCTACACAACCGGTAGAAGATTCTGCAACCGTTAGGGAGCGTGTGATAACTGCCTACGAACTGCAAATACAAAGACAGAAAAAGCTGAATATGGCATTAAACCCAAAAGAATTAGAGCAATTTGCGCCACTAAATGCTCAGACCAGTAAAATGTTTGAACTTGCCCAGCAGAAGCTAAATCTGTCAGCCCGTGCTTATCACCGGGTATTACGAGTAGCACGAAGCATAGCTGATTTAGCTGAGAATTCAGAAATTCAGCCTCAGCATTTATCGGAAGCTTTATCTTATCGAGGTCAGCAAAGCTAAGCTATTAGACAATAAAAATAAAAAAAGGCGACATTTGTCGCCTTTTTTCTATTAAACAATTAGAAGCTGTAACCTAGACCTAGGACAACCTTATTTTTTTGTTTTACATCATTACGGTCATAGCCACCTAAAATATAGTTCATGCTTGCAGTCACGCCAGTATCAGCAAGTGCTTTACTCAAACCGATATCAAAGTGGCGGAAACTAAATGTATCAGCAGCTTCAATTGGTCCATTCTTATCATATAGATATAAACCAAGTGCTGTATCTAAACTAAAATCTTTAGGTAAAGCATAGCTATAAGATGCTTTTAGATAAGTATCACCTGCATTACCCCAATCAAGATCTTCAAGTAATGTTTGCGCAGTGATACCTAAATCTTTATAGGTCAAACCCAACATGGTTTCAAAACCGTTTGATCCAGAATTACCAATATCATAGTAATAATAGTACGTTAAACCTGCTGTATAACCCCAGTCATCATTGATTGAACCACTATAGCCTGCATAGAAATCATTTTCGAAAGCATTAGTGACTTCCCCTGTTTCAACTTCTACTAATTCACCTGCTGCATTTTCAAAAAGATCTGTACCCGCAGAATATCTTAAAGTTGATCCCCACCATCCAGCATAAAAACCTGAAGCATGGTTATAATCTATACCACCATTAATTGTGGCATCTTTATTTTCAGGTGTATTTGTAATACCACGCAAGTTATAGCTCGATAACACACCGATATTGCCAGATACTGAGTGCGGAGATGTAGGCTCATCTGCAAAAGTAAAACTGGATGCTGAAGCTACTGCTGCAACTGCTAAAGCTTTTAAAGTGAATTTCATTGTTAGATTCCCCCAACCGTCCGCAGACGTTTTTAGTTGTGTTTTTAAACTCAACTTAGGCTTTGCAATAGCTATGCCAACCCATAAAAAGGAAAATCCAAATTAGCTATAAAAGTTTTTTTATTTATATAAATATTTGATTTTAATCACATATATTAAAAATTAAAATTTAAATTGTTTTAGGTTAAAAGATAAAATCAAGAAAAAACTGAAAAATAAACTACTTGCGCTATTCCCCTGCCTGTCTAAATATTCACTTACAACTTGCTACTTTTTGAAGCTATATTTTATATAGATAAATTTTTATGCATAAAAAAGGTGCATAATATTTAATCAATATGACATACCTTGCAATCCCTGTTTCAGCAAAACCTAGAAATTAAAGTTTGTACCTACGACAATATGATTATCAAAATCCATTTCATCACAACCTTTGCCGCCATAGACATAGTCCAGACTTAATTCAATTCGTTCTGCGACTGTTTTACTTAGTCCAATCTGTGTTTCATTAAAACTAAAGCTTTCTGTGGTCTGAATCAGTTGATCATCACGGCTAGCATTATACAAAGAAGCACCTACTGACGTATTCAGGTTAAAGTTTTGCAGCTATGGATAGATATAAGCTGCACTGAGATAAACATCTTCTGCATTTGCATAGTTAACATCTGTCAACATGACACCTAAACCTAAGCTCAGGTCTTTATAAAACACATCATTCAGTATCTCAAAACCAGTAGTACGACGCTGATCTGGACCATCTTCGCTATAGACTGTCCCACCACTTTGATAGTAATAAGATACGATCTGAGACTTGTAGCTTCAGCTCTCATTCAGCGCTCGGCCATAACCAATATAAAAGTCATGCTCAAAACCATGATCCTGATTTGCATCAGAAGAATCATAATTTAAGGTTGAGCCCCAATAGCACAGAAATATCCCGCTGTTATATGCATATTCCAGTCCAAACTGTACCGATGGATCATCACTTTTCTCACCACCACGATAAATATATTTGTTCACGACACCAATAATTGCACTAAGTTCACCCCTAGATAGATTTTGGGTATCTTCAGCAAAAGTATCTGAAGTCATGCTAACAAGCAGCACAAGCAAACCGAGTTTCGGCAGCTGAGAAATATACGTTCTCATTTACCACGTTTAAATAAAGGGGGCAAGAATATGAAAAACGTGAATAATAAAGTTTTACCAAAAGGTTTAAAAATGAAAATGGATGACTGTGAACTATTCTAAATAGTGAATTGCAGCATAAAGGAAGAATTTAAAGTGTTGTTAGAATGGAAAAAACAACTTATAGAATCTTTTAAGCAGTTTTAACCTTACATAACATCAAATTAAAAAAAATCAATATGAGCTCTGAAACACACTCTTCATTATTAAAAATATTACATTATAAAAACTTTATTTTTATCTTATTGTTTTCAATATTAATTTTACCTTATGGAAAAAAATAATACTAAAAACTATAGCGTGATTGTGAATAATAGGTTAAAAAAACTCAACTTTAGTTTAAAGAATGTCATAAAAACGATATTTTTTATCAGATTAATTATACAATTTGGTTAATTTCTGCGTGTGCTTTAAGCAGATGCAGTACAAAAAAACATATATGAGGCTCTCTCCCCATGTTAAACGCAAAGAAACTTACATTAGCAGTGTTGGTACAAGCTGCTCTGATCTCTACAGCTTATGCAAGCGAACAAAGTGAAGCAAAAGGCTTTGTAGAAGATGCTGAAGGCACAGTTCTATTCCGTACGGGTTACTTAAGCCGTGATAAAAAAAATGGTGTTGATGATACAAGCTCTGCAGCTCAAACAGCAATAATTAATCTAGATTCTGGCTTTACCAAAGGTATTGTTGGTTTTGGTGCAGGTATCATTGGTGATGCTTCATTTAAACTCGGTAAAAATGGGCATACTGGTAACCAAATGATCCCAACGCATAGTCAAGATAATGCCGATGGAACTAAAGATGCCTATGATCATTGGGCACGTGGAGGTGCTTATGTCAAAGCACGCGTATCAAACACAACGGCTAAATATGGTACGCAAGTATCTGAAATTCCAGTAATTGCAAGTAATACTGCTCGTTTAACCCCTGAGTACTACACTGGTCTTTATATTGAAAGTAACGAAATTAAAGACTTGACGTTAATCGGTGGTAAATTCACTAAAAATCAATGGTCTAATGATATCAGCTCAGACCAACAAAATTTGGACAGTGCTATTTTCTGGGGCGCGAAATACAAGTTTAACGACCAAGTTAATGCCTCTTATTATGGGGTAGACGTTAAAGATAAATTAGATCGTCACTATGGGAATGTAAATTACAGCTTTCCTACAGCAAATGGTGCGACCGTAACTTTAGAGGCAATGGGTTACAATACTAAATGGAAAGTTGGAGCAGCAACCACTGATCCACGCAGTGCAACTGAAGAATTGACTAACTCAATTTGGGGTGTATCTGCAAGCTATAACAGAGATGCACACAATTTGATGCTTGCATACCAAGATAATGCGGGCAACATAGGTTACGACTATGCTTACAACGCAGATGGTCTACAAAGCATTTATGTACCAAACTCATACTTATCCGACTTTAAGGGTAACGATGAAAAATCTGTTGGCTTACAGTACAACTATAATTTTAAAAACCATGGTCTTCCAGGTCTAAACTGGACAACAGCATTCGTTTATGGTTGGGATATTGATGTAGCCGAAATAAATAATCCAGCACAAATTATCGACCAAGCTGAAGAACATGAATTCTTTAACCAAGTGAAATATACGGTTCAATCTGGTGCATTCAAAGATGCAAACTTACGCTTACGTCACTCATACTTGCGCGCAAGTGATACTTACAATAATGCTTCTGGCAACTATGTAAGTAATGCTATCAGCTCAACAAATGAATGGCGTATCTGGTTAGACATCCCGGTGAAATTATTCTAATGTCCTGACGATGCTTTAAATCAAAAAAACCTGCACATTGTGCAGGTTTTTTTATTTAAGCTTTAAAAGTTTAAAGACTTAAATGGAAAAGCAAAGCAATTATTTGTTTGCTTCTGCATAAGCAGCAATTGAGTCTAGTACTTCTTGTTTCGCAACATCTGCACCTTCCCAACCACTTAACTTAACCCATTTACCTGGTTCCAAGTCTTTGTAGTGCTGGAAGAAGTGTTCGATCTGGCTGATCAATAATGGAGGAAGATCAGTATATTCCTGAACATCTTTATAGATCGGTGTCAATTTGTCGTGTGGAACTGCAACCAGTTTCGCATCAACACCACCGTCATCTTCCATGTTCAGTTTGCCCACAGGACGGCAGCGAATAACAGAACCCGGCTCTACTGGGTGTGGTGTCACAACCAATACGTCTAGAGGGTCACCATCTAGAGATAAAGTGTTTGGAACATAACCATAGTTTGCTGGGTAGAACATTGCTGTACCCATGAAACGGTCTACAAATAGCGCATCAGAATCTTTGTCGATTTCGTATTTGATTGGTGCTGCGTTTGCAGGAATTTCAATAATTACATAGATGTCATTTGGTGCATCTTTACCCGCTGGGATATTGCTGTAGCTCATAGCATCACTCTTTAACAAGTTAAATCTTTTAAAAACCGCGACAATTATAACGGTTTTTGCAGATTTTTTTCGGTTTAAAAATATCGAACAATCAATCAGGCGCTTGATGACTGGACTGACCTAAATTAATTTGATGATCAGTAGCAATAACGCAATCGGACATAACATGGAAAGCAACCACATGATGGAACGCAATGTCGCCCAGTTTGCCAGATAGCAAATACCGTACAGCACCCGGAAAATCAGATAGCCAATACCAAAAGTCATAATCAGACTTTGCGGCATGACCAGATATTCAGCCATCAGGACAGCTGCAATAAACAGCGGCAAGCTTTCAAAACTGTTCTGCTGAACAGCATTAGCACGTTTTGCAACACCGGTAGACTGTTCTAAAAAATCACGCGGATTCTGGTTATCTTTAGCCTTAAAGCCTCCAGCTTTTTTAGCAACCATGGTAAACACATAAGGTAGCAGACAAGCCGCTAAAATGAGATAAATGATCCCACTAATGCTCTGCATCTGATTTTTCTCATGAAAATTTTATCTGTATCATAGCATGGCATTTCGTGAATAAATTTTGTTAAATAGGGTGTTTTAGCAACCATATAAGGATTCACGATGGTCAGTCCCGATCAAAAAGAAATGTTGGATGTCCTGGAACGCCAGCGTCAACATCAGCTGCAAGTGGATCGCGTCCTGAAAATTGTATTGCCGATCGTAGCATTTTTACTCAGTGTCATCGCTGCCAATATGAATATCTGGTCAGCTCTGTTCACCTTTGTGATGTTATGGATTGCCTTTTATGCAGTGGGCATCAAGCGCTATACCCTATGGCATTGGCTGACGATTGTTTTAGTATATTGCCTGATTGATAATGTGCTCAGCTATGGCGAGTTCTACCGCCCTGGCTTCAACCGTCACTTCATTAGCCTGTTTATCTTCGTCGGGATTGTAGGCGTGGGTCGTCGCTACTTCGACCGCTGGTGGATGGAAAAGAATAAATCTGCCTAACTTTAAAAAGATTCCATAAAAAAAGCGCCTATCAAAGGCGCTTTTTTTACACAGCTTTTAAGCTGTTTTGCGTAGATCTTTACGCAGGATTTTACCTACGTTAGATTTTGGCAATTCATCCAGGAATTCTACATAGCGCGGACGCTTGTAACCTGTCAGATTTTCTTTTGCGAATGCCAGAACTTCTTCAGTTGTTAAAGAGGGATCTTTTTTCACCACGAATAGTTTAGGCACTTCACCTGATTTTTCATCTGGTACACCAATGGCAGCCACTTCCAGCACTTTTGGATGTTTCGCAACGATTTCTTCAATCTCTGAAGGATAAACGTTGAAACCAGATACCAGAATCATGTCTTTTTTACGGTCTACAATCTTC
This sequence comes from Acinetobacter sp. VT 511, assembly GCF_001077515.1. Lineage (NCBI taxonomy): Bacteria > Pseudomonadati > Pseudomonadota > Gammaproteobacteria > Moraxellales > Moraxellaceae > Acinetobacter > Acinetobacter sp. VT 511. The sequence continues at coordinate 25,188 of NZ_LFRE01000059.1, read as the reverse complement.
ACATAACCACGATCGTTCATCACACCGATATCACCGGTACGGAAGTAACCATTAATCATGACTTTGTCAGTTTCATCCTGACGGTTCCAGTAACCCTTCATCACCTGAGGACCACGGATCGAAATCTCGCCCTGCTCGCCCAATGGTACTTCATTGCCATCGTCATCTAAAATTGCAACTTCAGTCAACGGCAATGGAATACCAATGGTGCCGCTAAATTCTTCAGATGCAGGCGGGTTTGCAGTTGCAACCGGAGAAGTTTCTGATAAACCATAACCTTCGATGATATTAGTGCCTGTAACTTTCTTCCATGCTTCTGCAGTAGAAGGCAGCACCGCCATACCACCACCCATCGCCATTTTCAGACGACTGTGATCCAGCTGTTTGAAGTCTTCATTATTGATCAATGCATTGAATAAAGTATTCACTGCCGGGAAGAACGTTGGCTGGTATTTACGTAATTCTTTAATTACCGCAGGCAGATCACGCGGATTTGGAATCAGAACATTGGCTTGACCTTTATACATACCGTACAGTGCACACACCATGAATGCAAAGATATGGTACAACGGTAGAGCACAGAAAATACGGTCATCTGGCTGGCCATCTTGTGCACCGAATTTGCTCTGGAAAATACCATCACATTGCAGCATGTTTGCAACCAGGTTGCGATGTGTCAGTTCAGCACCTTTAGAAACACCTGTCGTACCACCAGTATATTGCAGTACAGCAGTATCACTTAAAGTCAGTTCAGGACGTTTATAGTTCGTTGGGCTGACTTTGTTCAGCGCAGCATTGAACTTGATGTGACCTGGAATATCCCATGCTGGAATCTGTTTACGTACAGAACGTAGCACAAAATTAACTAGCGTACCTTTAAGTGCACCCAGCATATCACCTACAGAAGCAACAACGACGTGCTTCACTGGTGTTTTGCCAATAATTGCTTGATATACAGAAGCGAAGTTTTCAATGATCACCAGTACTTCTGTACCAGAGTCATTTAACTGATGTTCAAGTTCACGTGAAGTATAAAGTGGATTTACATTGACCAATACCAGACCAGCACGGAATACGCCCAATGCCACGACCGGATATTGCAACACGTTTGGCATCATCACTGCCACGCGTGTACCTTTTGCAAGCCCCAAGCTCTGTAAATATGTTGCAAATTTACGACTAGCTTCTTCCAGCTCGTTAAACGTCATTACTTTATCCATAAAGATAAAGGCATCACGTGAGCCAAACTTCTGGAAATTACGCTCAAAAATATCAACTAATGAAGTGTTTTCTGGTGGCAGTTCTACAGTGCGTGGAATCCCTGTTTTCTCGTATTCAGCGAACCAAATCTTTTCCATAATGCCATTCTCTCCAATCATAATCCTTAGAATCTCAACTGTTTTTTTCAATATTGCGCTAATTTTTTAACTTGTTTATGCGCAATAATGCATCCATCTTGTCGAATCGTTGTTCATATATAACGTATTTCGATTGATGGATGCTAGTCTTATCTTTGAATCAACAGTTTATTTGCTTTTTGATATCCGCGTGGTAAAAGCTGTCCTTTCGAACCGCGTTTGCCGATGTACTTTTGCAGATCATCCCCTTTTAATTTTATTTGCTGTTGTCCTGCAAGCACTTGAATTATTTCATCTAAACGCAAGGCTGTCATGGACAAAATCTGATCTTTATCTTCAAGTTGTATCAATTTATTACCTTTGCCTTTATTCAACACAGGTAATTCAGTCAAATCAACAATTAATAGACGACCTGCAGAGCTGAGCAATGCCAGATGAGTTTTGTCTTCAAGTGGCTGCAGATTCATTGCCTGCGCACCTTCCGGCACAGTCAGGAATGCCTTGCCCGCCTTGGCATTGGTATCCAGCTGCTTGGCTTGGGTCTTGAAACCATAACCTTTGCTGCTGATTGCCAGGATTTCTGCCTCATCTTCGGCAACCAGAACCTGTTTAAAGCCGACGCCACTTGCAGGAGAAAGTTTTGAACTCAGTGGTTCACCTAATCCTCGCGCAGACGGCAGACTGTTGATGGCCAAGGCATAACTGCGCCCCGTATCATCCAGTACATAAACACGCTGATTAGATTTGCCTTGGGCATGACTCAAGTACTGATCCCCTGCACGGAAGTTCAGGTTTTCGGCATCCACTTCATGGCCTTTGGCACAGCGGATCCAGCCAGCTTCAGATAAGACCACGGTCACCGGATCAGCAGGCAGCATTTCAGTTTCATCAATTGCCGCAGCTTCGGCACGCTCTACGATTGGAGAACGGCGATCATCACCAAATTTCTTGGCATCATCTTTAAGTTCATTGATGATCAAATTCTTTAAAGATTCTGGATTGGCCAGTTGCTCACGGATTTCAGCTGCCTTGGCTTCTAACTCTTCCTGCTCACGGCGCATTTCCATTTCTTCAAGCTTGGCCAAATGGCGCAACTTGAGTTCTAAAATGGCTTCTGCCTGAATTTCATCAATACCGAATCGTTGCATCAGCACCGGTTTGGGCTGATCTTCTTCACGGATGATCTGAATCACTTCATCAATATTCAGGTAGGCAATGATCAGGCCACCCAAAATATGTAAGCGTTTCTCGATTTTATTCAAATGGAATTGCAGACGACGGGTCACGGTGGTCTTACGGATTTCAATCCATTCCAGCAAAATACGACGGATCGATTTCACCTGCGGGCGACCATCTGCACCAATCATATTCATATTGACGCGATAGCTGGATTCCAAATCGGTGGTTGCGAACAGATGACTCATTACCGATTCAGCATCGATACGATTTGAACGCAACACAATGACCAGACGCGTCGGATTTTCATGATCGGATTCATCACGTACATCTGTCACTAGAGGCAGTTTCTTTGCCTGCATCTGGTCTGCAATCTGGGTAATGATTTTGGAACCAGACACCTGATAGGGCAGTTCAGTAATCACGATCTCGTTTTTTTCAACCGTATATACGGCACGCATACGGTAACTACCACGACCTGTCATTTGCATTTTTAGCAATTCAGCCGGTGGAGTAATAATTTCTGCTTTGGTTGGTAAGTCCGGTCCCGGAATATATTCAGCTACTTTGACATCGGTCAGGTTCGGATTACGAATCAGTGCAATTGTACCTTTGACCACTTCACGCAGGTTATGTGGTGGAATATCGGTTGCCATACCTACAGCAATACCCGTGGTACCATTCAATAAGATGTTCGGTACGCGTGCCGGCAGATTGACTGGCTCTTTCATCGAACCGTCGAAGTTGTCCTGCCAATCACAGGTGCCTTGACCCAACTCAGAAAGCAATAATTCACTATATTGTGACAGTTTGGCTTCGGTATATCGCATCGCCGCGAAAGACTTTGGATCATCTGGTGAACCCCAGTTGCCCTGCCCCTCAATAAACGGATAACGGTAACTGAACGGCTGTGCCATCAGCACCATCGCTTCATAGCAGGCTGAGTCGCCATGTGGATGGTATTTGCCCAGTACATCACCCACAGTACGTGCAGATTTCTTTGGTTTGCTGGTCCACTTGAGCCCCAGCTCACTCATGGCATAAACAATACGGCGCTGTACCGGTTTCAGACCGTCACTGATGTGTGGCAGTGCACGATCCATGATGACGTACATGGCGTAGTTGAGGTAGGCCTGTTCGGTAAATTCTGCTACGGAACGGTTTTCTGTCGCATGATGCGCAAGGCTTGTCATAACAACCTATAATCCTAAAAATTTCGTTTTTGTATCAATGTTTCTTATGCTAAGTCGCACTGCCTGACTGCACAAGGGCAGTACAGTACACAGTGCGACAAATCGTGTCTTATGGCGTAAAAATATCCACTTTAAACGCCCTAAGCAACTAAAAAATCACTACCTTTATTGACTCAAGGATTCTAAAGTCCGACCTTTAGTTTCTTCACCCAGTACCAAGATCACCACAGCTACAGCAATCAGAACCACGGTAAACATGGTAAAGACATAGCTGAAGCCGCTCGGCATGACCATCAGATGGGTCACTGCAAATGGCGCAACAATACCACCAATCCGGCCGATTGCCCCTGCCCAGCCCGAACCAAAAGCACGGATATTGGTTGGGTACTGTTCTGGCGTATAGGTATAGAGCACACCCCAAGCACCGAGGTTAAAGAAGGACATCAGACAACCCCAGATCACGATTTCGGTAACACTGCCGGACTGACCAAAGAAATAGGCAGATACAGCACACATGCCAATAAAGCCGGCCAGTGTTGCCTTACGTCCAAGTTTTTCTACCAGCCATGCTGCAACCAGATAGCCTGGCAACTGCGCCAGAATCATGATCAGTACATATTCAAAAGACTGGACAATGGTATAGCCTTCCTTCACTAACAGACTTGGCAACCAGGTGAAAATACCATAGTAAGAGAAGATGATGCCGAACCAGATCAACCACAGCATTAAGGTACGGCGGGCAAATATGCCTGACCAGAGCTGAGCAAAAGAAATCGTCTGTTTTTCGGCCACAGGTTGAACCTGGAAGATTTCCAGTACCTCTACCCCACATTTGGCTTCAATCTTTTTCACCAAGGCATGCGCTTCATCGATACGGCCACGGTTGATCAGGAAGGGAATCGATTCCGGAACGAATTTCCAGATCACAATTGCATACAGTGCAGGAATACCACCGATTAAAAAGGCGGTATGCCAGTCAAATTTCGGAATCACAAAATAAGAAATCAAGGCTGCACAGAGCCAGCCCAATCCCCAGAAACTTTCCAGTAAAACAATAAAACGGCCACGTACCTGTGCCGGAATATATTCACTGACCAGCGTTACAGCAACCGGTAACTGACCACCCAACCCCAGGCCGACAATAAAGCGGAAGACCAGTAGCCAGGTCAGGTTCGGTGCAAAGGCACAAGCCGCGGTTGCCAGGCTATAGATCACCAGCGTTAAAGCGAATATGGTTTTGCGGCCATAACGGTCTGCCAGACCGCCAGAACAGATTGCCCCAATTGCCATCCCGATAAAACCGATTGAAACTACCCAGCTTTTCTGGTCAGGGGTCATCTGCCAGTCTTCTGCCATTTTGGCCAGAATGAAGGAAATCAGTCCGGTGTCCATGGCATCGAACATCCAGCCTAAACCAATCACGACCAGCAACATATAGTGAAACCTGCCTACAGGTAAGCGCTGAATCCGGGAAACTAGGTCCATAAGTAAATCTCTGATATGTGATTTGGGAGAAACTGCAGGGAAAGCAGAAGTGTTCATCCTATTTTTATACTACGATTGAATGCAGAAACGAGGCTATTTTGCCTCGCTCATCTGAAAATCGTGTTTTATGATTCATCCTTAGATGATGCGGATTGTTCATCATCATCTTTATAGATAAATTTCGGCATTTCCAGGCCAAAGTAAATGGCGATCAGGCGCAAGCTAAAACCGAAGATCAAGGTAGAAATGATGGTCAGCTCAAGCGACAGACCTGCGTGGCTACACAGCCAGTAGAAGATTACCGCAACGAAGGAAATACTGGCATACAGTTCACGACGGAACACCAGCGGCACATCATTACACAGAATGTCACGCAGAATACCGCCGGAGACACCCGTCAGGACACCAGCTACGGCACTGACCACAAAACCATGCCCCATTTCTAATGCGATCTGGCAACCGATAATGGTAAAACCGATGAGCCCCAAGGCATCCAGCACCAGGAAGATGTTACGTAAATGACGCATCCATTTGGCGATCAAAATGGTGACAAAAGCCGCACAGCAGGTCAGCACCAGATATTCAGGATGCTTGACCCAGGTCAGTGGATAGTGACCAAGCAGCACATCGCGAACCGAGCCACCTCCCAGTGCCGTGACACAGGCAATGATCACGACCCCAAACCAGTCCATGCTGCGCCGTCCAGCGGATAAAGCACCGGTCATCGCTTCTGCGGTAATGGCAATAATATAGATTACGGTCAACAACATCGCCCTGCTTCCACCTGAGGCTTTGAGATGGCGGCTATTCTAAGGCAAATCTATGTGAAAGTTACAAAAATTGCGCACAACATAGCTTAAATTTTTTCCCTGAACCACAAATACAGGCTTGCTTCATTGTAAATTGTTGATCTGTGGTCGGGTCGAGAAAATACCAGCAGCCTTCTACTTTGACGAAATGAGATGCTTCATGATGAATTTGTGCCTGTGTACCATCATGAAAATGTGCCTTGAACTCGACCAGTGCATGACATTTATCCAGTTTTTCATTGGCTTGCACGATTTCTAGTTTCAGCCATTGATTGGTCCTGCTCCACTCGGCAATTGCAGGCATATCTAAAAACCTTTGCTGTCCCAATGCGGTCGTTTGCTGGATATAGCCAATTTCCTGTTTGGCAAAGGCACTATAACGTGAACGCATCAACTGTTCGGCTGTCTGCGCAGTTCGCTTGCCTTGATGCAGTGGCTGACAACAGCTTTCATAAATGCCCAATCCACATGGACATGCTTGTGAAGTGGTAAGTTCCAAAAATGAATTCCAAAAAATAGCCCGACGATGCGGGCTATTTTAGCAAAATTCAGCGCATGCCTGAGGCAGAACTCAATTCTTGTTTTGTTCTTGCGGAATAATATGGACTTTTTCGATCTTATGGCCATCCATTGTCACGACTTCGAAGATATGACCATCGGCTTCGAACTTCTCACCATTTTCAGGCAAGCGGCCAAGGTGAAAGAGAATATAACCCGACAGCGTCGAATATTCTTCTGATTCATCCACCAGATCACGGCCAATCAGCAAGGATACATGACGAATGTCGGTTGAACCTTCCAGCAACAGACTACCGTCATGCAGACTTTCAGCTGCGGTTTCCATTTCATCTTCATCCGGGAATTCACCGGCAATGGCTTCAAGCACATCAATCGGTGTTGCAATCCCTTCGATCGAACCATACTCGTTCAGCACAATCGCCATTTGTAGCGGCGCCTGACGCAACTGGTCCATCACCATCAGTACCTGAGCATTTTCATGCACAATTACCGGTTCACGTAGATGTTTTTCGAAATCAAGTACACCCGTTTCGATATATTCGTTTAAAACTTTATGGGTCAGTACTACACCAGCAATATTGTCCAGCTCACCACGTGCCACGATCAGACGTGAATGACTCATCTGCAACAGATGGGCCTTAATGATAGCTTCATCTTCATCCAGATCAATCCATTCCAGTTCAGGACGTGGGGTCATCACCGACTTCACCGGACGTTCAGACAGGCCGAGTACGCCCTGCACCATCACACTGTGATAAACGCCATTTTCATCATCATTAAACACTTCGTCAGCAAAGGCACGCGTCGCCAGTACATCTACCGGCTCAGAAGCAGCATTATCCTGAGCAGGTTTACCACCGAGCATACGCATCACGGCTGAAGCAGTGCGATAACGCAGATCTGTAGTTGTCACCATTTTTTCCTGATTGCGTTTCATGGTCTGGTTAATAAATTCGACAATGACCGAAAAACCAATCGCTGCGTACAGGTAGCCTTTTGGAATATGGAAGCCGAAACCTTCAACCACCAGCGAGAAACCGATCATCATCAGGAAGCCGAGACAAAGAATGACCACAGTAGGATGACGATTCACAAAATCCATCAAGGCCTTGGAAGCCCACAGCATGATGCCGACGGCGATAATCACTGCAATCATCATTACCGACAGGTCTTTGACCATACCCACAGCAGTAATCACACTGTCGAGTGAGAATACGGCATCCAGTACCACGATCTGAACGATCACCATCCAGAACACGGCATGCACCGGATTTTCTTCTTTGACCACTGGCTTGGCTTCAAGGCGCTCATGTAATTCCATGGTACCTTTAAATAACAGGAATACCCCACCAAACAGCAGAATCAGGTCACGCCCGGAAAATGGATGATCAAAAATATAGAAGAACGGTTCAGTCAGCGTGACTACCCAGGCAATAGAAGCCAGCAGGATCAGACGCATGACCAAGGCCAGGGTCAAACCTACAATTCGGGCAGTATTACGTTGTTCTGGCGGCAGTTTTTCAGCAAGAATTGCAATAAAAACCAGGTTATCGATGCCCAGAACAATTTCCAGCACAATCAGAGTCAGCAGGCCAATCCAGGCAGAAGGATCTGACATCCATTCGAAAATCATTGCATTCTCTCCTGTAAATCAGTGGAAAGACATGCAATTCTGCTGCGTAGCGCGGAACTATGTCCAATTTTATTTAAACACTTGATATGGTGACGTTTTATCTGGTTAAAACGCCAACTTCGACTACCCATGTGATTTCTATTGTAGTAAGACAGATTTTCAGTATAGCAAGTTCAAAATGAAATTTACCAGTTTTCATGCTTTGGTTTAAGCTTACTGACTCTTGACTTTAAGATTGGCAAGAATGATGCATAGAATTGTCATATTTTTAATATATGTTGTAGTAACAAAATTAAAAAATGATAAGGTGAAAGAGAGACATGACTAGCGTAATTAAAATGACTGAACATAAAAACAAATCTCCCCGCACTACCCGCCCGCTCGTTGCCCTATATTGTGGTTCACGTGCTGGCAATAATCCTATTTATCAGGAAAAAGCTATTCAGCTTGTACAGAGTCTGGCACAGCAAGGTTTTGGTCTGGTCTACGGCGGTGCCAGCATCGGCCTGATGGGTCAGGTCGCTGATGCCATGATTGAACATGGCGGTGAAGCAGTAGGTGTGATTCCCGAGTTTATGCTGGATTATGAAATCGCGCATAGCAAGCTGACTGAACTGCATATTGTGCAGTCTATGCATGAACGCAAAGCGTTAATGGCAGAACGTGCCTGTGCCTTCGTTGCTCTGCCAGGTGGACTAGGCACCTTTGAGGAAATTCTGGAAATTGCGACTTGGGGACAGTTGAACCAGCACCAGAAACCAATGATGCTATACAACGTGAATAACTTTTATGATCCACTCATTGCGCAGCTGGATCATGCCGTGAATGAAGGCTTCCTGCCACCCCAGCATCGTGCCAAACTAATTGTCTGCGAACATTCTGCACATATCTTTAATGCCCTGAAAAATCTGGATAGTCCAAAACAGTTTGCAATTTAAATGCTGATCTAAAAAATAAAAAAGCGAGCCGAAGCTCGCTTTTTTATTTTTTAACTCTTAAGAACCCAAGTTAGTCACCAGGTTATAGAACCAAGGTAGTGTCGTCGCCAAAATCACAGACATTGCTAAACCAAACATTAACTTCATTGCATCTTTGCTGACGTTCCGTGAAGTACGGTGTTTGCTCACACCATTGACGATCATCGAGATCGCAAACTCACGACCGGCCAATAGACCCAAGAACACCCATGTGGTACTCATTGGGATGTTGCTCCACTCTTTGAAGATCAACAAGATAATGGCATAGATAAAGTCAACAATGGTTGCTGCACGAACATCGGTTACATCGGTTTTGGTATCGACGATCTTCTGGATTGCACCACCACGTTGGTACAGAATCACACCCAGCAAGACCACGAATACCGCAATCGCAAACATCAGGAATTCAAATGGAACCTGACGTGGCACATACACAAAGATATTGGCTAAGTCCTGGATCAACCATTGGCTCCACAAGAAACCGGTTGATAACCATTGTAAGATCATCCATTTGGTCGAATGCTCTTGGTCTTTGGTTTGGTTAAAGTACACCGTCATTTTGTTGGCAACAAAACGGTAAATCACCAAAGCTGAGATGAAGGCTACAGCATAACCCATCATCGATTTCACCATCATCGAACCTAAGCTCGCTGGAGAGAAAATGGTGAGCACCAAGAATGTAGTACTGACTGGAATACCATATTTGGTTAATAACAAGAGTAGAATTGGCGGTACAATATACAGCCAGGTAATCCCACCCTCAGGGAATGGAATCGTTTCGAGACGGCCATAAGAGGCATCTCCTACCCCTGATGCATACCAGCCATAGACCAAAACCACCACAAGGATGACGCTGATATAAATCCACAGCAGCCACCAAGGTCGATGTGAATTTGATGAGATAAAGGTTCCCAATGTCTGAGGCACATCATTGCCGACAATGGAGTAGGCTGCTAGACAGAAGCCGATAACCATCAAGATTTCGATAGACATAAAACATACCTGCTGAGGGAGATCAGCATTACTGTAAGATGTGGCCAAGATTATGACGTTTTTATTGCAGTTTCATGACAGAAACGTCATATATTCTTGTAACACTAGCCAGTTTCAAGACATTTATTACTTTTCAGCAAGCAGTTGCTATTTCTGCAAAATCCTACTTAGACAACTGATATTAATCAGTTTTCATGGTTCTATTTCATGTCATGAATACCAGAATAAGACACTGATTTAGTACAACGGATGGGGGGAATTGATTTAAACTGAGCCCACATTCAAAATTACATGACTTTCTAAATATCACATGAATGCCACGCCCACCCATCAAGCACTGCAACCCGAATTTAGACTGCTGGTCTTATTGGTATCGATCGGCTTTTTCATGCAAGGTCTGGATACCACAATTATTAATACTGCCCTGCCAGCGATTGCGCTTAGCCTGCAGGAAGATCCGTTGCGGATGCATAGTGTGGTGGTGGCTTATGTGCTTTCGGTTGCAGTCTGTATTCCCTTGAGTGGCTGGCTGGCAGATCGTTTTGGTGTACGTAATACCTATTTTAGCGCCATCATTATTTTTACGCTTGCATCAATAGGTTGTGCTGTCTCAAACAGCCTGAATGAACTCCTGCTCTATCGGGTTCTGCAAGGCATTGGTGGTGCTTTGCTGCTACCAGTCGGCCGTCTGGCAATGCTGAAGATTATTCCACGCACCCAGTTTCTGGCTGCAATGAGCCTGATGAGTCTGGCCGGCCTGATTGGTCCCCTGATTGGCCCGACGCTAGGTGGCTGGATGGTCGAATACCTGTCCTGGCAATGGGTATTTCTGATTAACCTGCCGATTGGCCTGCTTGGCACCCTGATTACCTTCAAAGCCATGCCGAATGTTACTGAACCGGATGTGGCGAAGTTTGACTATGCCGGTTTTGTTATGCTGGTGGTGGCGATGGTCGGGCTATGTCTGGGCATTGAGAACTTTGCCAATCCGCAATATCCATTGTGGTGGAGTCTCAGCTTAGTTGCAGCTGGGCTCCTGTTTTCGCTGATCTATGCCTATCATTCACATACCCATAGCAATGCCCTGTTCCGCAGCAAGCTGTTTAAAAACCGGATTTATTCTATTGGGATTCTGGGCAATTTCTTTGCCCGTCTTGGTGGTAACTCCATTCCTTTCCTGTTACCGCTGATGTTGCAGATCGCGTTTGGTTTTGAACCCTTTATTACCGGTTTACTGATGATACCAACCGTTTTGGGTTCGTTGGCTTCCAAACCCATTATTCGCAAGATCATTCAGCACTTTGGCTATCGCCAGGTATTACTGGTAAATACTTTGCTGGTGGGGCTATGTATTGCTAGCTTTGCCCTGACTACGGCGGATACACCGATCTGGCTACGTGCGATTCATTTTTTTATTTTTGGTATCCTGAACTCACTGCAGTTTGTTTCCATGAATACTTTAACCCTAAAAGACTTAAGTCAGCAGGATGCCAGCAGTGGCAACAGTTTTCTGTCCATGATCATGATGCTATCGATGAGTATTGGGGTCGCACTGGCAGGTACGCTGGTGAATATGTTTAGTGCCTACTTTGGCGCTGAGCAGCTGGATAATGCATTCCATCTCGCCCTGATCTGTCTGGGCTGTTTGAATATCATTGCCGCTTATATTTTCTGGCATATTCCCAAGGATACGCCAGTATGATCATCATCCCGATACAAGATAAATCGGTATAAGCTAGATAGAGTCAGATTTTGAAGAACGTGATGAAAAAGCCAGACAAGCATTATCCACCTCTTTGGGCAGCAATCATGAGTGTCATTCTGCTGCTTGCTGTGGTCGGTGCAATCTGGTGGCTATTGCTGAAACCGCTACCTGCCAACGCTTCCGAATATGACATTCATGGTTTTGATGTTTCGCATCATCAAAAAGAGATTAACTGGCAGCAGATCCCCAAAGATAAATACCGCTTTGTCTATCTGAAATCGAGCGAAGGCGGCGACTTTAAGGACAGCAAATTTCAGGAAAACTGGCTTAAGGCTCGCGAACAGGGTTTGCTGGTCGGTGCCTATCATTTTTATCGCCTCTGTCGGGAGGGTAAGATTCAAGCGCAAAACTTTATCGAAAGCGTACCGAATAAAGCGGATGCCTTACCTCCGGTAATCGATCTTGAATATGACAGTAACTGTATTAATACCTATTCCAAGGAACAGTTACTCAAAGAAATCCAGGTCATGCATGATCTGCTCAAACAGCACTACGGCAAGCAGCCGATGTTCTATACCTCGAAAGCTTTCTATAATATTGTGCTGGCAGGACAATTTACTGATGTCCCTCTCTGGATACGTGAATACAAGGGTCTGCCTGAGCTCAAAGATAATCCGAAATGGCATTTCTGGCAACATACCAGTCAGGGTCAGATCAAAGGTATTGCAACGGCTGTAGACCTGAATGTGTTTTATGGTTCGGAAAAGGACTGGCTAAATTTTTTAAAACAGAATGGTATTGAGACTGCACCTGCACAAAAATCGGTAAAATAATTCTACAATTGCAATGTAATCAAAAATAAAAGGATAAATAGCTGTGAAGCTTGGAAAAATTATCGTGACTACCATTCTGATAGTGGTAGTCATACTGGGGGGAATGGGCACTTATTTACGCCAACCTTCAGGTCAGCTGCGTGACTTTGACGCGTGGCAAGCCAAATCCAATACATCCGCAGAAGGCTTAAATGTCCGCTTCTTTGGGGTGTCTACCCTGCTATTTGATAATGGTCAGGAACAGATTTTAATTGATGGCTTCTTTAGCCGTCCCAGTCTTTGGCATGTTCTCAGTTCTAAGGTTTCCAGCGATTCTAGGTTACTTCAGAAGATTATTCAGGAGGAACAGCTGGATCGGACACAGGCGATTTTAGTGACCCATAGCCATTATGATCATGCTCTGGATATTCCTGAACTGGCTGCCCTGTTACCTCAACCCCAGATCATCGGATCGAATAGCAGCCTGAATATTGCACGCAGTCATCCAGAGGTAAAAGCCTCCCAGCTACGGCGTGCTGTATCAGCGTAATCGCTCCGATCGGGACAGTTTAAAGTCACTCCACTTGCTTCCGCACATACGCCTCCAACACCCGTAAATGATGATCTCGGTGAAGAAATTACAGCACCACTGAAACTGCCTGCCAAGTTTTCCGAATTTAAAGAAGGCGGCAGTTTTGACTATCTGATTGAACATGACAGACAACGAATTCTGGTTAAAGCGAGCACAGGGTTTATTCCGGGACAGCTCAAGGATGTTCAGGCCGATATTTTATTTTTGGCATAGCCCAGCTGTCGCGACAGCCTGAGGATTATCAGAAATCTTATCTGCAACAAACGCTGGCAACGGTAAAACCCAAGATTGTCATTCCAATTCACTGGGATGATTTCTTTCAGCCGCTAGATCAACCCTTACAATTTTTGCCACGCTTTGCCGATAATGCTCCCGAGAGTATGCGAATTCTGATCAAAGCGGCTGAAGCGCAACAGATTCAGGTTGTGCTACTGAGTAATAGTCAACCCTATAATCTTTTGAAATCAGCATCTTCCCAAGTGCCTTAAAGCCTTTTAAGATGGCATATGCGTAAAATTATCCATATCGATATGGACGCCTTCTACGCCTCGGTAGAACTGCGTGAACGTCCGGAACTAAAACATTTGCCTGTGGTGATCGCTTCGCATCATCCACGGGCTGTGGTTGCGGCTGCCTCGTATCCAGCCCGGGAATTTGGTGTGCATTCTGCCATGCCAATGAGTCAGGCATGCAAACGTTGTTCGCAGCTGATTGTGATTGAACCAGATTTTCAGAAATACCGTGAGGTTTCCTCACAGATCCATCAGATTTTTCAAAAATATACACCTGTCATTGAGCCGCTGTCACTGGATGAAGCCTATCTGGATGTGACTAATAATCTGCTGCAAATCCCCAGTGCGACAGAAGTCGCGATGCGTATCCGTGAAGACATTTTCCAGCTGACTAGACTCACTGCTTCTGCGGGGGTTGCACCAAATAAATTCCTGGCCAAAGTGGCTTCAGACTGGCATAAACCGAATGGCATTTGTGTGATCAAGCCTTCACAGGTACAGGCCTTTATCCAAGATTTACCGCTTAAGAAAATCCCCGGGGTCGGCAAGGTTACGCAAGAAAAATTGAAAAGTCTCAATCTGGAAACGCTGGGTGATTTGCAACAGATGGATGAAGCTGTCCTGATTCAGCATTTTGGCAAATATGGCAAGCGGCTGTATCTCTATGCGCAAGGCATCGATGAACGCCCGGTCGAAACCGAACGTGAACGCCAGCAGATTTCCAAGGAAACCACCTTTGGTGATGACCTGCTACTTAGCCAGTGCAGTCCTTACTGGGATCAACTGATTCAGCAGGTCTGGAACAGTCTGGAAAAGAAACAGCTGACTGCACGTGGCATTACCGTGAAACTCAGGCTAAAAAATTTCCAGATCATGCAACATAGCCGCAGCTTCCGTTCCGTGCTTAAAAATCCGCTAGAGCTACATCAGGCGTTACAGTTCTTGCTGCAGGATATGCATCTGGATCCAGCCCTGCAATTTCGCCTGATTGGTGTTGGAGTGTATCAGCTGTCACCTCGCCAGCAAGAAGCACAACTGTCCCTGCTTTAAAGTAAACTGAGCAAGAAGTAGTCACTAGTTTAAAAAGCCAACAACTTTATTTTTACCATTGTATGTTTTTAGAGTAATCTATCCGCGCAATGCATTATCCATGTATATGCTGAGATGCTGAAAATCACCTTTACTTTCAGCATGCTGTCCTGTGATTGGCGTGACGATCAAATCCGAATATTACAGGGCAACTCTGTTCTCCCCATGGAATCCTATCCTGCATGTCTTCTGCAAATTCAATTTCTTTTCAAGAACAACGCGCGCGAAAAGCAGCGCTTTCCAGTTTTATTGGTGCTGTTGTCGACTGGTACGATTTTCTTCTTTACGGCATTGTCGCAGCCCTGATTTTTAAAGATCAATTTTTCCCAAGTATTGGCAACAATATGGGCACATTAGCCGCCTTGGCAACCTTTGGTGTCGGCTTTCTGTTCCGTCCACTCGGTGGTGTAGTGTTTGGTCACTTCGGTGACAAACTCGGCCGTAAAAAAATGCTGGTACTCACTGTCATCCTCATGGGGATTTCTACTGTCGGGATTGGCCTGTTGCCGAATTTCGAAGCCATTGGCTGGTGGGCGCCTGTACTGCTGGTGACCTTACGTGCCATTCAAGGTTTTGCCGTCGGTGGTGAATGGGGTGGCGCTGCCCTGATGGCGGTGGAAAATGCGCCGAAAGGCAAAAAAGCCTTTTACAGTAGTGGCGTTCAGGTTGGTTATGGCGTCGGTTTAGTTCTCGCTACGGGTGCTGTATCACTAATCATTGCGACTCTAGGTGAAGAGGCATTTTCGGACTGGGCATGGCGTATTCCATTTATTGCCAGTATTGTGCTGATCGGCATTGCCATGTGGATTCGGCGTGATCAGGAGGAGTCACAAGAATTTGTCGAAAAAGTGGTTAAAGCCAAGCAACATCCAACCAAACTGCCAATTTTTCAGGCGATCAGCAAGCATCCTAAAGCATTCCTGTACATTATTGCCCTGCGTATGACCGAGCTGCTCACCATGTATCTGGTGACCAATTTTGCACTGAATTATTCCACCAATAATCTGGGCATGGACAAGCAATTTTTCCTGAATATCACCCTGATGGTCGGTGCGATTAGTTGTATCAGTATTCCGTTCTTTGCCTGGATCTCAGACAAAATTAACCATAAAACTATGTGTGTTTGGGGCGGTTTAATCGGTGCCTTGTCGGCTTTCCCGTTCTTTATGGCGCTGGATGCTCAAAATACCTGGATGATTATTGTTGGCTCAATTCTACTGGCCAATATCGCGCATGACATGGTAGTCAGTGTGCATCAACCCATCTTTACCTCACTGTTTGGTACCGAGTATCGTTATAGTGGCGCCGGTGTGGGTTATCAGGTGGCGAGTATTATTGGTGGTGGTTTTACCCCAATGATTGCGGCTTCCTTAGTGATTTGGGGTGATGGTTCATGGCATTATGTAGCTATCTATCTTGCTGTGGGCTGTCTACTGACTGCATTAGTTGCTGCCCTGATGCCAAAAACCTAGGATTAAACTCATGACTGTTCAACGTTTGCATGTGTCTCAACGCTTCTCTGAAATCGCGATTTCAGGCAATCTCGTTCATTTGGCAGGTCAACTGGCCAGTGATTTTGATCTGGATATTAAAGGTCAGACACAGCAAACTTTGGACATTATTAATCAGTTCCTCACAGATGCGGGAACAGATAAGAGCCACATCATGTCAGTCACTATTTATCTCAAAGATATTGAGCGTGACTATGCAGCTTTTAATGAAGTGTGGGACGCATGGGTAGCTGATATTCAGGCCCTGCCGCGTACCTGTGTAGAAGCCAAGTTGTATGATCCACGGGTATTGGTCGAACTGACCGTCGTCGCAGTAAAACCGGAATAATCCCGATAAAACTTGTCTTCCAATAAAAAAGCATGCGATCTGCATGCTTTTTTTATTTGTGCCAGCTGTATTAACTCACTGTCTTTACTTTAGGCCGACCCAGAGCGGAGTACAGTGGAAACTTCTTTAGTGCAGTCAGGTTATTCGGGTTGACTAAACTGTCCTCCTCACCCTGTTCATTCAGGAAGTCACGGCGCAGCTGATAATATTCCGGAATATCTTCATAACGGATTACCCGATAGCCTGCCATAGTCAGCAAGGCATCCTGATACTGGGATTGTTGTGGGCGTTTTAAAATCATCGCATCGTCCACGGCCACGATGGCAACAACCAGATGATCCTGATCTAGAACCACAAAGTCCGCGACCAGATTGCGATATTTGTTACGGGTACGAAAAAATTTGGTGGTCAACAGCGCATCATAGGAGACATGGGCCAAAATAATGTTCTCTGGCAGAATTTCCTTTAGACGGGTGTAAGTCAACTGTTGATTCAGGTTAAAAATGGCGCGCTGCTTCAACACACTATCTTGCTGTTTGCCGCTGTTCCGTACTCTCTTATATGCCATCAGGATGGTGCACAAGAGCAGAAAACTGCCAATTATGATATAGGTAGCCATGCGTTAGTCCTTTTTGCATTCTTATAATCGTTTTTGTTTTATTGTTGTCAGTATAGATCGATTTTCATCCGAAAATCACGGTACAACCAATTTGCTTAGATACTGCAACATCCGGTATCAAAACTTATATAAGGGCATTACATTTCGGGAGATTAAAAAATTTCGTGTACTGGAAATGTAATGTGTTCCTTACTCACTCTCACTCTAAATCAGCCACTCAAATTTAAGCAAGAATATTTTCCTCTTTTTGTCTTACAATTCCGATAAAGTGTAATTTTTAAACAGTTTTTTCTAATGAATATCTTAGTTTAATTATTGTTTAATTAAGATTTGACTTCTTTTAATAAAAAATCAGTAGAAAAATAAAAAAGACACCGAAGTGTCTTTTTTAAATGATTTAGGCACGACTTTTTGGTTTGGTTTTGCCTTTAGCTTTAGAACCGCCAAAAGGCTTTTTCGCATCACCAGTTTCACGTGGTGGTAAACCGGTATGCTGGGTCAAGATCTGCCCTTTCTTCGGACGATTGTTCTGTCCTTGGCTTTGACCTTGTCCACGATTGCCTGTCTGCCCGGTACGTTTCTGTGAATCGCCTGCAACAGTCGAGTTCTTCTTACGTGCTGACTGATACTGACCATCCACACCTGCAGGCTGATAGGTCGGAATCAGATGCTGTTTCGAATTACCAATCAGGTCCTGACGGCCCATTTCACGTAAGGCATCACGCAGTAATGGCCAGTTGTTTGGATCATGGTAACGCAAGAACGCTTTATGCAAGCGACGACGCTTTTCACCTTTCACAATGTCGACATCTTCGGTGTAACGCGCCACTTTCGCCAATGGGTTTTTACCGGTGTAGTACATGGTGGTTGCAGTCGCCATTGGTGACGGATAGAAGGTCTGTACCTGATCAGCACGGAAACCATTCTTCTTCAGCCAGATCGCCAGGTTCATCATGTCATAATCCGTGGTGCCTGGATGCGCTGCAATGAAGTAAGGAATTAAATACTGTTCCTTGCCTGCTTCCTTACTATAACGATCAAACATTTGCTTGAAACGGTCATAGGTACCGATGCCCGGCTTCATCATTTTATTCAGTGGGCCTTTCTCAGTATGCTCAGGCGCAATCTTGAGGTAACCACCGACATGATGCGTCACGAGTTCTTTCACATATTCAGGGTTTAAAACCGCAAGGTCATAACGTAAACCTGAACCGATCAGAATCTTTTTAATACCTGGTAATGCACGTGCTTTACGGTATAACTGCGTCAGTGGCGCATGGTCGGTATGTAAGTTTTGACATACTCCCGGGAACACACACGAAGGCTTACGACAGTTCTTTTCGATCTCAGGATCTTTACAGGCCAAACGGTACATGTTGGCTGTTGGGCCACCCAAATCCGAAATGATGCCAGTAAAGCCTGGTGCAGTATCACGAATTTTTTCCACTTCACGCAGAATCGATTCTTCCGAACGGTTCTGAATAATACGACCTTCATGTTCCGTAATCGAACAGAAGGTACAACCACCGAAACAGCCACGCATGATGTTCACAGAGAACTTGATCATGTCAAAGGCTGGGAAACGTGCATTACCGTATGATGGATGTGGTAGACGTGCATAAGGCAGGTCAAACACGTAGTCCATCTCTTCCGTAGTCAACGGAATTGGCGGTGGATTTAACCATACGTCACGTTCACCATGCTTCTGGACTAAGGCACGGGCATTCCCTGGATTGGTTTCCAGATGCAAAATACGGTTGGCATGTGCATAGAGCACCGGATCATTCACCACTTCTTCAAAAGCAGGCAAACGAATCACAGCCAATTCACGCGGTGGTAATTTATGTTTAATCGCTTTCGACGCCGGTTGTAACTGCACGATCTGTGTATTTTCGTCCAAATTGTCGCCTTCACGTACAATCGGATTAGCGACATGTTCTTTTTGGAAACCCTGGTACTGGCTCGAGTCCTTCCCTTGTTCAATCTCACAACCTTCAATATCTTCAGTCATGACATAAGGGTTAATAATTGGATCAACACGGCCAATTGCATCGACATCATTGGAGGCAATTTCAACAAATTTGGCTTTCGATGGGCGGTTGTGTTTATTGACAATAAACGCTGTACCACGAACATCGGTAATATCTTGGATTTTTTCACCACGCGCCAAACGATGCATGATTTCAGTGATGGAACGCTCACCATTACCGTACATCAAAAGATCGGCTTTAGAGTCCATCAATACTGAACGACGCACTTTATCTGACCAATAATCATAATGCGCAATACGACGTAATGATGCTTCAATACCACCTAACAATACAGGTACATCTGGATAAGCTTCACGCACACGCTGGCAATATACGGTTGCCGCCCGGTCTGGGCGTTTGTTTGGCTGATTGTCTGGTGAATAGGCATCATCTGAACGAATCTTGCGATCTGCCGTATAACGGTTGATCATCGAGTCCATGTTACCTGCTGTCACACCCCATGCAATGTTTGGTTTACCCAATACACGGAAGGCTTCAACATTGGTCCAGTCTGGCTGCGCAATAATCCCGACACGGAAACCTTGCGCTTCTAGGGTACGGCCAATAATGCCTGAACAGAATGAAGGATGATCAATATAGGCATCGCCACAGACTAAAATAAAGTCACAACTGTCCCAGCCGAGTTGATCCATCTCCTCGCGTGACATCGGCAAAAATGGCGCAGGTTCAAAACATGACGCCCAATATTTGTCGTAATCAAACAACGCTGTAGGCGCTGTCTGCATGGTATAAGCAGTAGACATGGCTAGCAATTCTCGGCTGGCAGATGGAAGATCAAAAAATAGATCAAAGATGAAAGCCGAGCATTTTAGCATGAATTCGGCTGAGGTTGCTTGATTATAATTTATACAATACTGGCTTTAAGACCTTAATCAGGAATATATGCTTATTCTGTTTCTAGCCTGCTTATTTGAAATTTTAACTTTTGAGCTACCAATAAACCAATTACCAAAATAATACCGATGAACACACTGAGGCCGAACCATCCTGTATTTTCCCAGACCAAACCACTCGAGCTGCCAAGGACACTGGATCCAAGATAGTAGCAGAATAAATAGAGTGATGATCCTACAGCACGATATTGTAAAGATTGTACAGATACCCAGCTGCTGGCTATCGAATGTGCAGCAAAAAATGCAAAGGTAAAAATGAGCAATCCAATAAAGACCAATAGCAAACTGTTAACTAACATCAACCCTAATCCTAGTAACATGCTGACAAGCATGGTTACCAATACCTGGAAACGTCCAGACTTCTGGCTCCAGCGCGCAGCACGAGGTGAGCTATAGATTCCTGCCAGATAGGTGACCGAAATTACCCCAATCCAGACATGCGACAGCTCAAAAGGTGCCTGAATCAGGCGATAGCTGAGGTAATTAAAGACTGAAACAAAACAGCCCATCAGAATGAAACCTTGCAAGAATAAGATTCGTAGTTTGGGATCACTCAGATTATGCTGAAATGCGGTAAGGAAACGGCTCAACTTAATAGGATAAGCTTGAAAGTTCCTGGATTTAGGCAATAAGAAATAGAAGGTTGTCGCAATACAGAGATTAATTAGTCCAATGATTAAAGTCGCTGACTGCCAGGAAATAAAATCCACCAATACTCCTGCAATCAAACGGCCACTCATACCGCCAATCGCAGTTCCAGAAATATAGAGTCCCATGGCAAAACCAACATCTTTCGCGGCAACTTCTTCCCCAATATAGGTCATCGCCACTGCGGCCACGCCACTTACGGTTAAGCCTATTAATACCCGGGTCGCCAGAAACACTGACCAGACTGGCAATACAGCACTCAGCAACAACAATAGTGCAACCGAAAATAAAGACCAAACCATAATCGGCTTACGGCCAAAACGGTCAGAAATGAGTCCAGTAAAAATCAGGCCAACAGCTAATGCAATGGTAGAAAATGAAAGTGGAAAACTGCTTTGCGTAGGGGAGATATGAAAATAGTCTGCCAGAATCGGCATCATCGGCTGTACGCAATATAACGATGAAAAAATCGCAAATCCAGCCAGAAACAAGGAAAACAAAACCGCTTTAAAGGCAGACGAACCATATTCAATATGGCTTGAAGATGAATTTGAGGACATATCCGCTCCTTAGACCGGTTCAGTATACGCCTCTCAAGTTTATTTTTATGTGATATTTCAGTCGAAAGGGCACATAAATAACATTTATTTGACTAAATCCTTCCCATAAAAAAACACCCCCTGTCAAATGACAGAGGGTGTTTAGAATAATGAGCTGGCGATGACTTACTCTCACATGGGTAATCCCACACTACCATCAGCGCTAAGAGGTTTCACTTCTGAGTTCGGGAAGGGATCAGGTGGTTCACTCTTGCTATGGTCGCCAGCACAACTGGTATGACTTTGCGTTTGGTCTTATTCGCTTTGCATTGCTGCTTTGCTTGCCGTTGCTTGGTCAAATCTTGCACTCGTTCAAAACAGTGTTTTGAACATCGTTCATTAATAGAAATATCTGAGTTGCAGTAGTTTGATCATTAGCGTTCACTAAATCAAGCTGTTTTGCTTAATATCGAATCAATTGAGCGTTACACAACAACTGTTTGGGTGTTGTATAGTCAAGCCTCACGAGCAATTAGTATTGGTCAGCTTCATGTATCGCTACACTTCCACATCCAACCTATCAACGTCGTAGTCTTCAACGGCTCTTTAGGTGACATAAAGTCACAGGGAAATCTTATCTTGAGGTAGGCTTCCCGCTTAGATGCTTTCAGCGGTTATCCCTTCCGAACATAGCTACCCGGCGATGCGACTGGCGTCACAACCGGTACACCAGAGGTTCGTCCACTCTGGTCCTCTCGTACTAGGAGCAGATCCTCTCAAATTTCCAGCGCCCACGGTAGATAGGGACCGAACTGTCTCACGACGTTCTAAACCCAGCTCGCGTACCTCTTTAAATGGCGAACAGCCATACCCTTGGGACCTGCTTCAGCCCCAGGATGAGATGAGCCGACATCGAGGTGCCAAACACCGCCGTCGATATGAACTCTTGGGCGGTATCAGCCTGTTATCCCCAGAGTACCTTTTATCCGTTGAGCGATGGCCCTTCCATACAGAACCACCGGATCACTAAGACCTACTTTCGTACCTGCTCGACTTGTGGGTCTCGCAGTTAAGCGCGCTTTTGCCTTTATACTCTACGCGTGATTTCCGACCACGCTGAGCGCACCTTCGTACTCCTCCGTTACTCTTTAGGAGGAGACCGCCCCAGTCAAACTACCCACCAGACATGGTCCTCGTCCCGGATAACGGGACAGAGTTAGAACCTCAATATTACCAGGGTGGTATTTCAAGGACGGCTCCATGGCAACTAGCGTCGCCACTTCAAAGCCTCCCACCTATCCTACACAAGTAAGATCAAAGTTCAATGTCAAGCTGCAGTAAAGGTTCACGGGGTCTTTCCGTCTAGCCGCGGGTACACCGCATCTTCACGGCGATTTCGATTTCACTGAGCCTCTGCTGGAGACAGCGCCCCCATCATTATGCCATTCGTGCAGGTCGGAACTTACCCGACAAGGAATTTCGCTACCTTAGGACCGTTATAGTTACGGCCGCCGTTTACTGGGGCTTCGATCAAGAGCTTCGCTTACGCTAACCCCATCAATTAACCTTCCAGCACCGGGCAGGCATCACACCCTATACGTCCACTTTCGTGTTTGCAGAGTGCTATGTTTTTAATAAACAGTTGCAGGGGCCTGGTTTCTGAGGCTGCCAACAGCTCAAGGAGCAAGTCCTATCACCGCCGGCAGCGTACCTTCTCCCGAAGTTACGGTACCATTTTGCCTAGTTCCTTCAGCAGAGTTCTCTCAAGCGCTTTGGTCTACTCGACCTGACCACCTGTGTCGGTTTCGGGTACGATTCCTGTTTAACTGAAGCTTAGAGACTTTTCCTGGAAGTATGGTATCAGCCACTTCACTGTACAAGTACAGCTTGCTATCAGTTCTCAGCATAGAGTACCCCGGATTTGCCTAAGATACATGCCTACAACCTTCCACCTGGACAACCAACGCCAGGCTGACTTAACCTTCTCCGTCCTCTCATCGCATTAAACAGAAGTATTGGAATATTAACCAATTTCCCATCGACTACGCCTCTCGGCCTCGCCTTAGGGGTCGACTCACCCAGCCCCGATTAACGTTGGACTGGAACCCTTGGTCTTTCAGCGAGCGGGTTTTTCACCCGCTTTGTCGTTACTCACGTCAGCATTCGCACTTCTGATACCTCCAGCAGACTTCTCAATCCACCTTCATCGGCTTACAGAACGCTCCCCTACCACTTGCAATAAATTGCAAATCCGCAGCTTCGGCATATAGTTTTAGCCCCGTTACATCTTCCGCGCAGGCCGACTCGACTAGTGAGCTATTACGCTTTCTTTAAAGGGTGGCTGCTTCTAAGCCAACCTCCTAGCTGTCTATGCCTTCCCACATCGTTTCCCACTTAACTATAATTTAGGGGCCTTAGCTGGCGGTCTGGATTGTTTTCCTCTTGACTACGGACGTTAGCACCCGCAGTCTGTCTCCCGGATAGTACTCATTGGTATTCGGAGTTTGCATCGGTTTGGTAAGTCGGGATGACCCCCTAGCCGAAACAGTGCTCTACCCCCAATGGTATTCGTCCGAGGCGCTACCTAAATAGCTTTCGGGGAGAACCAGCTATCACCGAGTTTGATTAGCCTTTCACCCCTATCCACAAGTCATCCCCTGGCTTTTCAACGACAGTGGGTTCGGTCCTCCAGTCAGTGTTACCTAACCTTCAACCTGCTCATGGATAGATCACCCGGTTTCGGGTCTATACCCAGCAACTAAACGCCCTATTAAGACTCGGTTTCCCTACGGCTCCCCTATTCGGTTAACCTCGCTACTGAATATAAGTCGCTGACCCATTATACAAAAGGTACGCAGTCACCGAACAAGTCGGCTCCCACTGCTTGTATGCATGCGGTTTCAGGATCTATTTCACTCCCCTCACAGGGGTTCTTTTCGCCTTTCCCTCACGGTACTGGTTCACTATCGGTCAGTCAGGAGTATTTAGCCTTGGAGGATGGTCCCCCCATATTCAGACAAGGTTTCACGTGCCTCGCCCTACTCGACATCATCATATCAGCCCTTTCGTGTACAGGACTATCACCCACTATGGTTGCACTTCCCAGAGCATTCCACTAAAACTGATATGACTTAATGGGCTGTTCCCCGTTCGCTCGCCGCTACTGAGGGAATCTCAATTGATTTCTTTTCCTAGAGGTACTGAGATGTTTCACTTCCCTCCGTTCGCCTCGTATGACTATGTATTCATCATACGATACCTGGCTTATACCAGGTGGGTTTCCCCATTCAGACATCTCCGGATCACAGGATATTTGCCGCCTCCCCGGAGCTTTTCGCAGGCTATCACGTCTTTCTTCGCCTCTGACTGCCAAGGCATCCACCACATGCACTTAATTACTTGACTATACAACCCCAAACAGTCGTTAATCCTTACAAGTAAGATTAACAACAAGATCAACTAGTAAACTAGCCTTTCTCACAGTTAGAGTTTCGTGCACTTAAGCACCGTACAGCTTCAATTAGATTCATATACCAAAACGCTTGATTCAGTTAATTTCGCTAGAACTCATTTCTTGTAGTTGCCTACTTGAAACGAGTTTGAACAAATTATTTCAACTCAAATATATTCTGTTAATGATTCACTGTATCCTCGTCGGACTACAGTCAACTGTGATAAATCACAGAGCTTAATAACAATGCCGCGCATTATACGCAACTTAATCACTAAGCTCTATAAGCTATCAG
>NZ_LFRE01000058.1:0-181306 GCF_001077515.1 Acinetobacter sp. VT 511 | reverse complement strand
ATTAGGGCGTGTCCTCATTTGAAGAATTGGTTTTAAATACTTAAAATCCTCCTTTGAGTTATTTTTATTTCTATATTTTCAATGGCACGTACTCTTCTTACCGATGATATCTGGCAGCAAATTCAAGATACTATGCGATTACATGGTTGCTACCGTTCAAAGAATAGTAGAAATATCATGGAAGCGATCTTATGGAAACTGCGTACAGGCGCCACATGGCGTGATATTCCTCAAGAATTTTGTCCTTGGCAAACTGCTTATAATCGTTTTAATCGTTGGGCAAGCAAGGGATTGTGGAATAAATTTTTTTTAGATTACGAGGCGTCTTGGATCAAGAATGGGTATTCATTGACGGAAGCTACATACGCGTGCATCAACATGCAAGTGGAGCTCGGCATGGTTTCGAAAGAGCAATTGGACAATCACGTGGTGGACGAACAACAAAAATACATCTTGCAACCGATGCGAATGGATTACCGATTGATTTTAAAATCACTGGGGGTGGCGTCCACGACAGTCAAGTTGCAAAACAACTGATTGATACTGTAGGCGAGGCAACTTATCTCATTGCTGATAAGGGGTATGATGCTGAGCACATTAGAATATATGCCCAGAACAAGGATATGATTCCCATCATTCCAATGAGATCAAATAGTAAAAGATCGAATAAGGAGTTTGATAAATATCTATATAAATTAAGACATTTAGTTGAAAATGTGTTTGCGAGATTGAAGCATTTCCGAGCGATTGCAACCCGATTTGATAAGCTTGCACGAAATTACCAGTCTATGATTTACATTGCTTGCATGTTTATTTGGTGTAAAGCCAAATGAGGACACGCCCTAATATCAAAGGGAGTATGAGTCAGGCCATTAATGGCCGCAATCCGAATAATAATGAAGATGATGGCTTTTATAACTCTGTGATGATTGAAGCCACCAGTAATTTATCAAGGTGGGGCGACCAGATCACAGACCCGTGCAGCCAGTTTTGCTGAAGAAGCAGCACGTGCTCAGGTCAATACTGCCTATCTGGATGTAGTCGATCAGGTCCGTTTGATTCGCGAACAGATTGAAAATAAACAGCGACAAATGGACATTCTGGCACAGCGCCGTGCAACCACTGTGCGCACCAGAGAGCTGTATCAGGAACAATATAAACTCGGTACTCGAACCGTAGTCGATCTGCTTAATGCAGAGCAGGCAATTCACAGCGCAGCCCAAGAAATTGAAACCGCGCGCTACGATATTTATACCGCTATTGTTCAGTACATTCAGGTCACCGGTCGCACACGCGATCTTTATGACCTTAACCGTATTTCTATTCAGGGGTTTGAAGTACAGCCATGAGTAATACAATAAATTATCAGCCGTGGCTTCAGGCGATACTTAATATCGCCAAGCATTATCGTATCGAGCCATCTGAGGAAAGAATCCGCTTACAACTCGACTGGAACCAGCATCATGATGTTGATGAGCTGCTCAAAGTTGTCACGCGTCAAATCGGACTGAATGTACGTAAAAATAAATTTGATGCCAGTCTGCTCAGTCCATGGAAATTGCCAATATTGGTAGAATTTGAAAATGGCGAAGTGGGTGTCATCGAGCGCATTGATAATGAAGGCAATGCCAGTGTACAGCTCAGTGGCGATCAGGGGTTGTCTCAGGTCTTTGACCTGGACCATCTGAAGCAGGGTGCTAAAAGCCTTTATATCTTACGTCCTGAGTCTTCAGTACCTGATGCCCGGGTCGATGAATATATCAAGCCTTTCGAAAAGAACTGGTTCTGGTCAATTGTTCTGAATGACTGGAAACGTTATATCGATGTGATGTTTGCTTCTTTAATCGAGAACATCCTCGCACTGGCTACCATTGTCTTTTCCATGAACGTGTATGACCGGGTCATTCCTTCACAGTCTATCCCGACCTTATGGGTACTGGCAGGCGGTGTATTGATTGCGGCAATCTTCGAATTTACCTTACGCGTCTCCCGGATCTATCTGTCTGATATTATCGGCAAGCGCGCTGATTTACGTATTTCTGACCAGGTTTTTGGTCATGCCTTACGCATTAAAAATAAAGAGCGTTCAAAATCTACCGGTACTTTTATTTCACAGATTCGTGAACTGGAAGGCGTCCGTGAACTGGTGACGTCTACTACGGTGACTGCAATTGCCGATCTTCCATTTTTCTTCCTGTTCCTGGGGATTTTCTGGCTCATTGGCGGAAACCTTTTCTGGGTGATGCTGTTAGTCGTACCCATAATGATTCTACCGGGGATTCTGGCACAGAAAAAACTGGGTGAGCTCGCACAAATGGGCATGCGTGAATCTGCAATCCGTAATGCATTGCTGGTGGAAGCAGTACAAGGAATTGAAGACATCAAGCTACTGCGTGCTGAATCGCGTTTCCAGAACCAGTGGAACCATATGAATGAAGTGTCCGCCGATGTCAGCATGCAGCAACGTAAAATCGTTGGTTTGATGACCGCCTGGACGCAAAAAATTCAAGGCCTGACATTTGCCATCGTCGTGTTAGTGGGCTGTTTTGCCGTTATGGAAGGTGAAATGACCACAGGTGCACTGGTTGCCTGTTCAATCCTGTCTTCGCGTATGCTTGCGCCAATTTCCCAAATTACCGGTGTGTTGGGTCGTTTACAGCAGGCGAAAGTCGCGAAAAACGGTTTGGATGAACTGATGAAAAAGCCGGTAGATCAGCCGGACTATTCTCATCTGATTCACCGCCCATTGCTAGAAGGTCAGTACGAACTGAGCGGTGCAGTATTCAAATATGGTGAAGATGACCCTAAACCGACTCTAGTCATTCCAAAACTGGAAATCAAGCCTGGGGAGAAGATTGCGATTTTGGGGCGTAACGGTGCCGGTAAATCAACCTTATTGCAGTTGTTATCCGGTATGCAAACACCGTTACAGGGCAAGGTCAAACTTGATGGGATTGACCTGAACCTGATTGACCCGGCAGATGTGCGCCGTGATATGGGCCTACTGAATCAAAATTCACAGTTATTTTATGGCAGCATTCGTGAAAACCTGACGCTGGGTGCACCCCTAGCAACTGACCAGCAAATCCTGGAAGCTTTGCAACTCACAGGTGCATTGGGCTTTGTTCAGGAAAAGAAAGAAGGCCTGGACCATATCATTCTCGAAGGTGGTGTGGGCTTTTCTGGAGGGCAGCGTCAAGCCTTGTTACTTTCTCGTTTACTGATTCGCCAACCACGAATTTTATTGCTGGATGAACCCACTGCTGCCATTGATGATGTTTCTGAGAAACAGCTGATTGATAATTTAAAAACTTATCTGATTGGCCGAACCATGGTGGTGGCTACCCATCGTCGTGCGGTACTTGAATTGGTAGATCGCATTATTGTCGTAAATGACGGCAAAATTGTGATGGATGGTCCGCGGGACCAGATCCTGAACCAATCACAAGGTGGAGCGAAGCGTGTTACGGGAGCAAGCGCATGAGTGCACAACAGGAAATCAAGCGTTCAACCAAAGTCAGCTTTCAGGAACCACCTTTGCCAAAATCAAGTGTAATTATCTGGATCATTGGCATAGGCTTACTGATTCTGCTGACATGGGCATGGTTGTTCAAGCTGGAAGAAGTTTCGACAGGCACCGGTAAAGTGATTCCCTCTTCCAAGGAACAGGTTATTCAGTCTCTGGAAGGTGGTATCCTCACCAAGCTGAACGTCAAAGAAGGTGAAATTGTCGAGCAGGGGCAGGTATTGGCGCAGCTGGATCCCACCCGTTTTGAATCCAATGTGGGTGAATCGGCTTCTCTGTTAATTTCTTCGCGTGCAACTGCGGCACGCTTACGTGCTGAAGTCACCGGTGCGCCGTTGTCCTTCCCGCCAGAGGTACTCAAAGAGCCAAAACTGGTGGCAGAGGAAACTGCATTATATAAATCGCGTCGTGCTAATCTGGAACAATCTTTAGCAGGGTTACAGCAGGCATTGGTACTGGTACAGCAAGAACTGGCGATGACTGAACCATTAGTTGCAAAAGGTGCTGCAAGCGAAGTGGAAGTTCTGCGTTTAAAGCGTGAAGCCAATGACCTGCAAAACCAGATGAATGATGTGCGGAACCAGTATTTTGTGAAAGCGCGTGAAGAGCTTGCCAAAGCCAATACTGATGTGGAAACTCAGCAACAGGTGGTACGTGGTAAATCCGATACGTTGAACCGGACTATTTTCAAATCGCCAGTACGTGGCGTGGTGAAGGAAATTGATGTCATGACCTTGGGAGGCGTCATTCCACAAAACGGCAAGTTGATGACGATTGTACCGCTGGATGAAAAATTGCTGGTCGAGGCGCGTATTTCACCACGTGATATTGCCTTTATCCGTCCGGATCAGGAAGCGCTGGTCAAAATCACCGCTTATGATTACTCGATTTATGGCGGCCTGAAAGGTAAAGTTACTGTGATTTCCCCCGATACTCTACGTGATGAAGTCAAGCAGGATCAGTTTTACTACCGCGTTTATATCCGTACCGAAAATGACAAACTGACCAATAAAGCCGGACAGGAATTTAATATCACCCCGGGCATGGTGGCCACCGTGGATATCCGTACGGGTGAAAAAACCGTACTGGATTATCTGGTTAAACCGTTTAACAAGGCTAAAGAAGCATTACGCGAACGCTAATCCTTCATAGTAGTTGTACAAAATCAAGCCTCTATGTATAGGGGCTTTTTTGTTTGTGCCAGCAAACACGTTATACTGCAACACAGTGATGTTATTGTTTGAATCCAATGTCTTTTACTATTGCCAGCCTTGTCAGTTTTGAAGAAGAGATCAAGAAGAGCCGCTTTCAGGCCTTTGCTACGCCGGTGGAATCCGAACAGGATGTAAAGGATTTTCTGGAAGTTTATCGTGATACCACCACGACGCATCAGTGTTGGGCATGGAAAATTGGACATAATGTGCGTTTTAATGATGATGGCGAGCCTTCTGGCACCGCAGGTCGACCGATTTTAGCGACCATTGAAGGCAATGAGCTGACCAATGTATTGGTGCTGGTGAATCGCTGGTATGGAGGAATCAAGCTAGGTACGGGTGGTTTGGTTCGTGCTTATGGGGGCTGTGCAGGGCAATGCCTGGTCTTGGCTGAAAAGATTGAACTGATCGAAAAGAAAAAAGTGTCCTTTCGTTGTAATTTTAGTGAATGGGCTATTTTTCAGTATGAGCTGAATCAGCAACAGATTGACTATCAGGAAGATTATATTGCAGAAGGCGTCGAGGTTATTGCGCAAATGCAGAAACATCAGATTGAGCCATTTGCCTTGAAGATCCAGGATATCAGCCGCGGACGTGAAGCCTTAAAAATTATAGATGAGCCCCAAGATGACTGAGCAGCAGGACCCTCTACTGAAATACCGCGAGCAGCATAAGCATCGTCTTAATTATATGCCGTGGCTATACTGGTCACTCAAACCTAAAAACCGGGGCTGGGCAGAACAGTGGCAGCGCGAATATCAGGACTATCTGCGTGAAATGGAAACAGTCGAGATTGGTGAGAACTGCTTTATTTCACCACTGGCCCATATCTTCGCTGAACCGGGCCGAAAAATAGTGATTGGTGATCATAGCTTTATCGCAGCGGACTGTACCTTGCATGGGCCACTAGAAATTGGCAATGAAGTCGCGATTAATCACCACTGTATTCTGGATGGTGGACGGGTAGGAATTAAGTTGCATGATCAGGTACGTATGGCAGCATATTGTCACCTGTACGCTTTTGATCATGGGATGGAGCTGGAACAGCCCATTTATAAACAGCCGGTGCGTTCCAAAGGGATTGAAATTGGCCGTGATGTCTGGCTGGGTGCTCATGTCGGCATTAAAGACGGAGTGAAAATTGCGGATCAGGCCATTGTTGGTATGAACAGTATGGTCACCAAAGATGTGGATGAACGCATGATCGTTGCAGGTAATCCGGCCAAACTGATTCGCTACCGGGATTAATACATATTTAGAGTTTCAGACGATACAAGGGTTGTTCTGGTAGTTTAAAAATGTATAAGCCACTAGAACGTCACATAAAAAATAACATAATTCAAATCCTGTGCTACAGAATTCGCTGCACATTTGCCGAAGGCTATGCTAACTTAAAAATATCTAAGAACTTTTATTATAATGAGAGAGGCTAAACATGAAACGTGTCATTGCCTGCATTGATTCTTCTCCATGCATTAATGCCCTCGCAGAAGCGGCTGCATGGATTGCCAAGCAGACTCATCGTGAGCTGGTGTTATTGCAAGTTTTGGATTATTACCCTGCAAGTTATCATTTGGGGGAAATTAGTGGTGTGATTGGTTTTGAAAGCAATGCGATGCTGCTGAAAGAACTGGCTGAACTTGAACAGAAACAGAGTGAATTAGCTTTAGACTATAGCAATAATCTGCTGCGACACATTTCTGACCAGATCAAAGAAAAACACAATATCAATACTATCCAGATTCAGGAAAAAGGGGATTTCCTGGAACAAAGCTTTCAGTTACTCAGACCTGATGACATTGTCGTCATTGGACGTTTGGGTGAACGCTCGGCTGAGAAAAACAAGCCGATGGGCACCAATGTGGAAAACTTTATCCGTGGTGCCAATTGTACGGTAATGACAGTAGGTGAAAACTTTAAACCGCCAACACGCTTTATCTTTGCCTATGAATATTCACCAACCTGTATCCAGATGATGAAACGTATTGCAGAAAGTGATTTACTGAAACTGCTACAGTGTCATTTGCTGTATGTCGGAGACCATGCAGAAATTCTGAATGAACCGTTAAACTATCTGAAAGAAGCCGGACTGGATGTTGTTCCTGAATACCGCTATGGTGATGTGGCAGAGAACATTCTGTCTTATCAGCAGGAGCAGGGAATTCAACTGATCGTACTCGGTGCCTTCAGTCACAGCAAAATCCACCAGTTCTTCCTGGGTAGTATCGCAACCACCATTTTCCGCAATTCCAAAGTACCGCTTCTGGTTGCCAAGTAAAGGAAAATATTGGAAAAAGCGTTATAAAGTTAAAATAACAATTCCACCAAATTAAAAAGCTTGAAGTTGGAAATTGTTACAGTTTGATTTAAAAATAATCAGAGTTATCCTCATATATTGTGGATAACTCTGTGGTTACATTCCATAAGTTATTGTTATATATTTAAAATACTTTATTGGGTGTTTTTTGCTCTCAGACTGTTATTTGACAATAGCCAGTGCAAAACCGTCATGACCTTTGCTGCCTACGGTCTGTAGAGCAGTACTGGAAAGTAGGCGCGGGTGATTCTGCATTGCTTCAAACATGCTGCGAATACCTTCAATACTTGGCTTATTATTGTCCAAGTCAATAATTGCCCCAGCACGAATAACATTGTCTAAAAAGATCACTGTACCTGAACGAGACAGTTTCAGGCTGAGCTCCAGATATTCAGAATAGCTCTGTTTATCCGCATCAATAAAAATAAAATCGAACGGTTCTGTATCTTCTGGTAGGGCTTTTAGAATATCTGCAGCACGACCACATTTAAGTTCGACTGTTTGTTTGAGGTTGGCACGCTCGATATTTTCCTGACCCATCGCGGCATGCGTATCACGACCTTCAATGGTCAGGATATAACCATCTTCAGGCAGGGCACGTGCCAGCCACATGGTGCTATATGCAGCAAAAGTTCCAAGTTCAAGTACACGCTTGCAGCCATTCATCTGAATCAGCATCTGTAACAGCATGCCCTGATTGGCAGCTACTGCCAGATGATCAGGGAATCCATGCGCAGCTGTATTTTCAAGAGTCTGTTTCAGAATAGGATCATCTGGGATTAAATGTGAATCAATATAATTGTCGAGATCTGTCCACATTTGTTGCATAGCTTGAGCACCTTTGTTGCGATGCAGGCATTTTAAACCTTTCGCAGTGGAGCGCAATTTATTGTTTTATATTTGCTTTGAAAATGAACAATACAGAACGATTTACAGATTCTGTATTGTAGGTGGAATGACTTAGTAATTACACATTGAAGATCTACGGCTTAAATCCGGGCCCCAGGTGCGGTAACCTTGGGTATCAATATGGATCTGACCTGAAGCATATAGACCTAAGCCCATATTCAGGCTTTGACCATGCTGTATCCAGAACTGGCAAAGTTTGAACTTGGTATTCTCAATATAGGCATAATCTTCAGGTTGCGGGAATTCCGGGCCAATACGGAAATCAATCGCAGAGTTATACAAGTGACGTGAAGAGTTAGCACCACCAGCACATTTATTGAGTGGCAGATCACGATAAACTGAGGTTACTTCGAAATCATTGAGGACATTGGCTGCAACCAGATATTTAAATACACGTAACGTTGGCAACTGATTGCTCCACAGCTCACGGCTTGGCACCATATACTGCGGTCCACCACAACGCGACCAGTCACGTGCAGTACGCATCAATTCAAAACTTGGAATGATATTGCCTACCGAATTACGTTCTAAAAATACTTCATACTCGCGTACACGAGAGAGGTTATTTGCTACGGCTGCCCAGTTGGTATAGGCAAAAGGAATACTCTTAGGCAGCACCTTACGGTCAACCTTAACCTGTTCCTGAGGAATGTAAATCCGTTTTCCATCTGGCAAGGTCATTGGTTTCTTTGTCGCAGTGGTACAGCCCACCATGACAAAAGGGATCATGCTGAGACCCAATAATCCCTTGTAAAAATGCTTCATTATTAGAAATCAGGTATTTATAAAATAGCGCTATTTTAGTCCACTTTTGCGAAGGAATTCAGGATAAATTGCAATGAAATGTGTGCATCAGGTACAAAAAAAGACCAGACTATGCTGATCTTTTTTGGGGATTTGAAAATTACTTTTCAAGATATTGCAGTTTATCTGCTTTACCGTTCCATTCTTCACGGTCAGCTGGCTGATCACCAATTTGGGTGATATTCGGCCATTTTTGAGACAGCTCAGCATTCAATTCGATGAATACCTCCTGACCCTCAGGTAATTCATCTTCAGAGAAAATTGCATTTGCAGGACATTCTGGTTCACATAACGCGCAGTCGATACATTCGTCCGGGTTAATTACAAGGAAGTTCGGACCTTCATAGAAACAATCTACAGGGCAAACTTCAACACAGTCTTGATATTTACATTTAATACAATTTTCAGTGACAACGAAGGTCATGGCGACAGCTACCTAAAAAATATGGTTCTAATAACTAATGTGTATTTTAGGCAAAAACCGCAGCAACTAACAATTCCTTTTATTGATATTTGTTATATATAGGGCTGTTATTTTTGCAAAAAAACCGATACAGATATCAAATTCAGAGATTATAGCTACCTAAAACAAAACCGCCTCATACTGAATGAAGCGGTTGAAGAGTTTAGCCTGGTAGTTTCAGTAGATCTTTCAGTGCATAAAGCTGCTGTAAGGCTTCACGCGGACTGAGACTGTCGACATCAATGTCTTCCAGCAGTTCAAGTGCAGCTGATGGTTTTTCCACCTCAATAATCCGCTCAACGACTGTTTCGACCTGTTCAATCGCAAACAGATCAGGTTGTGGACTTTGAGGCTTGGTGTGATGCTGCTTTTCCAGAATACGCAGTCGGTTTTGTGCTTCCCGGATTACGCTTGCTGGAATACCGGCAAGTTTGGCGACCTGTAGGCCATGACTCTGGCTGGCTGGACCTTGTTGCACTTTATGCAGCAAAATCAGGTTACCATTCACTTCACGGGCAGTCACATGATAGTTATCAATACCTGATTCGCTGGCCAGTTCAGTTAACTCAAAATAATGCGTAGCAAACAGACATAAACATTGAATACGTCGGGTGAGATCAAGTACGCATGCCCAAGCTAGGGACAGACCATCATAAGTGCTGGTACCACGACCGACTTCATCCATCAGCACGAGTGATTGACTAGTCGCATGATGCAGAATCTGCGAAGTTTCGGTCATTTCTACCATGAAGGTGGATTTACCTGTAGACAAGTCATCTGCCGAACCGATCCGGGTAAAAATGCGGTCAATTGGCCCCAAGGTTACAGCCTGCGCCGGAACATAACTACCACAATAGGCCAGCAGGGCAATCAGTGCTGTCTGACGCATAAAGGTAGATTTACCGCCCATGTTTGGACCGGTGATAATGGCCATCCGGTGCTGATAATCGAGTTGTGTATCATTTGGAGTGAAGGCAGTTTTGCTTAAAGCTTCCACAACAGGATGACGGCCTGCCTGGATTTTCAAGCCAATTTCCGGACTATATTTCGGGCGTGACCAGTTGCGTAGGCGTGCCTGATGCGCAAAGTTACACAGCAGGTCGATCTGTGCGATGGCACTGCTCATCATTTGCAGGTTGCCAATATCCTCGCGTAATTCATCCAGCAGCATTTCAAAGAGCAATTTTTCACGTGCCAGTGCACGGGATTCGCTGGAAAGGACTTTATCTTCAAAGGCTTTCAGCTCTGGCGTAATGTAACGTTCAGCATTTTTTAAGGTCTGGCGACGAATATAATGTTCTGGTGCCTGTTCAGCCTGTGCACGGGTCAATTCAATATAGTAGCCACTGACACGGTTATAGCCGATTTTTAGGGTTGGAATGCCACTCTGCTCACGTTCCTTGATTTCCAGATCAATCAGGAATTGCCCGGCATGATCGCGAATTTTGCGTAACTCATCCAGTTCTGCATCGAAGCCTTCGGCAATAACATTCCCATCACGTAACAGAACTGGTGGATTTTCCACAATGGCTGACATCAAACGTTCATGCAGACCATGGAAATCACCAAGTTCTTCATTCAGTTGAATGAGTAATTTGGACTGCTGCTGGCTGACCATCGGTTGTAGTGCATGACGCAGGAACGGGATCTGAGCACAGGCCTGACGCAGCTGAACCAGATCCCGTGGACGTGCACTGCCCAATGCAATACGGCTCAATACACGTTCAATATCACTGATTTCTTTTAAAACCAGACGTACTGGCGATTCATGAAAGCCGTCTAATAATACCTGAGTAGCATCCAGACGCTCATCCAGAATGGCAGTATCGCGTAAGGGCTGCATCAGGGTGCGACTCAGCAGGCGGCCACCCATTGCTGTCTGACAATCATTGATTAACTGGAACAGCGAAGTACCATGTTCAAATAATGGTTCAATCAACTCTAAATTGCGTCTAGTCACTGGATCTAGCGCAATAAAGTCTGAACTTTGTTCTAGCTGAATGGTACGAATATGCGGCAGCGCAGTTTTCTGGGTTTCTTTGGCATAGTGAATCAATGCAGCCGCTGCGGCTTTGGCGAGTGGCAGATGATCAATCCCAAAACCTGCCAGTGTACTTACAGCAAACTGGTCACATAAAGTCTTTTGGGCATTGTTCAGGTTAAAGTCGACATTTGGGCGTTTGCTGACTGGTACATCCAGTTGGCGTTTCAAATGTTCAACCAGATCCTGCTCTTGCAGATTCTCATCTACGACAATTTCGCTTGGCATCAGACGTGCCAGCTCAATTGCCAGTTGGTTCAGGTCATAATCAATTTGTTGAACTTTGAAGATACCGGCGCTTAAATCCAGTAGAGCGATACCAATTTTATTTTGCTGAATGCATAGCGCAACCAGATTAGAAGTTTGATGTGCACCCAGCAGGGCATCATCGGTTAATGTGCCCGGAGTAATAATCCGAACCACACCACGTTCAACCGGACCTTTACCTGTGACCTCTCCAATCTGCTCGCAGATTACTACCGTTTCGCCTTTTTTTACCAGACGGGCCAAATATCCTTCTGCCGCATGGAAAGGC
This sequence comes from Acinetobacter sp. VT 511, assembly GCF_001077515.1. Taxonomy (NCBI): domain Bacteria; kingdom Pseudomonadati; phylum Pseudomonadota; class Gammaproteobacteria; order Moraxellales; family Moraxellaceae; genus Acinetobacter; species Acinetobacter sp. VT 511. Next base: position 169,497 of record NZ_LFRE01000058.1, on the reverse strand, counting down.
ACACCTGCCATTGGAATCGGCTGACCATTGGCCTTACCGCGATGGGTTAGGGTAATGCCAAGAATTTTAGCTGCTTTATGGGCATCTTCAAAGAACAGTTCGTAGAAATCACCCATGCGATAGAACATCAATGAATGCGGATGCTGCATCTTTACAGACATATATTGCTGCATCATAGGTGTTAGAGTAGAAAGATCAGCCATGAGTTCTGAACTGGTCATTAAGAAGAAATCCTTTAAAAAATAATGGGCAGACTGGTTAAGGCTGATGAGCTGAAGGCAATATAGTCGCTATTCATTTGCCCAAGCAGAAACCATCAAAACAGCCATGCAAAATGTGTATTGAGCTAAGTCTAGCAAAATTAATTTTTAGAAAGAAATGGATTCGATGACTTCTGTCGAGTCTAATGAAAGATTGCCGGTTTTAAACACGAAAAATATGGATCGGAGTCAGGCCTAAATCATATATACATTGTTTTTAGACTGACAAGGAGCGATCTTAAAACGATTACGACCCTCTGCTTTTGCAGCATACAGCGCTTCATCAGCCTGAGCAATAAAATCAGCCAGGCGATCATTTTCCTGAGGCTTGATACTGGCACAGCCAATACTCACCGTGACATGACCCGAGACCTGACTGGCAGGATGGAACAGCTGCAAAGCATTGATGCGTTGGATCAGCTCTTGGGCAATTTTCTGTATTTCTACTTCATCGATATAAGGATAGACCAGTAAAAATTCTTCTCCACCATAACGTGCTGCCAGTTCCATACTGCGGGAAGAAATGCCTTGTAACTGTTGGGCTACCAATTGTAGACATGCATCACCGGCAATGTGTCCAAAATGGTCGTTATAGTTTTTAAAATAATCGATATCCACCATCATGATACTCAAAGGCGCTTGATGTCGTAGTGCGTGGCGCCATTGTGTGTCCAGATATTCTGTCAGATAACGTCGATTGGCCAGGCCAGTGAGCGCATCAAGTTGGGTCAGCCGTTCCAGTTCCTGTGCCTGTTGGGTCAGTTCCTCTTTATGCAGTTCGATAATACAATTTTGCAAATAGTTCTCACGATGCTGGCGGTCAATCGCATAGGCAATAATCATTCCAAGGAGACTGCTAAACGTATAGGTACGATGTAAAAAGGTCCAGTCAATATTGTAGTTGAGAGAAACCGTGACCAGATAACCAATCAGTCCACCGCCCCAACCCGCAATGAGTGCTGAATAAAAGCGCATACCGACAAAGCTATAGTTAATGACGACTGCATACATCATGGCCACGTGCAGCAGGGCATCATTATCAATATCCTGGCCAATCACGGGAATAATCACAAAAGAAATCGCGACCGCACTGGTCGCACCTAACGTGGTATACAGGTCAAAAAAACGATTAAACGGCTTGCTAAACGACATTAACCAAACTGCGATGGTAATTACCCCAACCCAGGCATACAGAGAAAGCCAATGAATTAGTTTTTCATCGATTGAAATGGTCTGAAAAATTCCGTAACTGAGCACAAAATACAGAACCAGAATAATGCTGCCCCGAAAACGAAATTCATAAGCAGCTTCGTCACGGTATTGCTGGCGATAGATTGGCTCGAGTTCTTTTCTGAAATACACATAGTTCAGTCCATGTGCAATCAGCTCATTTACTTTTTCATGGCTAATCTGTTTAGAGCCAGCTAATTTCATAAGGTACCATTACTAAGCAAATAAAGTCGTTTAACTACTGCTACTGTAGATTGTATCGAATGGTTAAACTATTGATAGCACAGATAAAGTATCCTGCTCAAGAAATATCCTTTTATATATAAAAAAATTATATTTCATATAAGTCATAAAAAAGTAATTTGATTACCTAACTATCTTTATCATCTCTTAGAAGTGCTTATCAATTTACATGCTCTTAAATTAAGTAACTTAAGATTTATAGCTATTTCGCAAGAGAGAAAATAAAAAACCGAAGTTTTAACTTCGGTTTTTATACTTATTTCAGTACTTTTTGCGGCTGATATAAACCGAGTTCAGTCAGGTGCAACCTCAAGATACGACGTAACTCGAGTACAGCTTCAGGCGTTTCCTGAATCGAATGACCACCTTTGATAATTTCCTCAGAAATTGCGCCTTTTAGCTCGGCACTTTGATAGGGAACCACATCATCTGTCATCACTGATTTATCGGTACTATCTGTCGTATTACCTATAATGTTGTGGAACTTAAAGCCTTTGTATGGCACGACATCACGGGTCAGGGCATTAAATTTCGAATTTTTGGATAAATCGCTTGGACCGTTCTGAATCATGTCATGGCCAACTTCCTTGATGAAATCATCCAGTCCAATATCACCTTGTAAGGTATCCGCAAATGCGCCCAGAAATGCACCCGGTAAACGGATAATTTTACGGGCCGCCAAGGTAAACCAGCGATCTGCATAATCAGTTCCGCGATGTGGGGTAGCCAAAAAAATCCCCCGGCTAAAGTTTGGAATCGGTTTAAGCTGCAAACGTGCTTTAAATAATGGATTATTACGGAACCGTTCGATACGGCGGTTATTATTAATCAACTCTTCAGTACGTGGAATCAGATTGGCATCACTTACCAAGAGGCGGGCGATCACCCCGCCCATACTATGACCAACCAGTACGGCATCTTTCTTGGCAGGATCCTGCGCATTGATGCGTTGGAAACTTTGTTGGATCAAGGCATTGATCTGATAACGGCTCTCCAGAATTGGCATATTGGTTGAATAGAATACTTGCCAGACCTGGAAATTTTCCCGCAGTACCGGATCACCCATGATGTCATTGGTGAGACGGATCCAGGCTTCAGGACTGCTGGCTAGGCCATGGATTAGGACAATCACTTTTTTCTTCGGATTGTAGGGTTCAAGCATATAAAGATGCGGCATGATCAGGTTGTCATCCCGGTCAATCAGCACCAGATAGGCAGCACGTCCCAGGTTATTTTCAGCCAGCCATAAGCCATAGGGCGCCGAGAAATTTGCAGCCAGCGCATATTGTTTACCTGCAACGGTTACTTTTTCATGTTTGTAGGGATCATGCAATTTGAGCTGGAATTCCGGACCGTTAATAATCTGATCAATACTGGTCGCAGATTTAGGAACTGCGGTAATAGTAGTGGCCAGATAACGCGCCGAATGAATATTCGGATTGCTGCCTTCTGCATATTTGAAATTCAGTGGGTCGACAATATATTTTTTATTTGGTGTGATACGTTTTTCTTCGGGAAGGACCACTACAAATTCCGAACCAAAACCGTCTCGACGGGTAATTGAACGTAGACCAGAGAAATTCATGTTATAGGTCGACATGAGCTTCTCAAAAGGCTGGTCCTTAATTTCAGGATAGTTTTCGAAATCTACTGTATAAATGCTGTTGCCGACCTGAATCTTGCGGCTGCCTTCTTTGGCCTGATGACGCTCGGAATAAACATGGATCAAATGCGAGATCGCCAGGTTATAAAAGTCACGAATCTGTACCTGACGGTTGTCAAAGATACGATCTTGTGGAGCACGCTGGGTTTTGAACAGATAGGCATAGCTATAACGAATACTTTGGTCCAGCATCGCCAGCTGCTGATCCTGGCATTTCTGGATATTCTGTTTTTGTAGCTGCTTTTTTTCTTCAGATTGGGTCTTGGTCAGAACGCTGCTTTTGCATTCTGAACCTTTACCCAATTGCAGTGATTTGGCCAGATACAACTCACTGGCAGTAGACAGAAGCTGTTCATCCAGAATCTGCGGGATCTCCTTGAGCGCCTCTACGCATTCCTGCGGTTGTTCAGTACAGATTCGTGCTTCACGCCCAGTCATGGACAGAACATTCAGGCTGGCTTCACTCAGTTTATCCCGGGTCAAAATGCTGTCACGTTCATTACTGATGGTGACATTGAAGGCTTGTTCTTTCACACTGACCACCTGACAGCCGGTCAGGACTGTGGTGAATAAGAGTGAACAGAGGACGAATGCTTTATTCATTTTATAGTGCATATGAAATCTGAATGCTCAGTTAAATATTGAAATAATGTTTTGTATTTTACTTATTTTTATCAGAAAAAAGACTGCCGAAGCAGTCTATTTTGTAACTCAGATCACGAGCATTTTCACTTTAATTTTTGGGTGTCAGCACTTGCCATACATTCCAGCGACCTTGCTTCTCAATTTCCTGAATCAGCTGGTCTGCTACTTGTGCTTCTTGTGGGTATTTCACCTTATAATTTTTCAGCACCTGAACTGCATTCTTTTTATTTTCCATGGCAATGTAGTTGTTTGCCGCAGATAAGTAGGCTTCCTGAACACCAGCTTTCATGGCTTTTTCCAGATAAGGAATCGCTTCACGCTGACCGCCACCCTCAGACAGACCAAAACCGAACCAGAAGTTGGCTTCAGCATCATCCTGGTTCAATTTCAGAATACGCTGTGCATAAGCCAATGATTTAGTAGTATAGACTGAACCTAGGTCGAGATTACGCGCCATAACGCTGGCTTTAAATGCACGCATTAAAATATCGAAAGAGGCATTATTGTTGGCAGCTAAAGTATCGAGTTCCTGAGTGACACGTTTCAGTTTCAGTTCAAAACCTCTACGTTCCTGACGGTCACTGAAACGTGGTGGATAGTGTCGTGCTTTACCTTCAACTAATTGCAAGAAATCATCAATTTCAGTAATATCAATTTCATTCGGCCCAGCTAAAGTCGCATAACGCATAGAACGCGTATTGCTGTTTACGGTTGGAATGATCAGACGATTTACATCAAGGGTAATTTTTTCTGATGGGTTATCAGCACGGTTCACCACCATTTTGGTGACAGGCGCAGCAGCAGCTTTCTGCAAGTGCACTTCAAATGGAGGTGGTTCGTTATAATTGAATGGATTTAATGCATAAAAGGGTGGGGTCAGTTCCGGCTCAGCGAACACCATTGGATTTTTAGGTGTGTCTTGCTTTGAGGATGGAGTTGAACATGCGGTCAATGCCAGCGCTGCGAAGCAGGCAAGTGCCAAAGGCTTAAATGTCATGGTATACATCCATTTATGTTATTTTGAAAAATTGTGAGATTGCATGTTCGTCAGTCTAAGAAAACTGTAGCGAACATGCAAGTTACGGCGTGTTACCGTTTTTGATCAGGCCTTAGACTGAGAAGTCTGTGCTTCGCACTCACGGCGAGCTTCTTCCAGAATCTTTAGATCTTCCTTGCTGAGCGGATGTTCATTCAGCTGGTTTTTCTTGAAAGTAGGGTCAAGCATAGATAAACGGTTACAAAGCATATTCATGCGTTTTTCATTTTGCTGAATACGGTCAAGTAGGACACGCATACCTTCAATAATCGGATCAGACTGATCTTGTGTCGTCGCATATGGCTGGAAACCAATACTTTCTGCATAATCACGACGACGAGCTTCAGCTTCATCTTTCGGCTGATCTTTGGTAATAAATCGGGCAGGGTTGCCGACCGCTGTGGTATTGGCCGGTACGGCTTTGGTTACAACAGCATTGGAACCGACCTTGGCATTTTTACCAACTGTAAACGGACCGAGAATTTTTGCGCCGGCACCCACAACCACACCATCTTCCAGGGTTGGATGACGTTTGCCTTTATTCCAGGTCGTACCACCCAAGGTCACACCGTGATAAAGAGTAACATCATCACCAATTTCAGCTGTCTCACCAATCACCACACCCATACCATGGTCAATAAAGAAACGGCGGCCAATCTTGGCGCCCGGATGAATTTCGATACCTGTTGCAAAACGGCTAAAAGAGGACAAAACACGCGCTGAACCTTTACAGTCTTTTTTCCATAGCTCATGTGCCATGCGATGCATAATCAGTGCATGGATGCCAGGGTACGTGGTTAAGACTTCTAAGGTATTGCGTGCTGCAGGATCGCGCGCAAAGACAGCTTGGATATCTTCTTTGAGCTGTTTTAGCATTAGTTTTGATCCTCATCCTGTTGTGATGTATGGGAAGATTTTTTCCAGGTGCCGTTATTCAGTGCCTGAACACGAGTGAAAATACCACGAAGTAAGTGATATTCCATACGATCTAATTGTATACGTCCGAAAAGGCGACGCAAGCGTAAAGGCAGCAATCGTGGGTTTTTTGGATCCATAAATTCAATTTCTGCCAGCATTTTTTCCAGATGCGGATAGAATTGTTCCATCTGTTCATGGGTCACCAGCGGTTCATCCCATTCCATTTCAATGCCATCAATAACTTGCATGGTGGCTTTAGGATCACGTGGGTGTTCAACCTGATCCAGTGCAGCCATACGCAGTTCATAGCAGATGACCTGAATTGCTTGTGCGACATTGAGTACGCCGTAGTCAGTATTCACCGGAATGGTGAGGTGATAATTGGCCATTGCCAGTTCTTCATTGGTCAGGCCACGGTCTTCACGACCAAACAGAATCGCAATTTCCTGTTGCTCTTGCACGACCGCAGACAGCGCTTTTTCAGCTGCAGGACGCACATCCAGAAGAGGCCAGGGAATGGTACGGCTGCGTGCGCTGGTACCGAATACGATCTGGCAATCTTTGATCGCGTCTTCCAGTGTCTCGACGATTTCAATCTGCTCGATCAGATCGGTCGCACCTGCAGCCAAGGCATCAATATCCGGATGTGGATAGGTTTTTGGTGCAACCAAAACCAGCTTGGACAGGCCCATAGTTTTCATGGCACGTAAAGCACTACCGATATTGGCAGGCAGGGTGGTATTAACCATGACAATACGCACATGGGAGAGATGTGCTGAAACAGCAGCATTGTCAATTTGACTCATGATGATTCCAATATAAATATTTTAAAGGTCAGAATTTATGAATATTGCGGCTGAGACTCGGCTTCATATTGCGCCAGGGCATCATCCATACTCATATCTGCAGGGGGAGGCGGCACTTCAACCGACTTGGCTTCTTCATAAGATACCGCGCGGGCAGCTTTAGATTTAACCTGATATTCAATATGCAAGGCAGCCTTACCAAAGTAGTCCCGTAATTTGACCAGCAGCTCATCCAGCGGAGCGACTTTCCAGTTCAGGCCCAGATGCAGCTCAGTCGTTGCATAGTCATAATCCAGATAAAGAATGACTGGAATATGCGTACTCATATCCACATTGGTATATGGCATTAAAATCTGTTGCAGATCACGGCTGAGGGTTTTACTGTAATGTTCCGCTTGCAGGGTAATCTTGATGCTATTGGCTCGTTTCTGGCGGATTTCGTTCAGGCTAAAGGCTTTGGTCAGACGTCCCATTGGACGGTCAAAACCTTCGCGCTCATAAATTTCGCCTTCAATCACCACCACCTGATCCACCTGAACGATGTCTTTAAAGCGGTTAAAACGTTCATGATTGGTGGATACTTCAATCCGTGCCGTACCATCATCCAGCGTCACCATCATCCGGTTCGGGAAGTTGGCTACATCCACCACCAGACCTGCAAATACCGTCGTCACACCACGGCGGGTTGGGGTCAGTTCATTGATCTGACACGGGACAAAAGCTTTTAGCTCATTACGATAAACATCAATCGGGTGACCAGTCAGATATAGACCAAGCGTATCTTTTTCGCCTTTAAGGCGGACTTCATCGGACCACGGTTTGACTGGCTTAGAGGGTTTGCGTTGAACTTCTTCAACTTCACCAAACAGGTCCATAATACCAGTTTCACGGTTCTGGCGAGCCTGATCCGCAGCCTGTACCGCTTCAGGGAGTTGTGCCATCAGGTCAGCACGCTCGATGCCCAAGCAATCCAAAGCACCGGCACGAATCAAGGCTTCCAAAGTCCGTTTATTGATTTTTTTCAGGTCAATACGGTGGCAGAAGTCAAACAGGTCTTTATAGGGACCTTCTTTCTGACGAGATTCAATCACCGACTGCATAGCCGCTTCACCAACGCCTTTAATCGCTCCTAGGCCATAGACAATGGTTTTTTCATCAGTAGCATGGAACTGATAGATAGACATATTAACTGACGGTGGTAACACTTCCAGATTGTTCTTGCGGCAGTCATCAATCAGGAATACCACGTTATCGGTATTCTGCATTTCCGAAGACATCACCGCTGCCAGGAACTCAGCCGGATAATGGGCTTTCAGCCACGCCGTCTGGTAAGCAACAAGAGCATAAGCTGCCGCATGCGATTTGTTAAAACCATAGCCGGCGAACTTTTCCATATAGTCAAAGATATGGTTGGCTGTGGCCTCATCAATATCTTTTTTCGCAGCACCTTCAATGAAGATTTTACGCTGCTTGACCATTTCCTCAGGCTTTTTCTTACCCATAGCACGACGCAGCAAGTCCGCGCCACCGAGGGTATAGCCGGCACAGAACTGTGCAGCCTGCATTACCTGTTCCTGATACACCATAATCCCGTAAGTTGGCTCTAATACGCCTTCAAGCAGGGGATGCAGATATTCAAACTCACCGCCGTGCATACGATGGATAAAGTCCGGAATCAGGTCCATTGGACCCGGACGGTACAACGATACGAACGCGATAATCTCTTCAAATTTGCTTGGGCGAGCTTCTTTCAGCATCTTTTTCATGCCCACGGATTCAAACTGGAAGACCGCGGTAGTATTGGCTTCGGCAAAGACCAGATAAGCATCTTTATCATCTAGCGGGATATAAGCAATATCCAGCGGTTTATCGCTCTGGATACGCTTATTGATATTATTAACCGCATCTTCAATTACGGTCAGGTTACGCAGCCCCAGGAAGTCGAACTTCACCAGGCCGGCTGCTTCGACATCGTCCTTATCGAACTGGGCAACACGCGCAGTACCATCAGCATCACACATCACAGCTGAGTAGTCAGTCAGCTTGGTTGGTGCAATTACTACACCACCGGCATGTTTACCGGTATTCCGGGTAATACCTTCAAGCTTCAGCGCCATTTCCCAGATTTCAGAAGCATCGTCATAATCCGGATTGGAGGGATTGGTAACGACGTCTTTCAGTTGTGGCTCGGCTTCCAGAGACTCTTCCAGGCTTAAACCCAAAGGTTTGGTGGGAATCAGTTTGGAAATGCGATCAGCCAGACCATAGGATTTACCGAGGACACGTGCCACGTCACGAATTGCCCCTTTGGCCGCCATGGTACCGAAGGTCGCAATCTGGGAAACTGCTTCTCGGCCATAAGTACGCGCTACATAATCAATTACGCGGTCACGACCAGCGATACAGAAATCGACGTCAAAGTCAGGCATCGAAACACGTTCCGGGTTTAAGAAACGTTCGAATAGCAGGTCATAACGCAGTGGATCAAGGTCAGTAATTTTTAAACTGTAGGCTACAAGAGAACCAGCACCTGAACCACGGCCCGGACCTACCGGCACACCATTCCCTTTGGACCACTGAATGAAGTCCATTACGATCAGGAAGTAACCCGGGAAGCCCATGTCTAGAATAATCTTGATTTCAAAGGCCAGACGTTCATCATAAGGTTGACGGATTTCCGGCCAGTCCTCACCACGTTGTTCAGGGGGATACAGAAAGTCTAGGCGTTCTTCCAGACCGACTTCACACAAATGGGTAAAATAACTGCCTATGGTATGACCTTCCGGAATCGGATAGTCTGGCAGGTCATTAAAGCCTAAACGCAAGGTGACATTGCAGCGTCTTGCGATATGAAACGTATTTTCAATCGCGGTTGGAATATCCGAGAAAAGCTCTGCCATTTCTGCTGAACTTTTAAAATACTGTTCAGGACTATAGGTTTTAGGGCGGCGATTATCACCAAGTACATAACCATCGGCGATACAGACACGTGCTTCGTGTGCTTCAAAGTCTTCACGTGCAAGAAAGTGCACGTCATTATGTGCGACTACACCGATATTATATTTTTTGGCGAGTTTGACCGCTTCTTCAATGAAAAGGTCTTCATTAGGGCGACTGGTACGAGTAAGCGCTAAATATACGCGATTACCAAATTTCTCTACCCATTCTTGTAGTAAAGGTTCAGCCTTATCAGGATTTGAGGTAATCAGCATTTTGCCGACATCAGATTGCATACCCAGCAATACAATCATGTCATCGTGCTGCTTTAAAATCCAATCTTTTTGTACACAAGGAATATCCAGTTGCTGGCCGCTAATATAACCTTCAGAGACCAGTTCGGTCAGGTTGCGCCAGCCTTTATTGGTCATGGAAAGCAGGGTGACACGATGCTCGGCATCATTCAGGCGAATTTCAGAACCGAGAATTGGCTTGATGCCTTTATCCAGACATTTTTTATAGAATTTGACTGCGGCATGCAGATTAGACAAATCGGTTAGCGCGAGTGCTGGCATCTCGTCATTAGCAGCAGCTTTGACCAGGTCCGGTATCCGTACGATGGATTCAGTAATCGAAAATTCTGTATGAATACCAAGATGAACAAAGTGCATAAATGAGTCCCTGCTAAAACCACTCGATAGTTTAGCACGGGATTTATTGTTTCAGTTTGAAATTGAGGGGAAATGCTGAACTTTTAGATTGTAATTTCGAGTGGACTTAGTTAATACTCATGTTCTTATTAAAGGCTTTTTTACCCCAAGATAAGATATGCGGATTGGCAACAGGGATGTTGCCAGTTGATCTGTGGCACAAGGAAGTGCCATCAAAGCAACAAAGGGGTTTTGTTACTTTTGCCCGTCAAAAGTAAGGGGGGAACTTTTAACGGTAAGGTTTGTTATCCTAAGATCAAAAGCAAAATAATATTTAGTAATAATTTTAATAGATAGCTCATGAATTCAGAAGAATTAAAATTTCAAAAATAAATGATTTCTATAATTCATGAGCGAGTACACTAAATCTCTTACTTTACTTTTGAAAGATGAGCAGCACTGCTGCGCAAGGTAACAAAAATCTTCTGTTAGCTTGATGATATATCCCTATATCACAAGCTAACGGGCGACATCCATGTCGCCATTTCTAATAGCTAATAAAGTGTGATTTTTTTTAAATGAAAATTTCTAATAATGATATGCGCTTTATGAACTTTAGTATGAAAAATAAAACCCTCAAAAAGAGGGCTTTATTTACTCAGAGAATTAACTTAACGCAGTCGGGATAACCAGTCACCCACACTCTGTACAATCTGCACCAGGATCAATAATACAATCACGGTCATGATCACCACTGAGGTATCAAAACGCTGGTAACCATAAGAGATTGCAAGATCACCAATACCACCAGCGCCGACAGCACCTGCCATCGCTGTTGCGCCAATCAGACTGATGGTGGCAGTCGTAAGATTCAGAATCAGCGAACTACGCGCTTCCGGCAGAATAAACTTGAAAATAATTTGCATTGGTGTTGCACCCATGGCTTGGGCAGATTCGATAATGCCTTCGTTGACTTCCAGCAGAGAGGTTTCCACCAAGCGGCCGATATAAGGCCCCACATAAATGGTCAAAGGCACAATCGCTGCCCAAGTACCAATTGATGTTCCAACCAGAAATTTAGTCAGTGGAATAACAGCAATCAGCAAGATAATAAATGGCAGGGAACGCAGTGCATTTACAATCGGATTTAGACCATGATAAATCACACGGTTTGGCAAAATTCCATTTGGACGAGTAACTAATAGAGTAATCGCCTGAATAAAACCCCAGATACAACCAAACAGCATCGCGAAGAACACCATATGGAAAGTTTCTTGCAGTGCAGTCACGAACTGGTCCATCGACAGCGAGCTTTTCCAGAAAGGCGCAGTGATCGTAGTAAGCCACTGTACAATTAAGTCTCTCATTCCTGTACTCCTGCCTGATCTACCTGTACGCCGTTATCTCGGAGATATTGTATTGCAGCTGTAATTTGCGCGGGATCACCGAGAAGCTGGATAAACATCTGTCCAATCACCGAACCATTAATTTCAGTCATATTGGCAAACAGGATATTCAAACTGATATCAAACTGTTTAATCACGCCCTGAATCACAGTTTCCTGCGCTGAGCTACCCAGGAACTTTAAACAATAAATACTGTGATGATTCTGATTTTCCAGATTCGTCAGAATATTTACGGGCAGGTTTTGCTGGAGCACCGTCTGGATAAAGTTTTTCGTGGTCGGATGCTGAGGCTGACTGAAAATCTGTAAGGTAGAGCCAGTTTCAATCACATCACCTTTTTCCATGACTGCCACATAATCACATACAGTTTCAATCACATCCATTTCATGAGTGACCATCACAATCGTAATGCCTTGTTCCTGATTAATGCGTTTCAGCAGTTGCAGTACAGACTTGGTGGTTTGCGGATCGAGAGCTGAGGTTGCTTCATCACATAACAAGATCTTTGGATGATTCGCTAAGGCACGGGCAATACCGACACGCTGCTTCTGACCGCCAGAAAGTTCATCTGGAAAAGCATTGCGTTTATGTTTTAAATCAATAAAGTCCAGCAATTCTTCAAGACGCTTTTCCCGTTCAGCTTTACTCCAGCCAAGCAGTTTCATTGGCATTTCAATATTGGCAGCCACAGTTTTGGTCTGCATCAGGTTAAAGTGCTGGAAAATCATGCCAATCTGGGTACGTTCCTGACGCAATGATTTGGCATCCAAAGCAGTAAAATCTGTACCATTAATTATTACCCGGCCCGAAGTTGGTCGTTCCAGCAGGTTAATCAGGCGAATCAGGGTACTTTTACCGGCACCACTATAGCCAATAATACCAAAGATACTGCCAGTCGGAATCTGCAGGTTGATCCGGTTCAGGGCATGTAAGGTCTGACCCTTCAGCTCGTACTGTTTGGAGATGTCTTTAAATTCAATCATAGTGTCAAATACTGCATCACGAATAAAAAAACAGGCAAGTTATCCTTGCCTGTTTTGAGTATTGATTATTGTATTACTTTGCTTCGGTCAAATAAGTTACCGGTTTGTTTACCGCAACCTTTGTACCGCCGAAGTGTTCATCAACATAGGCTTTCACAGCAGGAGTATGATACAACTGGCCAACTTTTTGAAGTACAGGATCATTTTGACGATCGGCTGCAACTGCTAAAACGTTCACGTTCATTTTAGTGCTTTGATCAATGGCTTCATAGTAGATTGCATCTTTCAATACGTTCAGACCACCTTCCATTGCCAGGGTATTACCTAAAACAATCGCATCGACTTCGTCTTTTACACGTACTGCTGTTGCCATTTGAATCGGCTTGATCACGATCTGTTTCGCATTTTCAGTGATGTCAGCAGGCGTCCCTTTAACCAGATCAAAGTTTGGTTTAAGTTTTACCAGACCCGCAGATTGCAATAATAACAGTGCACGTGATTCATTTGCGCCGTCGTTTGGAATGGCAATTGTAGCGCCAGTTTTAAAGTCTTCTACTTTTTTTACTTTGCTTGAGTAAATCCCCATTGGCTCAAGATAAGTCGTAGAAAGTGGAGCAATCTTTTGTGTATTGGCGTCGTTATAAGCCACCATATAGGCATAAGACTGGAATGCGTTAACATCAATTTCTTTATTGGCAACAGCAGTGTTCATCGACACATAGTCAGTGAAGTTTTTTACATCCAGCTTGATGCCGGCCTGCGCGGTTTCAGGTAAAGTGGCAATGTAGCGCCAGATATCAGCATCTGAACCTGTAGAAGCCATAGTCACTGTTTGCAGTTCACCTGAATCTTTGTTTTGTGCTGCATCCGTTGCAGGGGCTTCTTGTTTTCCGCATGCAGTTAAAGTCAGTACAGATGCACTGAGTAAAACGCCAAGTAGCTTTTTCATAAAGATGTCCTAATTCTCGTGTTGCCTAAAGTATATGCATTTTAAGGTCATGTGAAAGAGGAGTTTTATGATCTCTTCCTCAGACTTTAGATCAATATTGCATTTGACTCTGGCCGGGAAAATGCAAATGTACTGCAATAGTTCACGTTAGTTTGATCGGTTTAGAGTTCACCAAACGCTATATACTTTTTCTATTTGGAGAAAGTAAATAGAGATTATTTAAAGATATAGTCGTAAATGATGCTCTGGATGGGCGCAATCATACCAATTATTGTTTATTCAATATAGTGAATAAAAAATGATTGCTTATCTGATTAAGTGAATAGCTAATTCATAAAAATGTTAGTAATTACAATATATTATTTTTACTTTAAATAAATTGAATATTCATTCTGATGAAAAGATGATCTTTATAATATTTTTGCCGATATTAAGCATAAAAATGCATATAGATAAATATAAGAAAAATATCTGCTTTTTGGGAAATCAAGAAAATTCTATCTTAACGACATAAATCTTTTCTTCATGCTCAATAGGCGAAGCAGAATCTGATCTTGGTTTTCTCAGGTCATGATACTGCAAGTATATTTTAACAAAAGGGAATATGCAGATAATCCGAACGCTGTTTTTCATAGAGTACGTGTCTACACAAGATATGATCGGCAGATACAAGCGGATGGTCAAATTCTCCTACTTTTTCTAAGCCAATATTTTGCATGACACGTTCTGATGGCGTGTTGACGCATGCAGTAAAAGAAATGACTTTCTCGAGGCGTAGGGTTCTAAAGGCATATTTCAGTACCGCTTTGGCTCCTTCAGTTGCATAGCCTTGATTCCAGTATTGCGGTAACAAGCGCCACCCAATCTCAAGTGCATCTGCCACTTCAAACTCAGGCGGATGCACGTGTAACCCAATAGAGCCAATAAATTCGCCAGAGCTTTTCAGCTCTACTGCATATAAACCCCAACCACGTGTTTCGATGGCATCTTTTAAGCATTGCATAAATGCAGTGGCTTCAGAAGCATCGAGTTTTTTTATAAAATAACGCATGACTTCATCGTCTGCGCACATTTGGATAAATGGGGCAGTGTCGGAATCTTGCCACTGGCGGAGGATGAGGTGAGGGATGGAAATAGTAATATTCATTTATTTAGATATATTTGATTGATTTTCAAAGAAGAAAATTTGGTATGGTGTTAATTAAATACTATTCATTTAATTGCAAAATTAATACAATATAAAGAATAAATCTAAAAAAGAATCAAAAACATGACAAACATTATGAGATCTGACAATAGTGGGTCTTCAGGGGGAGTTGTTACTTTCTCAGGACATGCTGTGAGTGTTGAAGCTTGTCAGGATATATTTCAACAAATTACAAAACCTAAAACTTCTTTGAGTAAAAGCTATTCAAATAATTTAATGTTGGAATATGACGACATAGAAAATTTGAATTATATGATCGGGCAAGCTTTGCGAGGGGAAAATCTTGTCGCATTTAACTCTTCGATAATTGTTGTGCATCGTGATAAGTCGCAAGCAGTATTCGGAAGTTTTGAGGAGTTTAATGGTTATGCTACAGGAGGTAGTAGTCCAACAAGAGTTGTAGTACTTATTTATGAATATGCAATAAAATATGGTAATGAGGAAAAGTTCCAAAACTATCAAATAAAAATTGAAATTTCTTCTAAATTAACTTCTTATGAGGTTATTAATGATGATCAGTTGCCATCACCAATGAAAGCCCTATTTGTGAGAGTAATGCCTACTGTAGAAGTTCGTGTCAAATATGATGACTATATCAAAGCTAAGAATATAGTAGATTTGTTGGACACATGGGTAAGTGGGCGAACGAATAGTGATAACTATAAAAGTAATATCATAAAAAGATTACAAACTTATTCAGATACTTTTTCTGCAATTTTCTCATGCCTATTTATATTTGGGTTTATGTTTTATTTGCAAAAAAATATTAATGATTTTGTTACTAAAGGAAGTAATGTTCAAGAATTAGCGATCTTCTTTATTCAAATATTAGGAATATCTTTCTTAATTATAATGATCGCGAGAGGGGTTGGTAAACTTATTGAAAACTTTTTAGACTTCTACCCGTTTTTGTCTTATGTGAATATAAATAAGGGTGACCTGAACTTAATTGAAAAAAGAAAAGAGAAACTTTTTGGGGTGTTTCTTAAAATAATGGGTGCTGTTGTAATAGGTGCATTAGGCAGTTATTTAATGGCTGTTATATGTGGCTTATTTCCGTCACTAAATCCATTGTAGAAAGTAAAAAACCCCGCACTCAGCGGGGTTTTTTTTAATGCTTAAACTGAATTAAGCATTTTCACGTGCAATCGCACGGTAACCAATATCTTTACGATATTGAACACCATCAAACGTTACTTTTTCACAAAGTTCTAACGCTTTCGCTTGCGCTTCACCAATCGTATTACCCAGTGCAGTTACGCAAAGTACACGACCACCAGCAGTCACGATATCACCATTCTCAAGTGCTTTCGTACCTGCATGGAACACTTTGGCATCAGCCATTTCTGTGTCTAAACCTGAAATCACATCGCCATTGCTAGACGTTTCAGGGTAGCCACGAGATGCAAGCACGATACCAACAGTTTTACGCTCATCCCATTCAGCTTCCGCAGGTAAGTTACCTTCGATACCTGCTTGAACCAAATCAACTAATGATGATTTTAAACGCATCATGATTGGCTGAGTTTCAGGGTCACCAAAACGACAGTTAAACTCGATCACTTTAGGTTGACCTTGTTCATCAATCATCAAACCTGCGTATAAGAAACCTGTATAAACATGACCGTCTTTTTTCATACCTTCAACAGTAGGACGCATCACTTCATTCATGGTTTTTTCAAAAACGTCTGCCGTCACCACAGGCGCAGGAGAGTAAGCACCCATACCACCCGTGTTTGGACCTTGGTCGCCTTCAAAAATACGCTTATGGTCTTGAGAAGTTGCCATCGGCAAGATGTTGTCGCCATCAATCATACAAATGAATGATGCTTCTTCACCTGCAAGGAATTCTTCGATGACTACGCGAGAACCTGCATCACCAAATTTATTGCCTGCAAGCATGTCATCAATGGCATCGAATGCTTCTTCATTGGTCATGGCAACAATTACGCCTTTACCTGCAGCAAGACCATCCGCCTTGATCACGATTGGCGCACCATTTTTCTCAACAAAGGCTTTCGCTGCATCTACTTCAGTAAAGACATCATAGAATGCTGTTGGAATGTTGTGACGTTTTAAGAAGTGCTTGGCAAAAGCTTTAGAGCCTTCTAGCTGTGCAGCAAACTGCGTTGGACCCCAAATTTTTACACCCGCTTCACGGCAAGCATCAACCACACCATTTACAAGCGGTGCTTCAGGGCCGACAATAATCAGTTCAACTGCATTGTTTTTGGCAAAATCAATAATCGCAGGGTTGTCGAGAATGTCTAAAGCGACATTTTCACATTTATTTTCAGTTGCAGTACCTGCATTACCTGGCGCTACAAAAACTTTTGTAACTTGATCGTCTTGTGCGATTTTCCACGCCAATGCATGCTCACGACCGCCACTACCCAAAACTAAAATGTTCATCTTTAGAATAATCCTCGAAAATGAAATTCCCAAAGCCTAATTCGGCTTAAAAATCATTAACATCTTAACGCAAGATGCAAATCAATACAGACATAATAAACCCCCCTTATAGAAAGGAGGGCTTATTTTTAAATTTTACAACTTAGTGGCGGAAATGACGCATGCCAGTGAACACCATTGCAATACCAGCTTCGTCAGCTGCTGCAATCGTTTCTTCGTCACGCATAGAACCACCCGGCTGAATAATGCATTTGATACCTGCTTTTGCAGCGTTATCAATACCATCGCGGAATGGGAAGAATGCATCAGACGCCATTACTGCACCCTCAACGACTAAACCTGCATGTTCAGCTTTGATAGCAGCAATACGAGCCGAGTTCACGCGGCTCATTTGACCAGCGCCTACACCGATCGTTTGACGGTTTTTCGCATAAACAATCGCATTAGACTTTACGTATTTCGCTACTTTCCAGGCAAAGATCATGTCGTCAATTTCTTGTTCAGTTGGTGCGCGTTTAGTCACAACTTTAAGATCATCTTTCGTAATCATGCCTAAGTCTTGATCTTGAACTAACAAACCGCCGTTTACGCGTTTGTAGTCAAGTTGTGCAGCACGTTCGTCAATCTTCGGCAGTTCGCCACATACTAGTACGCGTACATTCTTCTTCGCACCAGTGACTTCAAGCACGCCTTCAGCAATGCTAGGAGCGATGATTACTTCAACGAATTGGCGGTCAACAATCGCTTGTGCAGTTTCAACATCTAATTCACGGTTGAATGCAATAATGCCACCGAATGCAGATTCAGGGTCGGTTGCATAAGCCAAGTCATAAGCAGCTTTGATACCGTCTAAAGATACTGCGACACCACATGGATTCGCGTGTTTCACGATCACACAAGCAGGTTTCGCAAATGATTTAACACATTCAAGTGCAGCGTCTGTGTCCGCAATGTTGTTATAAGAGAGTTCTTTACCTTGTAACTGTTTTGCAGTTGAAACAGAAGCTTCAGTTGCAGCTGGATCTACATAGAATGCAGCAGACTGATGCGGATTTTCACCGTAACGTAAGTCTTGAGCTTTGTTCAATTGTGTATTGAAAGTACGAGCAAACTTGTCAGCCGGACCTTCCTCGACACCTACGCGCGCGCCTAAGTAAGATGCGATCATACCGTCGTATTGCGCAGTATGTTCAAATGCTTTCACTGCCAGGTCAAAACGGGTTGCATAAGATAAAGCACCCTCAGCTTTAAGCTCAGCAATTACCGTTGCGTAGTCAGATGCATTCACTACGATACCGACAGAAGCATGGTTTTTTGCAGCAGCACGAACCATAGTTGGACCACCGATGTCGATATTTTCAATCGCATCGGCCAGTGAACAGTTTGGTTTTGCTACAGTTGCAGCAAATGGATATAGGTTAACAACGACAAGATCGATCGCATCGATGTTGTGTTCAGCCATCACAGCTTCGTCTAGACCACGACGAGCCAGAATGCCACCATGAATTTTCGGATGTAGTGTTTTTACACGGCCGTCCATCATCTCTGGGAAACCAGTGTGCTCTGAAACTTCAACTACAGCGACATTATTGTCTTTCAACAATTTATATGTACCGCCAGTAGATAAAATTTCTACCCCTAGAGCAGCAAGGTTTTGTGCAAACTCGACAATACCGGTTTTGTCGGAAACAGAGATTAAAGCGCGTTTAATAGTCATGATCTTCGTCACAGTTACCAAGGAACAGATTAAATCTAAATAGCTAATTTACAGTCAAAAAAAATGCCTGCGATTAACGCAAGCATTTTATCATTTATTCACTCATTAAACCGTGTGCTTTTAACTTTTTACGCAAAGTACCGCGGTTTAAGCCGAGAATTTCAGCAGCGCGGGTCTGGTTACCACGCGTATATTCTAGAACTACAGATAGAAGAGGCTTCTCCATTTCTGCCAGCACCATGTCATACACCTGAGAAGGTTGCTCGCCTTGCAGTTGTGCAAAATAGTGGCGAACTGCGCGATCTACGTGAATACGAAGAGCGACATCAGATTGTGCAGTAAAAATAGGAGATTTGCTATTCATGCGAATTAATCCGAAAAATCAAATACCACTTGGGTAAAGTGATATATAAAAGTGGTCTATAAATTAAATGAGCTTCTGTTTTAGATCCTAAAACAGAAGCTCTAAAACATGGTCATTACATTGAGCATGTAGCTTGACACATCTCAGCCAGTTGGTCGAAATATAAGCGTAACAATTGTTAAATTTTTGTTACCGACCAAAAATCAAACAAAAAAATCTGCATGATACGCAATAAGTGTTAGAGCGCATTAGCAAGACTGTATTTGTTGTGAAAAATTAGCGAAGAGTTGGCAGCACATAGCTTTCGTGGCGCGTATAATACCATTGTCTACAAAAAAGTGAGCAAGAAAACTGCATTTTTTTTTAGTTTTTTTATCTTTTTTGATAGTTTTTTTCAATATCAAGGACGAATTATTTCTAAACTATAGCTATCGAAACTTTTTCGCTTGACTGGAACCTGAAAGTCGAATTTAAAAGGACTATTTTTTGGAATACGCTGGATGCTCACTAAACTTTCAATCAGGTATTCTGACGGTGAAAGCGTATAAGAAGCAGTAATCACCCCATTGTCTTTTAAGTCGAGACGCAAAACTGGCATGACCAGGCTGCGATCATGATAATTGATCAGCTCACCTGTAAATCGGGTTTGCTTCGAATCTGATGCCGTGACTTTAACATTCCTGGTATTAATCAGGTCGTAATGCTCATCCATATTAGAACAATTGAATACATCACAAACAGCATTAAACGCTGTACCCATCATATGACTATTCTTTAAGTACTGTGGATTAAACCAGAAGAACTGAAAAACCAATATGCCGAGTAACAATACATTTATTGCTGTCCAGCCAATATATTGCAAGATAGAGCGCTGACTTCTGTCATCTGTATCTTCTTCCCAGTTCATGGCTGGAAGGGCACTGATGGGCTCGGTACTAAAATAGTTCAGATTATTCAAATAGGTTTTGAGATCAATATTCGAGTTTTCAACTTTTTCATCAAAAATATGTAGAAGATTGTTGAGGCGAGAAGAAATCTTGCTGTTATATAAGTCTGCATCAAATTGTGATGTAGCTTGAGCTGGACTAAGAGACTCAACATTAGCTTCAGGGGGGGTGCCAGTGGCCGAAGGCTGAGGTTCGGTCACCAGATGAGAAAGTGCATTAAATGAGGTGGTGCATTTGGGACAACAAACCATACCCTGAGCAATGGTTAACTGAGCAACCGTTACTTTGTAGATTGTGGAACAAGTCGGGCAGAGGGTTCGTTTATCACTCATACATTCACGCTTATTTAATTCTTATGGCGTTTACCAGAAATTCGACACCAGTATTCATCACGCTTCGCTACTTCTAATATATCAAAATGATTAGAGTAAATGCTAGTAACATCAGTAACTTGTTCTTCAATAACACCCGCAAGTGCGAATTCACCCTCAGCTTTTACCAATTCTGCAAAGTGCGGTTCAAGCATCATCAGTGGACCTGCCAAGATATTAGCAACGAAAACATCTGCCTTTATTGCACCAAGCTCTTCGTTAAATTCTTCCGGTAAGCCTACATAAAGCCGATCAAGTACACCATTAAGTTCAGCATTTTGTTGAGTGGCTAATACTGCTTGTGGATCAATATCGGTTGCATATGCTTTTTTCGCGCCAAGTAGCAGGGCAGCAACAGCCAAAATGCCTGAACCGCAACCATAGTCGATGACGGTTTTGTCTTTGAGATCTGTTTTCCCCAGCCATTGCAGGCAGAGGAAAGTAGAAGCATGATTGCCTGTACCAAAAGCCAGACCTGGATCGAGCTTGATATTTACTGCATCTGCTTCAGGTGGTTCCATCCATTCTGGCACAATCCAGAACTTGTCAGAAATCTGAATTGGTTCATAAGCATCCATCCAGGTGCGTTCCCAAGCTTGATCTTCCAGAAATTCATGACGGATAGGCGCTTCAGGCATTTGTGCACGAATAAAGGTTTCGAGTGCGTCGACATCGATTTCTTCGCCTTCTTCTTGTGCATAAATACCGGTAACAATCACTTTATTCCACAACGGTGTTTCACCTGGAAGTGGTTCAAGTAAATCCTGATTTTCAGCATCATCCAGCGTCACGCTCACCGCACCCAGCGAGCTGAGTAATGTTTCAGTGAAATCAACCTGAGCCTGATCAACCGTAATATGAATTTGTAACCACTTCACAGAAATAACCTTATGTATATCTTTTCAAAAAGCTATTGTAACGGAAGTTCCGGTTTTTGTGCGGCTAGATTGCTGTGCAGGTGTAAATAAAAAAAAGGATGCCTGAGACATCCTTTTAAAGGTTTTAGACTTTATCTAATCTAGATTTGTCAGGGGTTTTTGTACCTGAAGCGGTACAAGTCGATTCAGTAAAGTGCCAAAAATTGCAGCAAATATATACATAAAAATAGAATAAACTGCCGCTGGCATTGCTACTGCTGAGCTGCCAATCACGGTCAGGGCAATGGTCATCGCAAGGGTACTGTTATGAATGCCGATTTCAAAAGCACTGGCGCGGGCTTGAGCGCTATTAATGTTAAGGAGTCGTGGAACCAGATAGCCGATGCCAAGGCTGAGGATACAGAATAAGGCAGTTGCCAGTCCGACTTGAGTCAGATATTCACTGATATTGGCACGTTCCTTCACAATGGTTGCGGCAATAATAAGAACCAGAAAAGTAATAGCAAAAATCCGCAGTGGTCGATTCAGTTTTGCTGTCACACCTGGTGCATAATGACGAATCAGCATGCCAATCCCAACTGGAATCAGAATAATCGCAAAGACCTGCAGAATTTTGCCAAATTGCAGGCCAACTTGCTGACCATCCTGCATGAAGTGCAAGATCGAAAAGTTAATAATTAAAGGAAGGGTAATTGCAGCAATGACTGAGTTGATTGCTGTTAAAGTAATATTCAGCGCCAGATCACCTTTGAATAGGTAGCTAAACAGGTTGGCTGTGGCACCGCCTGGAGAAGCAGCCAAGAGCATCAAACCGACTGATAAAAGTGGTGGTAAAGCTAGTAGTTTACATAGTGCAAAGGCGATTCCCACCAGAATAATCAGCTGACAGAAAAGTGCGATGAGTACAGCTTTGGGATGGCGGGTAACTCGGCTAAAGTCACGTGGGGTAAGTTCAAGTCCAAGCCCCATCATAATGATCGCTAAAGCCAGTGGTAACAATATGGTAATAAAGCCAGAATCCATCTGTATACTCCTTATTTAAATGTCTTTTTTATCTATTTTTAAGTCCAGCATACAGAGGAAATTATGGTTTACATAGCGTGTTTACAAATCTGATAAACGATGCTTAGATTTCTGATAAATGATGCGTTGACGGCTCAGGATAATGCCAAAAAAGGTGGCAAGAGTGTACATGACAATAGTATAGATACCCGCAGGGATGGCAATAGTATTATTGCCTAATACGGTAATAGCGATAGTTATGGCAACAGCGGTATTATGAATGCCCACCTCAAAGGTACAAGCACGTGCCTGACGGTCTGGAATACCAAGCAGTAAAGGTAGGCAATAACCAATAAACAGGCTGGAAAAGCCAAAAATTACGGTCGCGATTCCGATGCTATTGAAATATTCCATCAGATTATGGCGTTCGCGTACGACTGCAAATACAAATAATGCAATGAGGAAGCCAATTGCGAAAATACGCATTGAGCGATTGACAGTGATTGTGAGCCTTGGGAATTTAGCCCGTAATGCCATACCGAAGATAACAGGAAGTAATATGATAAAAAATACCTGAACCATCTTCATGGCTGGCATGGTAATGGTATCGTCACTGCCCAGGAAAAAATGTAAGGATAAATTAACAATAAAAGGCAGGGTGAAGATCGATATAAAAGTATTAATTGTAGTCAGGGTGAAGTTGAGCGCCAAATCACCTTTATATAGGTAGCTGAACAGATTGGCCGTTGGTCCACCCGGAGAGGCTGCCAGCAGCATTAAACCCACAGCCAGTAGCGGCGGCAAATCCAATATGATACAAATCAGAAAAGCCAGACTGGTCAACAGGATCAGCTGGATAAATAAGGCAATAAAAATGACCTTAGGATAGTTGAGTACACGAATAAAATCCTTGACGCGTAATTCAAGTCCTAACCCCATCATTAAAATTGCCAGCAGTACCGGCAATAAAAAAACAAAAAATACCGAATCCATAGAATGTCCTTTTTATTATTGGATCTTCATTTTTAAATTAAGTTTAACGTAAATTATTAAATAATCAATAGAAAATGGGCAAAACCTCAATTTTGCCCATTTATTCTTTTATCACTTCAAAGAGGTTTATTTAGGTCGAGGAGGAGTGAAGCCCAAGGCACATTTACCACTAATTTCCTGACCATTAACGGTGGTTGTGGTGTTTCCAGAAGCGTCCTGACAAGCACTGTAAATTTCAGCTTCATCACCCATTAAGGCTGTTTTAGAGTTGGAAAAAAACTGTGGTTCACAGGTGCCGTTCCAGATAATGCCACGATGAGCAAAAGTTACGGCATCACCAGCTGATTTGCCTTTACAGACTTTCTGATACAAATCTGGATTGTAAACCTTAGCAACCTTATCATTTGCAGTTGCCATGCCTGTTACTGATAGTGCACCGAGCATTATTGAAAATAATATTTTCTTATCCATTTATTTCACCTTTTTTCTTCGTGTGGCGTCAAATTTACATCTTAGAAAATACTCAGCTGCATACAATTGTGATCAGGTAACCAATACAAGCTCTATGTATTGATTTATCGGTGTTTTGCTAAAAAATGAAAGATTAAGTGACAATTAAGAAGGTTTATAAAAATACGATAGGGTGACCTTGAATTAATTCCACTGAATTTGTCAACTATTCTGCAATTTTTGCTATAATCTTCGGCTATCCTTTTTTAATCTCTCAAATACCACTATGCACTATCCTAAAGTATACGATGTCATTGTGATCGGTGGCGGTCACGCAGGTACGGAAGCAGCATTGGCTGCGGCGCGTATGGGTCGACAGACTTTACTCTTAACTCACAATATTGAGACTTTAGGGCAGATGAGCTGTAACCCAGCCATCGGTGGTATTGGTAAATCGCACTTGGTGCGTGAAATTGATGCCTTGGGCGGTGCAATGGCACTTGCTGCTGACAAAGGCGGTATCCAATTCCGAATTTTAAACTCACGTAAAGGTGCTGCGGTTCGTGCGACGCGCGCGCAGGCTGACCGTGTACGTTATAAAGCTGCGATTCGTGAAACATTAGAAAACCAAGCGAATCTTGATATTTTCCAACAAGCAGCGGATGACCTGATTGTTGAAGGCGATACCGTTAAAGGTGTGGTTACCCAAATGGGTATTCGCTTCGATGCCAAAACTGTAGTGTTAACTGCGGGTACATTCTTAGGTGGTGTGATTCACGTTGGTCTTGAAAAATCAAGCGGTGGTCGTGCAGGTGATCCACCATCAATTTCTTTAGCACATCGTTTACGTGAATTAAACTTACCTGTGGGTCGTTTAAAAACAGGTACACCACCACGTATTGATGCACGTTCAGTTGATTTTTCTGTGATGACGCCGCAGCCGGGTGATTTCCCATCTCCGACCATGTCGTTCATGGGTGATGCATCTATGCACCCTGAGCAAGTGAATTGTTGGATTACCCATACCAATGAAAAAACCCATGACATTATTCGTGGTGGTTTAGACCGTTCACCAATGTATACCGGTGTGATTGAAGGTGTCGGTCCACGTTACTGCCCATCCATTGAAGACAAGATTCATCGTTTTGCCGATAAAGACTCTCACCAAGTGTTCTTGGAGCCTGAAGGTTTAGATACGCACGAGTTGTATCCAAATGGTATTTCAACATCATTGCCATTTGATGTGCAGTTTGAATTGGTGCGCTCAATCCGTGGTATGGAGAATGCACACATTCTTCGTCCAGGGTATGCGATTGAATACGATTACTTCAACCCGCAAGCGTTGAAATTCACTTTGGAAACCAAAGCGATTAATAACTTGTACTTTGCAGGTCAAATCAACGGTACAACAGGTTATGAAGAAGCAGGTGCGCAAGGTTTACTTGCAGGCTTGAACGCAGCACGTCGTGCGTGGGATCAAGAGCAATGGACACCAAAACGTGATGAAGCGTACATGGGTGTATTGGTTGATGACTTGATCACTTTAGGTACCAAAGAACCGTACCGTATGTTCACTTCACGTGCGGAATATCGTTTAATGCTTCGTGAAGACAATGCAGACCAACGTTTAACACCAGTCGGTCGTGAAATGGGTCTGGTGGATGATGAGCGTTGGGCGGCTTACTGCGAGAAAATGGAAGCGGTTGAACGTGAAACAGGTCGTTTACAACATCTTTGGGCAGCACCAAACAATCCAATGGGTAAAAAATTCGTTGAGATGACAGGTGCAGACCTTTCTAAAGAATGTTCAGCGATTGATTTGTTAAAACGTCCAAATATTACCTTTGCTCAAATTGCAGAATTAACAGGTTCTGACGTGTCAGCTCAGGTGGGCGACCAGATTGAGATTGCGGTGAAATACGAAGGTTATATTAATCGTCAGCACCAAGATGTAGCGCAAATGAAGCGTTTGGAAGAAACCAAGATTCCTACTGATTTTAACTATGACATCGTTTCAGGTCTTTCTCGTGAAATTACCTTGAAGTTAAAAGATGTTCGTCCTGAAACGCTTGCACAAGCAAGCCGTATTCCGGGTGTAACCCCTGCTGCAGTCCAACTGGTGATGATTACGATTCGCAAGAATGCACAAACAAAAAAATCTGCCTAAGATTTGATGTTAAAAAATCCCGCAAAATGCGGGTTTTTTTATAAATAAAAGTTAACAATCACCGAGATGAATGATTCCATAGTTAAAAGCTACCAATAAAATAAATAATTAAAAAATAATAATATTTATAATTTTTCATCTAAAAATAAAATCACTGTAATTTTTTTTAAGTCTTATTTGGGGGTGAAAAAGCAAACTTTTACATTTCAAATCCTACCATTGTAGTGCTATTTATTCGAAAGGATTAGATTAACAATTAGGCAGTGGGCTAAGCCAAAAAAGCCTAGAATTGAGGAAGATGAATCATGATGTTGACACAAAAGGAAAAAATACAAAAATTTCTGGTGATATTTTTGTGTTTCTGGGTCGCATTTTTTGAAGGCTTTGATTTACAAGCCCCTGGAATTGCAGCCAAAGGTATTGCAGAAACGTTTGCACTTGATCAGGTGCAAATGGGCTATGTATTTAGTCTCGGCGTTTTTGGTATGTTGTTCGGCGCTTTCTTTGGTGGGCGAATCGCGGACTATTTAGGTCAGAAACGAGTCTTAATGCTGTCAGTGGCTATTTTCGGGGTGTTCTTTGCACTTACAGCGATCGCACCAAGTATTGAAATTTTATATGCGGCACGTTTCCTGACGGGGTTGGGCTTAGGGGCTGCGATGCCCACCATGATTTCAGTAGTGGGGGATGAGGCGACTGAACGTAACCGGGGTAAGCTGAATAGCTTAATGTATTGTGGTTTGCCTGTAGGTGCGATTTTTGTTGCCGGGCTGGCAATCTATTTTAAGGACATTAGCTGGCAAACACTATTCCTGATCGGTGGTTTGACACCATTGGTCCTGCTGCCTTTCATGGCTTTGATTTTAAAAGATAAACTGAGTGCTGTTAAAGCCCAAACGACTGAGCAACAGGTCGCAGTACCCAATATGGCTGAAGTACTGTTTAAACAGGAATAATATAAACGTACTGTGCCATTGTGGTTTGGCTTTTTCTTTACCTTAATGATTAACTATATCCTGATCAGCTGGTTACCAAATTTACTGATGGAACAGGGGCTTTCCAAGCAGGAAGCTTTTAGTATCATGCTGATCTTCCAGGTTGGTGCTGTAATTGGTACTTTAGGGCTAGGTTATTTATTAGATCGCCTGAAACTCTGGCAAGAGCGGGTGCTATAATTTATGTAGGCCTGGCAATTGTATTGATTCTACTCTTTACCAGTAAAGTAATTCCATTGCTGATCCTGGCCGGTTTAATGGGTGGAATTTTCTCTACCGGTGGTCAATCTATCCTATATGGTATTTCTCCAATCTTCTACTCAGGGGCAGGTAAAGTTACGGGAGTGGGAAGTGCGATTTCACTCGGGCGTTTGGGTGCCATGACTGGTCCACTTTTATCTGGCAAGATTCTGGCATTGGGCTTGGGAACAACAGGTATTCTGTGGGCCAGCTTGCCGGCTGTGGTGATTTCTGCTGTGGCAGTCACTGCTCTGTCCCGTTATAAGACACAAAACAAGCATTAATTTAAGTGATCTATCTATGAAAAAAAGTTGGTCTGATGGCTGGCTTTTTTTATTTGAAGATATTTAGACAGATTATTTAACAGGTAGTTTTTGTTAATATAAGTTGAACTAAAAAACGAAATTGAGATATGAGCTATCAGTTAATTGAGCTGGATATAGACGCGACCGACAATATTACCTGCCTACATTGCCAGCAACAGATTATTAACTGGCAAGAAGAACAATATGTCCAACCTTGCGAACATACGCTCTTTATCGCTATGGATATTGGTTTTGAATACATTACCGATGAGTTTGAACAGACCATGCAACATACTGTGGATGATTTACATGCCAATGATGATCAGGTCAATATGTTTGCAGAGTTGACTGCAAGTATTTATCCGGAATTTATAATTTTAAAATCGGATCTGGGTGTGGAAGGTTATTCACGTTATATTGGCCTTACTGCTTAAATCTCAGAATGAAAAAAGCGCCAAATCAATTGGCGCTTTTTTGTGGCTAACTTTAAAAATTAACCTTCAACTTCTTCTTCAACATCATCATCTGCACTGTCCATACCCAGCTCTTTAAGTTTGCGCGTCAATGTATTTCGACCCCAACCTAAAAGCTCAGCAGCATGGCGTTTACGGCCACGAGTTTGCTGAAGGGCTGCATTAATCAGAGTGCGTTCAAACATTGGTGTTGCGATGTCGAGAATCTTCATCTCACCATTTTTTAGCTTTTGAATTGCCCATTGGTTCAGTAATTCATCCCAATGATGCGGAGCAACCTGATTCAGATTTGGAATTGGTGCACCATTGTCCTGCTGGATAGGAATCTGTTTCAGTTCAGGTGGCAAGTCTTCTGGATAAACTTCACGACCTGTGATCATAACCGTTAACCAGCGACAGGTATTTTCCAGCTGACGCACGTTTCCTTGCCAAGGCAGCTTTTGCATATATTCCTGAGTTTCAGGACGCAGAATCTTCGGATTGACACCAAGCTCTTTGCCTGCACGTGCCAGGAAATGCTGTGCCAGCATTGGAATATCTTCAGAACGGTGTGCCAGTTTAGGAATATGAATACGAATTACATTCAGGCGGTGATACAAGTCTTCACGGAAGCGGCCATCGTGTACCAGTTTTTCCAGATCCTGGTGAGTTGCTGCCACGATACGCACATCAACCTTGACTGGAATATGACCACCTACACGGTAAAATTCACCATCAGCTAGGACACGTAACAAACGAGTTTGTGTTTCAAATGGCATGTCACCAATTTCATCCAGGAACAGCGTACCGCCGTTGGCCTGTTCAAAACGGCCCTGACGTTGCGTATTTGCACCGGTAAAAGCGCCTTTTTCATGACCGAATAATTCAGTCTCAATCAGGTCTTTTGGAATCGCTGCCATGTTCAGGGCGATAAATGGCTTATTGCTACGTGGTGAATGGCGGTGCAAAGCATGTGCCACCAATTCTTTACCTGTACCTGATTCACCATTAATCAAAACGGTAATATGCGACTGAGATAGACGGCCAATAGCGCGGAATACTTCCTGCATTGCAGGAGATTCACCGATAATTTCAGTCGATTGAATTGTTGGAGCCGCTTTTGCAGATTCCTGTTGCTGTAACTTGGTGATGTGCAGGATGGCACGATTCACCAATGCCAGCGCTTCATCAATATCAAATGGCTTTGGCAGATACTCGAATGCACCGGTCTGATAACTTGATACTGCAGATTCCAGATCCGAGTGCGCCGTCATAATGATAACAGGCAAATCAGGATTAGTATTCTTGACTTTACCTAAAAAGGTTAAGCCATCTATACCCGGCATTCGGATATCGGTCAGGATCACATCTGGTACATCCACACTCAGCTGATCAAGTGCTGACTGGGCTTCTTCAAAACTGGTAACGTCGAAACCTTCTTCTTTGAATGTTTTTTCGAGTACCCAACGCATGGCACGATCGTCATCAATCACCCATATTTTATTTCGCGACATGATCTGACTCCCAAGGTAAAAATAAGCTAAATATGGTTTTTCCTGGAACTGACTGGCATTCAATCATTCCGTTATGTTGGTGCATTATATTTTGAGCAATACTGAGGCCCAGGCCGGTTCCTTTGGCACGGCTGGTCACAAGCGGGTAGAAAACGGCTTCAATAATATCGTCTGGTACACCCGGACCATTATCTTCAATGTCGATGCGTACCACTGAACGATGAATCACACCATTAATAGTATATAGACGCTGAATACGGGTTCTTAAAATCAGTTCAGGCTGATGCTCGACAAAGAAGTCTTTGTTTTCAGTCATCGCCTGAACCGCATTCACACAGATATTCAGCATGACCTGAATCAGCTGATCGCGGTCTGCTAAAACTTCTGGCAGGGACAGGTCATAGTCCCGGGTAATTTTAATTTTCTTTTTGGTCTGATTTACAATCAGTGAGCGGACACGTTCTAAAGGCTCATGCACGTTGACCATTTCATAGCTTGGCAATTGACGTGAACCCAGCATACTATCTGCCAGATTTCTCAGGCGATCCACTTCACTGATAATAATATCTGTAAATTCTTTGTATTTCGGATCATCCAGGCTACGTGCGAGAAGCTGAGTTGCACCACGAATACCACCAAGCGGGTTCTTGATCTCATGTGCTACACCACGGATCAACTGGCGCGCCACCTGATGTTGCTGAATATAGTTTTCTTCACGCGAGATTTTCAGCATACGGTCACGCTGATTCAGCTCAATCAGCAATAAGGGGTGATGTGGTTTGCCTGCATTCAGTAGCGAAACCGTATAATCCACATGAATATCTTTAAAATTGACAATAATGGTCGCTTCACGGCGGGTATAAGGTTGTCCAGTATGCAGGGTGTTATACAGCGACTCTTCAGTATTGAACTCATCTGTAGGGGCTTGCAGGATATTTAATACCGGTGTGCCAAATGCGCGTAACAAGCTGATATCGAACATGGCCTCGCAGGCAGTGTTCAGGTAATAGATATTCAGGTTGCTATCAATCAGCATGACAGCAGTGGTCAGGTTGTCCACCAAAAGGCGATAGTCGATGGAAAGGGGCTGATCCATTAGCGATGGTTTTCCTGTATTAAAATAGCGCAATGGCATCTTCATAAAGCAAAATTTAAAGTCTTAAGTTCTCATTTGATGCACATTAAGCAAAATGCACGCCAACTTTTTAAATAATCCTTAAATTATTGCAATGAAATGGAAGTGGGGGTCATGAAGATGCATGATTTGTTAATGGTATAGCTGATAAAAATCAGCATGTAAATCATAAATGTTCAATTTTGGTGCATGTGTAATTATATTGAATATTTTATGGCTTTATTTTGGTGCTTGATGTAATCAGTCTCCATTTCAACTGTTTTTATGTTTCGAAAAGACATACAATACGCGCATTCTAGTGGAGCGCAGATTCATGAAGTCCCCCAAAGTCGGTTTTGTTTCTTTAGGTTGTCCTAAGGCATTGGTAGATTCTGAACGAATTTTAACTCAGTTGAAGACTGAAGGTTATGATGTCGCATCGGATTATGACGGTGCTGATTTAGTAGTAGTAAACACCTGTGGTTTTATTGAATCTGCAGTACAAGAGTCTCTAGACGCCATCGGTGAAGCGATGAGCGCGAATGGTCGCGTGATTGTGACGGGCTGTCTAGGTAAAGACGAAGACAAGATTCGCCGAATGCATCCGAATGTCCTGAAAGTGACTGGTGCTGCGGCTTATGAAGAAGTAATGGATGCGGTTCATCAATATGTCCCTGAACCGCCAAAACATAATCCATTTATTGATCTGGTTCCTGAGCAAGGCATTCGCCTTACTCCAAAACACTATGCGTACTTGAAAATTTCAGAAGGCTGTAACCACCGTTGTACTTTCTGCATTATCCCAAGCATGCGTGGTGATCTGGTATCGCGTCCAGTCGGTTCTGTGCTTGAAGAAGCTGCAGCGCTAAAACGTGCTGGCGTAAAAGAAGTACTCGTCATCTCCCAGGATACTTCTGCTTACGGCGTGGATACCAAGTACAAACTTGACTTCTGGAATGGTCAGCCAGTTAAGACCAAATTCTATGATATGTGTGAAGCGCTGGGGCAGTTAGGCATCTGGGTGCGTCTGCACTATGTCTACCCATATCCACATGTGGATGCGGTGATTGATCTGATGGCACAAGGCAAAATCCTGCCATACCTGGATATTCCATTCCAGCATGCCAGTCCTAAAGTATTAAAGCTGATGAAGCGTCCTGCGCACAGTGAAAATACATTAGAACGTTTGAAAGTATGGCGTGAAAAATGTCCTGAATTGGTGCTGCGTTCGACATTTGTAGTGGGCTTCCCGGGTGAAACCGAAGAAGACTTCCAAATGTTGTTGGACTGGTTGCAGGAAGCTCAGCTGGATCGTGTGGGTTGTTTCACTTATTCAGCAGTTGAAGGTGCAGCAGCGAATGATCTGCCAGATCACGTGCCGGAAGAAATCAAGCAAGAACGTTATGAACGTTTCATGCAGGTGCAGCAAGCGATCTCAGCAGCCAAGCTGCAAAAGCGTATCGGTCAGAAAATGACAGTGCTAGTCGATGATCTGGAAGAGGAATTCCCGGTTGCTGTAGCACGTTCTTATGCCGATGCACCAGAGATTGATGGGAATGTATTTGTTGAAGATATCGACAAGAGCCTGATTAAGACAGGTGCTTTGCTTGAAGTCGAAATTACCGATGCGGACGAATATGACCTGTTTGCAAAACTGATTTCGATTAAATCAGCCTAATACTTAGATAAAATTAAATGAAATAATTTGGAGTTTGATGATGTTGGATTCTAAAAAGCCGCGTTTTGGCCGTATTTTGCTGAAACTTTCAGGTGAAGCGCTTGCCGGCAACAAGGATATGGGTATTGATGCACCAATCCTTGACCAGATGTCTTTAGCGATTGCACACCTGGTTGGATTGGGTGTACAGGTCGGTATTGTTGTCGGTGGTGGTAACTTGTACCGTGGTAGCCAGTTGCAGAAAGATGGTCTGGTTGGTCGTGTAACCGGTGACCAGATGGGTATGCTGGCAACCGTGATGAACGGTCTGGCATTACGTGATGCGCTGGTACGCCGTAACATCAAGACACGTTTACTTTCAGCATTGCCAATTGGCACCGTTGTAGAATCTTACTCAAGCCGTGATGCGATTCGTCACCTGACGCGTGGTGAAGTCTGCGTATTTGTTGCGGGGACAGGTAACCCGTTCTTTACCACTGATACAGCAGCTTGCTTGCGTGGCATTGAAATTGAAGCGGACCTGATTCTGAAAGCAACTAAGGTTGATGGTGTCTATAATAAAGATCCAAGCAAATTTGAAGATGCTGTTAAATACGAAACCTTAACCTTTGACCAAGTGCTTGATGAAAAACTGGGTGTGATGGATTTAACGGCGATCTGCCTATGCCGTGATCATAACGTACCGCTACAAGTTTTCGATATGAACAAGTCTGGTGCTTTATTGTCCGTTGTGATGGGTGAAAAAGAGGGTACTCACGTTACCAATTGATGACGTGAACCTTGAAGCACTTTATACTAGTCAAAATTTAGCTTTTACATTTTTTAGAATTAAGTAAGGAAGATCATATGATTAACGATCTTAAAAAAGACGCAGAAGACCGTATGAACAAGTCACTTGACTCGTTGGAGCATGGTTTTGCCAAAGTTCGTACTGGACGTGCACATCCATCGATTCTGAACGGTGTTATGGTTCCTTACTATGGCTCTGACGTGCCATTGAACCAGGTTGCAAACGTAGGTATTGAAGATTCACGTACCTTGCTGGTTCAACCATTTGAACGTTCAATGGTTGCTGCAATTGATAAAGCCATTCGTGAATCAGATTTAGGGCTTAACCCGATTACTGCTGACGCAATTCGTGTACCAATGGCTGCGTTAACTGAAGAAACTCGCCGTGACATGCAGAAAGTTGCGCGTAACGAAGCTGAAAACGCTAAAGTTGCGATTCGTAACATTCGTCGTGATGTTTTGGGCGATATCAAAGCTTTATTGAAAGAAAAAGAAATTTCTGAAGATGAAGAGCGTCGTGCTTCTGACGAAATCCAGAAAATTACTGATAAATATGTTGCTGAAGTTGACAAACGTTTGGCTGCAAAAGAAGCTGAATTGATGAAGGTCTAATTCATCAATGACCGTTTCTGAAGAGAGTTCCCGTCTTCCAAAACATGTTGCCATCATCATGGATGGCAACAATCGTTTTGCCAAAAAAAATCAGATGCAAAAAGGTGAAGGACACCGTGAAGGTAAAAGCGTTCTTGACCCGATTGTAGAACACTGTAGAAAAAGAAAAATCCAGGCTTTAACTGTATTTGCGTTTTCGAGTGAAAACTGGAATCGTCCGCAGTATGAAGTGGATCTGCTCATGCGATTGCTCGAAGACACCATCCATGAACAGTTACCGCGCATGGAAAAATTCAATATTGCCTTACGCTTTATCGGTGATTGCAACCGTTTATCTTCAGAGCTGCAAGCTTTAATGTTGCATGCTGAGGAAAGGACTGCTAAGTTCGATAGCATGACGCTCACTATTGCCATTAGTTATGGTGGTATGTGGGATATGGCGCAGGCTGCGAAGCGAATTGCTGCGGATGTTTTAACAAATAAATTAGAACTTGATGCAATTAATGCTGATGTTTTTGGTCAATATGTAAGTCTTAGTGATTTACCACCTGTGGATCTGTTAATCCGTACCGGTGGGGATTTTCGCTTGTCAAACTTCCTGCTCTGGCAGGCAGCTTATGCGGAATTGTATTTTACTGAAACCTTATGGCCAGAATTTACCACGGAAGAATTAGATGACGCGTTTGCCGTATTTGGTGGACGTGAACGTCGGTTTGGTAAGACATCAGAACAGATTCAGCAAGAGAAACTTGAGAATTAATACATGTTAGAGCGGATTATAACCGCATTGGTTTTGGTGGCTGTTGTACTCAGTTGTATGTTTGCCACTACTGCATATTACCCAATGTTTGTGTTGATGGTCGTTGCTGCAGGCGTGGCAGGTTATGAGTGGTTTAAACTCATGCCACGTCAGGGGAAAAAAGTAATTAAGCCGTTTGCTTGGGGTTATGGCTTACTCACAGCAGTTCTTTCAGCACTTGCACTCTATTTTTCAGACATCTCCATGCTGCTTTGGGCGGCATCGATTTTGACCTGGATCCTCAGCATCTATTGGGTTAAATCCTATCCTGAATATGATGGCTGGTACAATGTTACTTTAAATGGCATTGGCGTGATCCTGATCTCGGCGGCGGTCACTGCAATCTATTCAGTCTGGCAGCATTCACCTTGGTGGTTAATGTATCTGTTTTTGCTGGTTTGGGGGGCAGACAGTGGTGCCTATTTTATTGGACGCAAGTTCGGCAATAAAAAGCTCGCACCGAAAGTTAGTCCAAACAAATCGGTTGAAGGGTTGTATGGTGGAATCGTCACATCCATGTTGATTGTCATTACAGTCACATTACTTTATCTCGATATCAGTATTCCCGAACTGCTTTTATTCCTGATTTTATCAGTATTAACAGTCTTTAGTTCTGTGCTTGGCGACCTGTTTGAATCGATGATCAAACGTCGTGCTGGTATTAAAGATTCGGGACGTATTCTGCCAGGACATGGTGGTGTATTGGACCGTATTGATTCTCTCCTTGCTGCAGCACCGATTTTTGCTGCAGGCATGTATGTCTTAAAACTAATTGGCGTAGATTTATAAATGTCACAAGCTGTTTGTATACTGGGTGCTACAGGTTCTATTGGGCAAAGTACTTTAAAAATCCTGCAGCGACATCCTGAAGCTTACAGCGTATATGCTGTGACTGCACAAAGCCGTATTGCTGAACTGGTCGAGATCTGTAAGCAGTTTCGACCAAAAATCGCTGTGGTGCCAGCCTTTAAAGTAGATGAACTGGCACAATTGCTGAAACAGCAACAGTTATTCGAAATAGAAATTTTACCAGATGAAGCAGGCTTGATTGCAGTTGCTGAACATCCAGAAGTAGATGTAGTCATGGCGGCGATTGTTGGTGCAGCTGGCCTTTTACCGACATTGGCTGCGGTCAAAGCGGGAAAACGCGTCCTGCTGGCTAATAAAGAAGCTTTGGTGATGTCTGGTGATATTATGATGCAGGCTGCTCGTGATCATGGGGCTTTATTGCTACCTGTGGACTCAGAGCACAATGCAATTTTCCAGTGTTTGCCGGCGAATTACTTCGATGCTGAGCGTAACGGTCAGCCAAAACTGGGTGTACAGCAGATTCTGTTAACTGCCTCTGGTGGTCCATTTTTAAATCATACTTTCGAGCAGCTGCAGACGGTCACACCAGCACAAGCCTGCAAGCATCCGAACTGGTCGATGGGTCAGAAAATTTCAGTAGATTCTGCAACCTTGATGAATAAAGGTTTGGAACTGATTGAAGCCTGTCATTTATTTGCAGTAAAAGAACAATTTGTTACAGTTGTCGTGCATCCACAGAGTATTATTCACTCCATGGTTCAATATGTAGATGGTTCAACTTTGGCGCAAATGGGTAATCC
Organism: Acinetobacter sp. VT 511; assembly: GCF_001077515.1. Lineage (NCBI taxonomy): Bacteria > Pseudomonadati > Pseudomonadota > Gammaproteobacteria > Moraxellales > Moraxellaceae > Acinetobacter > Acinetobacter sp. VT 511. Next base: position 133,155 of record NZ_LFRE01000058.1, on the reverse strand, counting down.
AGATATGTGTACCCCGATTGCACATGCCTTGGCATGGCCAGAGCGGATCAGTACGCATGTCGCGCCATTAGATTTATTTGTACATTCACAACTGAATTTCCAGCAACCGGATACCCAGCGTTTTCCTGCATTAAAACTGGCACGCCAGGCAATGCAGCAAGGCGGGATTGCGCCTGCTATTCTGAATGCAGCCAATGAAATTGCCGTGGCAGCATTTTTGCATGAAAAAATTACTTTCACTCAAATACCTCAGATAGTTGAACATACGCTGAATTCGATGGACAATCAGACAGCAGGTCAGCTGGAAGTGATTCTTCAGGCTGATCGGCAGGCGCGTGATATCGCCCGTCAATTCGTTGTGAATAAAGGAAGTTAAGCCATGAACGCCTTGTTTATTATCGCAGCTGCAATTCTGTTATTAGGTCCCCTGATTGCGATCCATGAATTTGGACATTACTTTGTAGCTCGAAAACTTGGCGTAAAGGTTTTAGTTTATTCGATTGGATTTGGTCCAACGCTAATCAAATGGACTTCAAAAAAATCTGGTATCCAGTATCAGCTTTCTGCTTTGCCATTTGGCGGCTATGTCAAAATGCTCGATGAACGTGAAGGTAATGTACCTGAAGAGGATCTGCCGAAAGCATTTAACCGTCAACATCCATGGAAGCGTATCGCGATTGTTGCGGCTGGTCCTTTAATTAATCTTTTCTTTGCAGTGATTCTATTCTGGATTTTATTTTTACCTGCACAAGAGCAGTTAAATACCCGTGTAGGTCAAGTTCTGCCTAATACACCTGCCGCTGCTGTACAAATGCAGCAAGGCGACAAAATTACCGCAGTGGATGGCACCGAAGTCGCAACCTGGGAAAAGCTGAATTATGCCTTGGTTGATCGTGTTGGTGAAACCGGGCTGATTACGATTCAGGCTGAACGTGATGGACAGATAAAAAGTTTCCAATTGCCGATTCAGAGTTTTCTGAAAGATCAGTCACAGTCTCCACTGGATACTTTAGGTTTTATACCGTATCGTCCAGAAATTCCCGCAGTGGTATCTAAGCTCAGTGACGATGGCGCTGCAATCCGCCAAGGCATGAAGGAAGGTGACAAGATCATTGCCATTGATGGTGTGGCGATGAAAAACTGGTTTGATGTGGTACAGGTTGTCCAGGCATCACCAGAAAAATTATTAAAAATAGTTGTGTTACGTAATAACCAGGTGGTGCATTTACAGGTGATGCCACAGGCGAAACGTGACAATATGGGTAAAGTGACGGGTATGCTGGGTGTACAAAGTGACCCAGGCAAAATCACCATCCCGGCAGAATATAAACAGACAATTCAATATAGTCCGACTGAAGCACTGGTCATGGCTTTTGACAAAACGACACAACTGTCTTCGATGATTCTGAACTCGATTGTGAAGATGGTTCGTGGTCTGATTGGTCTGGATAATTTATCTGGTCCAATTACGATTGCCAAAGTGGCAGGTCAAAGTGCGGAAATGGGATGGCAAACTTTTATTTCCTTTATGGCGCTAATGAGTGTAAGTTTAGGGATATTAAATTTACTGCCAATTCCAATGCTTGATGGCGGACATCTGGTTTACTATTTTATTGAATTATTACGTGGTAAACCTGTTTCTGAACAAATACAATTGGTTGGCTTAAAAATTGGTATGGTATTGCTGGGTAGTATGATGCTACTTGCACTATTTAATGATTTTATGCGTTTATAACAACGTAGATGGAATAAATTAACAAGCGGAAAAGACTGGCATGCAGCACACACATTTATTTATGCCTTTGGCACTCGTTAGTGCTATGGCAGTTGCACAACAAGTATATGCAGCAGATGAATTCGTAGTACAAGATATAAAATTTGACGGACTGGTTCGTCTCACTCCCGAAAATGTGTATGGCCTGGTGCCAATCAATAGTGGTGATCGTGTCAATGATCCGATTATTGCCAATGCGATCCGGAGTCTGTATGCCTCAGGCTTGTTTGATGATATCAAGGCAACTCAAGCTGGAAATACGCTAGTATTCCAGGTGGTTGAACGCCCGGTTATTTCCAAGATCGAACTAAAAGGTAACAAGCTGATTCCGAAGGAAGCTTTGGAAGAAGGTTTGAAAAAAATGGGTCTTGCTGAAGGTGAGGTTCTAAAAAAATCTGCTCTGCAAACTGTAGAAACCGAGCTTGAACAGCAATATATGCAGCAAGGTCGTTATGATGCAGACATTACAGTAAAGACTACGCCGAAGCCAAATAACCGTGTCGATCTTCTGATTGAATTTGTGGAAGGTAAGGCTGCAAAAGTTTTTGACATTAATATTATTGGCAATACGGTCTTTAAAGAAGATGAGATCAAGCAGGCTTTTGCAATCAAGGAAAGCTCTTGGAATTCGATTATTTCCCGTAATGACCGTTATGCACGTGAGAAAATGGCAGCAAGCCTTGAAGCTTTGCGTGCCATGTACCTGAACCGTGGTTATATCAACTTCAATATCAATAACTCAAGTCTGAACCTGAGTGAAGATAAGAAAAATGTCTTTATTGAAGTATCGGTAGATGAAGGTGAGCAATTCAAGTTTGGTGAGACCAAATTCCTGGGTGATGCGCTTTATTCAGCAGATGAACTCAAAGTTTTACAACTATACAAAGATGGCGAAATTTATTCACAGGAAAAAGTGAATGCGGTTAAACAGTTATTACTGCGTAAATATGGTAATGCTGGCTATTATTTCGCTGAAGTAAATGTTGTTCCAGAAATTAATAAAGATACTAAACTGGTTGACTTAAATTATTACATCAACCCAGGTCAGCAGGTGACTGTGCGTCGCATTAATTTTACTGGTAATAACAAAACTGCGGATGAAGTATTGCGTCGTGAAATGCGTCAGATGGAAAGCGCACTGGCTAGTAACGAAAAAATTGACCTGTCTAAGGTCCGTCTGGAACGTACTGGTTTCTTTAAATCTGTTGATATTAAACCGGCGCGTATTCCTGGTTCACCGGATCAGATTGATTTAAATGTTGCGGTTGAAGAGCAACATTCCGGGACAAGTACCTTGGCAGTTGGTTTCTCGCAAAGTGGTGGTGTTACCTTCCAGGCTGGTTTAAGTCAAACCAACTTCCTAGGTACAGGGAATAGTGTATCGGTAGATCTATCACGCTCTGAAACTCAAGATTACTATAACCTGAGTGTAACCGATCCATACTTTACTATTGATGGGGTACGTCGTGGTTATAATCTCTACTACCGTAAAACCAAACTGGATGATGACTATAACGTCAACAACTATGTAACAGATAGTTTTGGTGGTGGGATTAACTTTGGTTATCCAATCGATGAGAACCAGAGTATTAGTTTTGGTCTGAATATTGATCAGACCGATGTTACGACTGGTCCATACGTTTCTACCTATGTACGTGACTATTTATTAGCAAATGGTGGTAAGGAAACCGGTAACCCAGGAAGATATTGTCCAGATGGACTATGGAATGCAACTGATAGAACCTGTGGTACGAATGATCAAGGTTGGGAGTCTTTCCCTGATGAGTTTAAAGGGGATTTCCTGACCTATAATCTTAATTTAGGCTGGTCATATAATACCTTAAACCGCCCAATCTTCCCTACAACTGGTTTCTCACATCGTATTAATGGTGAAATTGCCTTGCCAGGTAGTGATGTGGAATATCAAAAGCTGACCTATGATGCGCAAGCTTACTTCCCGTTAGGCAAGAATTTTGTAGTTCGTGGCTATGGTAAGCTCGGTTATGGTAATGATCTTCCATTCTATAAAAACTTCTATGCGGGTGGTTTTGGTTCAGTCCGTGGTTATGAAAATAGTACTTTGGGTCCTAAATACCCAGGTGTTACATATAACGAATCACGTACTCGCGATTATGATCCTGAAGAAGTAGGCGGTAATGCTTTAGTTCAGTTTGGTACAGAATTGGTGCTTCCAGTTCCATTTAAAGGAGATTGGGCACGTCAGGTGCGTCCAGTGCTATTTGCTGAAGGTGCACAGGTCTTTGATACTCAATGTGATGTGCCAAGAGGTAATTTGTACTTAACTGGTGGTTCAAGTGATCCAGGTGTAGATGCTAAACAGTACTGTAAAGACAACTTCGGTTTTGAACTAGATAACATGCGTTATAGCGTAGGTGCCGGCTTTACCTGGATTACTATGATCGGACCATTATCATTAAGTTATGCATATCCGTTGAATGATAAAAAAGGTGATGATACCAAGAGTATTCAATTCGAAATTGGTCGTACCTTCTAATTTAATTAACCAAAGTTAATATTATTTGGCCTTGTGAATAGTAAGAAATTACTATTTGTAAGGCCATTTTTATAGATAGAGAAATACAGATGAAAAAAATGATGATGGCGATAGGTATCGCTACGGCAACTTTAACTTCAACGGTACAGGCAGCTGGTGTTGGAGTAATTGATCTGGAACGTTTGGTGGAAAATAGCACATATCTAAAACAGCAAAATACGTCATTCCAGCAGACTATCAAACCACAAACCGCCAAAATTGAGCAGCTAAATAAGGAATTGGAAGCCATTCAGCAACGTGCCCAGGCAAACCCTAAAATGAGTGCGGCAGATAAGAAAAAGCTCGAAGAACAATATCAGGCAAAATTTAAAGAGTTAGGTCAATTACAGCAAGCTATACAGACTAGCGCGCAAAGCTCTATTCAGCAGGTTCGTACTGTATTTGATGCACGTGTGAAGCAAGTCGCTGAACAATTACGCCAAGAAAACAAGCTGGATGTGGTTTTGAATAAAAATAGCGCGCTTGCCTATGACCCTAAGTATGATTTAACTGATAAAATGATTCAAAAGGTTAATGCAATTAAATAATCAATGAATCATCAACAGCTTCAATTAGCTGACCTCGCTCGTCTGGTGCAAGGTGAGTGTATAGGTCAGTCCGATTTGCAGTTAAGAGGCTTGGCAAGTCTTGAGCATGCAACAGTACAGGATCTGGCGTTTGTTACTGCTGATAAATATCTGGAACAGGCAGCTCAAAGCCAGGCAGGTGCTCTGATTGTGACAGCTGAGCTTAAAACACAGCTAAGTTCACATCAGAACTTTATTGTCGTGGCAAATCCTTATCTTGCTTTTGCAATGCTGACTCATGTATTTGAGCAAAAGCAGACTCAACGTGGTATAGAAAGTACGGCACAGGTTCATCCTTCGGCTGTAATTGCAGATGACGCCTATATTGGTCACTATGTGGTGATCGGTGAAAATTGTGTAGTTGGATCAAATACGGTCATTCAGTCCCATGTGCAGATGGATAACCAGGTAGAAATTGGTAAAGACTGTTTTATTGATGCTCATGTGACCTTGACCGGTACAACAAAAATTGGTGACCGGGTACGTATCCATGCCAACAGCGTCATTGGCAGTGAAGGTTTTGGTTTTGCGCCTTATCAAGGTAAATGGCACCGCATTGCACAATTAGGGTCGGTACGTATTGGTCATGATGTCCGTATTGGTTCTAATTGCAGTATTGATCGTGGTGCTCTGGATGACACAATTCTGGAAAATGGCGTCATTATTGATAACCTTGTGCAAGTCGCTCATAACGTTAAAATTGGTGCCAACACTGCCATTGCAGCAAAAACAGCGATTGCAGGCAGTACCAGTATTGGCAAAAACTGTATCATTGGTGGGGCTACAGCGATTTCAGGACACCTGAATATTGCGGATAATGTGACTTTGACCGGAATGTCAATGGTGACAAATAATATTTCTGAAGCTGGAAAATATTCTTCAGGTATCGGATTGTTTGAAAATCAGAAGTGGAAGCGCACAGTGGTTCGCATTAGACAATTAGCAGATGTGCCATTGACCCAGGTAATGAAACGCCTTGATCATATGCAGTCTCAAATTGAGTCCATTGAATCAACATTTAAGTTGCGTAAATAATTATGATGACAGAATCGAATTTGCCTACATTCACGAAGCCTGAATTGCCAATGACCATTCAAAAGATTCGTGAGTATTTGCCTCATCGCTATCCATTCCTGCTTGTGGATCGCGTGGTAGATATTACTGATAATGGCATCGTGGGTTATAAAAACGTTTCAATTAATGAAGAGTTTTTACAGGGCCATTTTCCTAATTACCCAATCATGCCAGGTGTGCTAATTGTAGAAGCATTGGCACAGGTAGCAGGTATTCTTGGTTTCGTCATGAACAATGAGACTCCAACAGAGGGCTCTTTGTTCCTTTTTGCTGGTGCTGAGAAGGTTAGATTTAAAAAACAAGTGGTTGCAGGCGACCAATTGGTATTAAAAGCTGAATTAGTGATGCAAAAACGTGGCATTTACAAATATAATTGTATAGCCACAGTAGATGGCGTAGTCGCAACAACCGCGGAAATTATGGTTTCGCATCAGAAAGTCGAGCAGGCATGAGCAATAACTCCCTTATTCATCCAACTGCCATTATTGACTCATCTGCAGTAATTGCTTCAGATGTTCAAATTGGTCCTTACTGTATTATTGGGCCAAATGTCACTATTGGTGCAGGTACCAAACTTCATTCACACGTCGTTGTGGGTGGGTACACACGCATTGGCGAACACAATGAGATTTTCCAGTTTGCGAGTGTGGGAGAAGTTTGTCAGGACCTGAAATATGCAGGTGAAGAAACCTGGCTTGAGATTGGTGATCATAACAAGATTCGCGAACATTGCAGTCTGCACCGTGGTACTGTTCAGGACAATAGCATTACCAAAATCGGCAGTCATAACCTGCTGATGGTAAATACGCATATTGCACATGACTGTATGGTGGGCGATCACAATATCTTTGCAAATAATGTTGGTGTAGCTGGTCACGTCCATGTGGGTGATTATGTGGTGATTGGGGGTAACTCAGGTATCCATCAGTTCTGTAAGATTGATTCTTATAGCATGATCGGTGGTGCATCACTGATTCTTAAAGATGTGCCTGCTTATGTAATGGTTTCCGGCAATCCTGCGCATGCATTTGCAATGAATGTGGAAGGGATGCGTCGTAAGGGTTGGTCGAAAAATGTAATCAATGGCCTACGTGAGGCATTTAAACTGATCTATAAATCAGGTTTAACCACACAAGAAGCAATTGAAAAAATTCGTGCAGAGATTCTGCCAGAAGTGGCTGAAGCACAGCGCTTGCTTGATTCTTTGGAGCAGTCTAAACGTGGTATTGTGCGTTAATAGGCTATTCATAAAAAAGACACCTTTTCAGGTGTCTTTTTTATTTCTGAATCTTTTTATTTAAAGAATTTAGCTTCTTCAGACTGCGGATAATTTTTCAACAAGCGAGATTTATATTGTGCAGCCAAGGTCTTGTTTTTCTCTACTTCACTGCTGACATTATATAATTGATACAAAGCACGGGCAGCTTTTGCCGAATTTGGATAGCGGTCTGCCACAATGGCATAATTTCGCTTCGCTTCAGTAAAATTCGGTGGATCAATCGACAGATTAAACTCTGCTAACCAGAAATAGGCATTGCTGATATACACGCTGTTTGGATTATTCTTAATGAAATTCTGCATCGGTGCAATCGCTTTTGTGGCACCGCCATTCTTGTAGGCATCCAGGGCTACTGTATATGCGGCTTTTTCTAACTCGGAGGGTTGAGCAGAAGAGCTCGAAGCTGTTGATGTCTGAGCTTGGCTTAACTTGCTGTTGCCTGCTCCTGAGCTGGGTGCAGTATCCTGTTGATTATCCTCCCCAGTGCCTTGTTCAGGATCAATCTTTTGCTGTAATAACTCAAGACGTTGATCGAGATCGGCATAGCGGTTAGCCAGTTCACTTTTTAGCGACTGGATTTCGTTGTCCTGTTCTTCAATCTTGCCGCGCAAGCCACGAATATCACTTTCCAGTTGCTGATTTTTTTGCAGCAATTGCCAGCTCATATTGGTCTGTACCGGGGTATCTACTCCTGAGGAAATCGCAGGCAGGGTGTTGGTAGGTGCTGTACTGTTACCACCCTGGCTTAAGCCTCGAGATTCAATTGGAACTGCAGCAAAGAGCGAAGTGGTACAGAGCATGCTGAACGCGCATAAGACATGTTTTTTAAACATCATCTATTTTATCCATGTTGTTTTGAATGAACCAACGTTTAAGGTGGTCAATCAAATAAATTATTCAATGTATATGCCACACATTTAAAACGGCATTGCCGGGAATTGCAACATGCTTTTACAAAGTTGAAGGGGTTTTCCGGGCAGGAATTTGTATCTCGGATTTACAGAAAATCCTGAATTAATCCTACATTGTTTTTAAAATAATCAAATGGATAGCTTGTACCAGATTTTTTGGTATTCTCGCTTGCAAGTTCATTAAAAATCTCTATACTCTGTTCTTGCAATGGTAGCCCTGCCGGTTACTTCGCAATTGCACTCTGCGAACCCCGCCAGGACCGGAAGGTAGCAACGGTAGTAGAACTGCGATGTGCCGAAGCTTTGCTGGTAGGGTTGCCACCATATTTTTAATATAATAAAAACAATACCAATTTGAATTTTCTATTCTCAAATCAAATCTTTTATTCATAAGCTCAAATTGTATATCTTATTATTTTAATGTCTCAGCTCATGGTTGTTTTATTTCCTCTTTAAGCTTGTTCACCACACTATTTAAAATTCAATATTCAAGACTTTTAGTCATTGAGGCCTTTAGAAAAAGTAATCAATCTTCTGCTTTACGGTTAATCGCTTTCATAATGGCATCTATTTCAAAACCCCGGTACATGAGAAAACGAATCTGCTTGGCTTTGATTTTGGGATCTTTTGTAACTTCAAGGCCGTATTTCTTGAGCTTCAGTTCATAAGCTTGCTGAACCCAATCGGTTTCTTTCAGTTCATCTATAATTAAAGCTGTATCAATCTTCTTGCTTTTCAGCTTCATTTTAATCTGATTCGGGCCTTTACCTTTGCGCTTTTGGCTGGAAAGCAAAGTTTCTGCAACACGCTGGTCACTTTGATAATTCTCACGGGAAAGCTCATCAACAAGCTCTAGTACTTCATCACGATTTTCTGCATATAAACACAGTTTCTCGATCAGTTCCGCTTTGGCATATTCCTTACGGGTCAGTACTGCAAAGGCGTAGGAGCGCAAACGGGAGCCGGTTAAGCCCGGTTTCGTTTTATCTTCCTGCTTGTTATCAAATAAGCATTCTTCAGGATCAAACTCGGGCAGGGCATCAGCTTGGGATGGAGTTGCTGGCTTGGACGAATCATGAGCATCGCCAAACTGTTGCTTGATGGTTTCATAATCCAGGAGCTTAGTGAACTTTGCATCAGACATAGTGAATCCAATTCATTATATTACCTGTCCATAATAACAAAAACGCCCCGTAGGGCGCTCTGTAAGACGTTTAAGGATTATGCATCCAGAAAGTCTGCTGGTTCTTCTTCGTCTTTATCTTCAACCACATTGCCTGTCGTCAAAAGCTGCTCACGAATCAGTTTTTCAATGGTATCTGCAAGTGCTTTGTTCTCTTCCAGATAACGAATAGTGTTGTTCTTGCCTTGGCCAATCTTGTCACCTTGATAAGAGTACCAGGCACCGGCTTTCTGTACGATTTCCTGCTGTACTGCAAGGTCAATCAATTCACCGAGATGGTTTACACCTTTACCATACAGAATTTGGAATAGAGCTTCCTTAAATGGAGGCGCCATTTTGTTCTTCACAACTTTAACTTTAGTTTCAGAACCAACGATTTCGTCGCCTTCTTTTACCTGACCAATACGTCGGATATCCAGACGTACAGAAGCATAGAATTTCAGTGCATTACCACCAGTAGTAGTTTCCGGACTACCAAACATCACACCAATTTTCATACGGATCTGGTTAATGAAGATCACCATACAGTTTGAACGCTTGGCATTACCAGTGATTTTACGCAGTGCCTGGCTCATCAAACGTGCTTGCAGACCCATGTGTGAGTCACCCATTTCGCCTTCAATTTCAGCACGAGGGGTCAGGGCAGCTACAGAGTCGACAACGATCAGGTCAATCGCGCCTGAACGTACCAGCATGTCGGCAATTTCAAGTGCCTGTTCGCCATGGTCGGGTTGAGATACCAGCAGGTTGTCGATATCTACACCCAATTTACGTGCATATTGAGGATCAAGCGCATGTTCAGCATCGATGAATGCACAAGTACCACCAGCTTTTTGACATTCTGCAATCGCTTGTAATGTCATGGTGGTTTTACCTGAAGATTCAGGACCATAGATCTCGACAATACGGCCTTTTGGTAAACCGCCAATACCGAGCGCGATATCAAGCGTTAAAGAACCTGTAGATACAGCTTCAACTGCTTGAACGGTATTGTCACCAAGACGCATTACTGTGTTTTTGCCAAACTGTTTTTCAATCTGGCTTAAGGCAGCATTCAGCGCCTTGTTTTTATTCTCATCCATCTTACAACCTCAATACGATGTCACTAAATTAGTACTCAAGTGGATGTCTTAAATTAGAGCTTTGTTCCACAGGTATAATAGTGACAGAAAGTTCCCTGATATTCTATAAAATTCAGCGCATGTACGACATACGCTGACGCTTGAATTTAATCATCATTATATGACCAATGCTGGTCAAATAGCTGACTATTTTCGTCTCTAAATTTGCTGATGTCACGGCGATCTTTTTTACTTGGTCGGTGATCCGGACGAGCAAGATTATGCAACTTTCTTTGTGATGCAATCAATTCCCGTCGGGCAATACTGACTTCAGTTTCTTCATAAAGTGTTTGCGCAACTGGAGCAGGGCCACGGACATCAGATAGTTCTTTGACAACAACAGTTTTCTTGTCAATGCCTTGTTGGACCGTGATTTCCATGCCGATCCGGACTTCACGGGAGACTTTGACACGTTCGCCGTCAATATGCACCTTGCCGCCTTCAATGGCATTCTTGGCAATGGAGCGCGTTTTGAAAAAACGTGCCGCCCACAGCCATTTATCTATACGCATGCCTACCGCATCTTCGGGTAAAGACGATTTACGCATATTGCTTGTTAACCTCAGCCTGATTTAAATATGTGATTAAATCTGTTAATTGGTGCAGCATCGGGTAATTGCAAGTCTCGCGAGAAACTTTGCTGGAGGAGGGCTGTTTAATACTGAACAGATTCTGAATGCCATAGGCTTTGGCACCATTCAATACTTTTTCCGTATCATCAATAAAATAGACTTGTTCAGGATCAAAAGGATGCAGGGCGTTTAGACCTTGCCAGAATTCAACAAACTCCTTGGCATGCCCGATGGTTTCAGAGCTGACAATCACGTCAAAATAATCTTTGAGTTGCAGATGTTCCAATTTGAAGCTGAGTCCGGCACAGTCGGCATTGGTGGCCAGCCAGATCGGGTAGCCATTTGCCTTTAGATAATCCAGTAACTCCAGTGCCTGTGGTCTTAATGCGACTTTGGATTTATGCTCGATTTGCATCGCCAGAACATCCACTTCGACTTTAGCTGTCCAGAAGCGCGATGAGTACCAGTTTAGGGTATGATTATGTTCTTGATAGAATGCATAAAGCGTTGTTCGACTTTGCTCCAGGCTGCAATGGTGCGTTTCAGCATAGCGGACAGGAAGCAGGTCATTCCAGATGAAATCGTCATAGGCAAGATCAAGTAGGGTCCCGTCCATATCAAAAATAATGGGCGGTTTTTCTGAGCAATTCGGCATATAAGGTTTTCTATGTTTAAAGCAACAACAGCACCACAAGATCCGATGATTTTGCAGTTTGTGCCCATTTTGACACAGGCTTGTGAAATTTTGCGAGAAGAATATCAGCAATATTGTTCCGGTGCTGCTTTTGACATTGAAAGGAAAAAGGATGATTCGCCTGTGACGCAAGCCGATTACCGCGTCAATACTTTTCTGACTCAGGTCCTCGCTGAAATTTCTGATTTACCGTTACTTTCTGAAGAAGGTAAACAGGAGGACCGTCAGGCATGGTCTGCATTCTGGCTGCTCGATCCTCTGGATGGCACCAAGGAATTTCTGCATCAACGACCCGAATTCACTATTAATCTGAGCCTGGTCAAAGACAATCTGACGACTTTTGCCATTCTTGCAATTCCGGCACAACAGCTTATCTATTTCTGTCCAGAACAAGGTATGCCGCTAAAATATGACATTCAGCAAGATTGCTGGCATGAATATTTTCCAGCATCTCAACAAGACACGGTGCATATTGGTCTAAGTCAAAGTAGCCAAAAAAAGCCTAAATATGCGGCTTATCTGGAAAGTCTGGCTAAATTTACTGAGTTTGAGGAGTTTAAAGCTGGCAGTGCTTATAAATTTTGCATGATTCTGGAAGATCAGGTGGATATTTATCCGCGCTTCCATCCGACCTGTGAATGGGATACCAGTGCCGGTCAATGTCTGCTGGAACGTATTGGCGGCGGTTTAGTAGATTTTAAGGGGCGGCCATTTAGCTATAACCAGCGCGAGACCTTATTAAATAGTGGTTTTATTGCTTATAAGACCAAAGAGATGAAGATATTGGCCTTTAAAGCGCTGGCTGATATGCAAGGTAGTGATTGAGCTGTGTAACGTTCATGTTATAGTGAAGCTGATTCCGTTGATAGACCAGTTGGCAAGATTGTGGCATTAAAACTGCTTCCACCGAGCATGCTCAGTGCAATAGATTTATTGCCTGATACGAAGACACCTGTGACTCTGTTTACGCGTCATTCCTTGCGTGAAGAGGTGGCCGGTCAGGGCCTGGCAGGCTATGACTTGCAATTAACATCACAGGGGCGTGATCTGGCGCAGGAGTGGGGGGCTTATCTGGTCAATCAAACTGATCGTCATATTCAGCATTGTATTTCTAGTCCTATTCAGCGTTGTGTCGATACTGCAGCTCTTATGATTGAAGGTGCAGATGCAACCAATAAGGCATCGCATACCCATAACATTGAAATTATCGAACAAGGTTTACTGGTTGAGCCTGGCAGTTTTGTACTGGATATTCAGAAGGCTGGGCCATATTTCAAGAAACAGGGTGCATTAGGTTTTATTAATAGTTTTGTGAATAACGCCTTGCCGGGCATGAAGCATCCGATTCATGGTGTGGTCGATGTCCTGGAGTTAATCTATAACACGCATCCAAAAACGCCGTATGGACTCAGTCTGGCAGTAAGTCATGACACGATTTTGGCAGCCATGATTGCAGTCATGTCAGGTCATCAGGAAGTTAGCCGGGAAGACTGGCCGAAAATGATGGAAGGTTTGTTTGTCTGGTTTGAAGGCGATGTGTTTGAGGAGTCTAAACTGAAATGGATCTGGCGCGGTAAGGTACATGAACTGGATATTTCCCAGTTTCAGAATGCGGAATTACACACTAGGAAATAAGTTAAAAGCTCAATCATGATGGTTGAGCTTTTTACATTTGTCTTATGAAAGTGAAATAGAATAATCATCAAAAATCACTATGCTGATATCTAAACAGATATTCAAGTATGGGAAAAACAATGAAAACCATCACAATTTTAAGTTTGGTTATTATAGTGGGTCTAACCGCCTGTCAGAAACGTGATACGGATTCGCCAGAGCAGGACAAGACCACCACGCCACATTCTATGGATAAGGATCAATAATTCAAATATTAAACTGGCTGATATTCCCGTTCTTACTTTTATCAATCTTATTTTTGGTGCGAAATAGGATTTCCATAAGTTTTAAAGAATATTTTAAAAATATTGGGAAATAAGGAAGAAGAATTGAGTGGAAATAATCTTGTAAAGTTTATTTATTCAAAAATTGTCTTTTTATTGAATAGATCATTTTGTTGATTTACTAAATTTTGGGCACAAAAAAAGCCCTAAAAGGGCTTTTTTCATTTGCGATTAGTTAGAAGCTAATGCTTTAACTTGCGCGTTCAAACGGCTCTTATGACGAGCTGCTTTGTTTTTATGGATGATACCTTTGTCAGCCATACGGTCGATTACTGGAACAGCTTTTTTGTAAGCTTCAGTAGCAACAGCATAGTCGCCAGCAGCAATAGCAGCTACTGTACGTTTAAGATAGGTACGAACCATAGAACGCAAGCTTGCGTTGTGTTTGCGTGCTTTAACGTTTTGACGAGCACGTTTTTTAGCTTGAGCAGAGTTTGCCACTCGTGCACTCCTTGAAATAGATTGGTCTGGGCGGGCTGAAACTCAACTGAAAACCAACATCAGAAGAACTATCACCAGCCCGTAAACAAGTGCCATATTTTGAGGAAACTGAGGGCTTAAGTCAAGTCTTGACATGCTTTGACAACATTTTAGTTGCAGAAAAATTCTAAAGAAAACGTTAGATTAGTATTCAGGCAGGGAGATCGTACAAAAAATGACTAAAACCATAACATATCCAATCATCATTGGTGCCACGGGTCTTGTGGGTAAGAGCTTGGTACAACAGCTGGTTAATGAGCCAAGCTGCAAGCGTATCAGTGTCGTGGTACGCAAGCACCAGCCAGAGTTTGAGCAATGGCCCAAAGTCAAACAACTGGTCTTTGAGGATTTTCTGATGTTGAATGATCAGGATGTCAGCGGACATACCCATGCTTTCAGCTGTCTAGGTACAACTTTAAAGCAGGCAGGTTCCAAAGATGCTTTTTATAATGTGGACTATACCATCAACGCCCATTTTGCCGAGCTGGTTCAACAGACGGATGCGCATTATCTGCTGATTAGTGCCATGGGGGCGAATGCTGAATCCTGGTTTTTCTATAATCGGGTCAAAGGCGAGCTGGAAGATTATATCCAGACCTTAACGCTGGAACGAATCAGTCTGATCCGGCCATCTTTATTAATAGGTGAACGTGGTCATCAACGTTTACTGGAAGATGCTGCACAGAAAATCTATAGCAAGTTTTCGCATTTGGTACCGGATTCTTTTAAATACAAGCCAGTGACAGCCGAGCAGGTGGCTCATACTATGGTATATGCAGCCCTGAATCAGACTGTGAAATTTGAAATTTATGATAATTTAGCCATACAAAAAATGAAATGAGGGTAAAAATCGTGTCCAGCGTACCATTTGTAACTTGTGACCTGCTTGATGATAATCCAGATAAAGACCTGCAGGTAGTCACCCCATGCCTGGATGGCAAGTTTTTTAAAAGCTATGGTGCACGTAAAAGCTTTGGTGGCCAGATTGTCACAGTAAAGTGCTTTGAAGATAATTCTCGTGTCAAAGAATTACTGGCAACTGATGGTGCAGGCAAAGTCCTGGTGGTGGATGGTGGTGCTTCGATGCGCTGTGCACTGATGGGTGACCTGATTGCTGAATCAGCAGTAAAGAATCACTGGAATGGTGTAATTATTTACGGTTGTGTACGTGATGTGGATGCGATTGCCGAACTGGATCTTGGTGTGCATGCCTTAGCTTCGATTCCTCAAAAGAGCAACCGCAAAGGTATTGGGGAAGTCGATGTTGCACTGTACTTTGGCGGCGTGACTTTTCAATCAGGTGAATACGTTTATGCGGACAATAACGGGATCGTGCTGTCTAAAGAAAAACTGGTGGACTAATCCTGTTTATTGAAAACATACAAAAATCAGCTATACCGTGAAAGTCAGGCAGTTTAGATTGCTGTTTTCACGGCTTTAAAACAATAAAGAGGACAGACGATATGTTAGGCCATCAGATTAAAGTAGTACAGGCATTGGCATCCGCATTTCTGGAAGGTGGACGAGGAGTTTCCGGAACGCCATTTCCAAGCCAGCCTGAAAAACCCTTAAAGCTTTATGAGTACGAAGGCTCGCCATTCTGTCGCCGTGTCCGTGAAGTGATGACTTTACTCAACCTTGATTATGAAGTGTATCCATGCCCACGAGGCGGTAAACGCTTCCGTCCTGAAGTAAAACAGCAGGGAGGCAAACTCCAGTTCCCATTTTTAGTAGATGAAAATACGGGAGATAAGCTTTACGAATCTCAGGATATCATTCACCACCTGTTTAAGCATTATGGCAAAACTGGTAAGACTCCGGCGAAATATTCAAATTATCCAAAGGTGCCGGTGGCTGCAATTGCCGGTACGATGGTCAACGGTTTACGCGGTGGTATGGCAAAACCATTAAAGAAAAATAAACCTGCACCTGAACAGCTTCTGGAGCTGTGGGGGTTTGAAGCCAGCCCGTATACCCGTATAGTCCGTGGTGTATTGTCTGAGCTGGAAATTCCTTATATCTACCACAATGTGGCGAAAGAACGCTGGCAAGATTATGGCCCAGCCAAGCTACGCCTAAAGCCAGGAAAATATGAGCCCTTGCCAGGCGGTAAACGCGAACAGCTGTTCACCATGATGGGGAACAATATCCAGGTGCCTTATCTGGTCGATCCGAATACCAATGTAAAAATGTTCGAATCTAAAGATATTGTGAAATATCTAAAAGGTCAGTATGGCGCTTAATTTTCGTAAATTTTTTAATTAAAGAATTTCCTGAGTCACCAACAAAAAAGAGGATCAAATGACCCTCTTTTTTTGTTTCTTATTCTTCTTCAGCAGGCGGAACCAGCATCAGGATGGATTCATTGAGTAGATCTGCCAGGTCTTCCAGCATATCTTCATCAGCAAAGTCCAGATTGAGCATCACAGACTCACCATTGGCGATCAGCTTGAGTTTTTCTGTAAAAGCTTCTGAGACACATAAACCTTCACCATTGCCCCAGAATAGTATTTCACCATCTTCTTCAGTATAAAGCAGGCGTGATGCAGGCTCGAGCATAATGCTATAGCCTTGGTCTAATGCTTCTTCCAGGTCGCCAGTACCAATTTCTTCTGCTTCTGGAATATTTTCTGGATATTTAGGTTCAGACATCAGGCTCATGATGGCATCTTCAAGTACATTGGAATTATGCAACTGCTCCATGATTTTACTTTTTAGATATTCAAGCTCATTAGCTGCGACTTCACCGGCAGCACTGATTTGATCACGAATGATATCAGTTAGGGGATTACGTAAAACTTCATTTTCAGCAAACTTGTCCCCAACACGGTCCATCATGTCACTGATATTTGGCATACGGAAACCAAAAGAGAAAGTTAAACAGTCATCTTCAGCTACGCCGTAGTGTGAAAGCCCAGGTGGAACATACAGTAAGTCGCCTGGAGCAAGAACTTCATCAAAGTTTACATCTATTTCTGGAAGTAATTTTAATGGCTGACCCGGAACAAACTCAGTCTCTGCATTACACATCTGACCTAATTGCCAGCGACGATGACCATAACCTTGTACAAGGAAGACATCATAGAAGTCGAAATGCTTGCCTACAGAACCACCCTGAGGCGCATATGACACCATGATGTCATCACGGCGCCATTGTGGAATGAATGGAAATTTTTTCCAGAGTTCCGATAAATCAAAGGAATAATGATCTACTGCCTGAACAAGGAGTGTCCATAATTTAGGCATTTTCTGGAAATCAGCTTTTAGTAAAGGTGAAGATTTCACTGACCATTGGTTCGGGTCGCGGTCTTTTTGCTTGATCAAGCGTGCAGTGACGTTTTCATCCAGAGCCAGCTCCATGACATCATCAGGTTCAAGCAGGCCAGCAATTTCAGGCATGGCATTACGTACTAGGAGAGGTTTTTTCTGCCAGTATTCAGCAAGGAATTGTTCAGCGGTAATTCCGCCTAATACATCTAAAGGTTGGGACATAGGATTAACTACAAGATAAATTTTGCTTATTGTCCCTTGAGTTATTGAATGGTGCAAGCGAGATGGTGAGAAATAGAGCTTTTATAAATACCAGGAGAGCAAACTAAGTAATATTTATTTTCATAAAATCAATGATGAGAATTTTATTTAAAAATTAATTTATTAAAAAATTTTAGCGCTCTTAAAAATTGAATAAGAAGAATAGCATTTTGAATGAAGGATAAGAATTACAAAGATATGAACCAAATTAGAGTAGCTCAATTAAAAGTGATAATTATGTAACTAAAATAGTGAAAAACATACTTTGATTGACATAAGTGACGAAATGACACAATTTTTTGTAAGGAGAATAAAAATAATTTGGTAAATAAAATGAAAGAAATTCAATTAATTAATAAAAAAACAAAAGAAAAAATACAACTTAATGCTGATACGGTTCGAGTTGATCAAAGCTCCATTGTAAAAATCAAAATTTCTAAATCAGATATTGTCCAGATGTCTCAAGACGGTACAAATCTGATTTTAGTATTGAGAAATGGCAAAAGATTGGTGGTTGAAAATTTTTATGCAAACAATCATGAAGGTTTAACGTCTAGTCTTGTGATTGAAGAGCAAAGCGGTACTTTATATTGGTTTGATGAGGTGACCAAGCAATATAAGCAGATTTCAAGGACAGATACATTATTACCATCTTCCTCGTTTCTTGCAGAAAATTGGGAGTGGATAGCGATTGGTACATTGCTCATTGGTGGAGTTGCAGCGACAGACAGTGGTGAGGTTGAAGATGATGAACAGTTAGAGCTAAATGAGCCAGTGCCAATAGATCCTGTGCCGGAAGTGCCAGTAGAACCTGAACCGGAAGTACCGGTAGAGCCAGAACCTGAACCTGAGCCTGAACCGGAAGTACCGATAGAACCTGAGCCAGAAGTTCCGGTAGAGCCAGAACCGGAACCAGAAGTGCCGGTAGATCCAGAACCTGAACCAGAAGTACCGGTAGAGCCTGAACCGGAACCAGAGCCGGAAGTACCGGTAGAACCTGAACCGGAACCAGAGCCGGAAGTACCAATAGAACCAGAGCCGGAACCAGAAGTGCCAGTAGAACCTGAGCCAGAGCCGGGGCAACCAGAACCAACAAATCCAACACTTCGACTAGCTCGACTTAACCTAGTTGAACAAAATGAAGATACCGTTCCTGATCAAGAAGCTGTGAGCAGATTCAAAACATCACAAGAATTTATGAGGAATAGCTTTGAAGAGCAACAAGTGGCAGTTGATACTAATCATGATGTTATTCCATCAGATGGGAACGAGGACATTATTGATGCTAAACAGCTCATAGATTTTATTTCTTCGGGCTTAGATAGCAATACGCAAGTTTATAAAATACTAAATACAGCGGATGCAATTTCAAATTTAAATAATCAGATGAATCTGTTGTTAGAGGGTACAGAAAAAGAAAGTAGTTTGATGGATATCGACTTTATGCGAACAGATACTGTTTCATTAGCTGAACTGCTTTCTGATTCTAGTCATGTAGACAATATTATTGTAGTAGGGAATGAAGGGGATCAAATTATTATTCAAACTGATGCTGAAGAGGTTGCGCAAGCCAGCGATCCGTTGATATTGGAAAATCAATCAGATCTCATGTTGCAACAGCTTTTATCTGAGCAGCAACAGATTATTGGTTAAATATTTACCTGATCGATAGTTGCTAAAAAGCAGTCCTAAAACTGCTTCCTTACTAATTTTTAAGGCACCAGAATATCCAGCTCACGCAAGATATTACATAGCTTGATCATCGGCATGCCCATTAACGTCGTCTGGTCCTGACCAATCATTTCTTCAAACAGACTAATGCCTAAGCTTTCACATTTAAAGCTACCAGCGCAGTGCAGAGGCTGTTCAATGTCAATATAACGTTCGATTTCAGCTTGAGATAGCTTGCGGAATTTTACCTTATAATGCTCAACCAGAGTTTGCTCAAAACCGCTAGATTTCTGTTGTACGCTCAGTGCTGTACTAAAATATACAATCTTGTCTGAATTGGCCTGTAACTGGCGAACTGCCTTTTCAGCAGTTAAGGGCTTGCCAATAAAGATATCTGGTGCGCCTTCACGCCAAGCCACCTGGTCAGAGCCAATGACGATTGCATCTGGGTGTTGCTCAGCCACATGTCGGGCTTTTTCAAAAGCCAGTCGCTTGGCTAAGTCATCCGCATGATTTTCACCTTGCGGTGATTCATCGATATCCGGGACGATCGATACGTAGTCAAGACGTAAGCGATTCATCAATTCTTTACGGGTCTGGCTGGAAGAGGCCAGAATAATCTTTGCGGTATTCATTAGACAGCGTATTCTTCTAAAACATGCAGGGGGACATAGGCTAGAACTGCTTTATGACAGGCTTGCAGTTTGATTGGTGGCGCCTGGCCTGCTTCATAAGCTTCCACCCAGCGCGTCACGCAAATACACCAGAAATCACCTGGCTGAAGCCCCGGAAAACCGACTTCTGGTAACGGTGTAATCAGATCATTACCTACTTTTTGGGAGAAATTTAAAAACTCCGAAGTCATCTGTGCACAAACTGTATGCTGGCCCAGGTCGCTAGGGGAAGTGTGGCAAAAACCATTACGGAAGTAGCCGGTAATCGGGTCAAAACAGCAGCTCGCCAATGGCTCGCCCAAAACATTTAAACGGTTTAAATCTGGATCTGGATGTATCGACATGGGTACTGAATCTGATGGATGCTTTTTCCTATCATAACAAAACTTTGGCAATCGTTAGCTTTTCTGCAAAAGATGCTAACCTTTTTCTGCATAATCATTTAAAATCGCCTCGTTTTTAATATCTATAAAGAGAGCTCTAGATGAACTTTCAACGTATGACTGACCTTGACCTTGCGGGTAAGCGTGTTCTTATTCGTGAAGATTTAAACGTCCCTGTTAAAAATGGCGTGATTACTAGCGATGCGCGTTTACGTGCAGCATTGCCAACTATTAAAGCTGCCGTAGAAAAAGGTGCAGCGGTTATGGTGTATTCACACCTTGGTCGTCCAGTTGAAGGTGAGCCTAAAGCTGAACAGTCACTTGCACCTGTAGCAGCATATTTGACTGAAGCATTAGGTCAGGAAGTAAAGTTATTCACTGACTACCTGGATGGCGTTGAAGTTCAACCTGGTCAAGTGGTTTTACTTGAGAACTGCCGCTTCAACGTCGGTGAAAAGAAAAATAATCCTGAGCTTGCAGCGAAATATGCAGCACTTTGTGACGTATTTGTAATGGATGCATTTGGTACAGCACACCGTGCAGAAGCATCTACTGAAGGTGTGGCTCGTCTGGCGAAAGTGGCGGCAGCGGGTCCTTTACTTGCAGCAGAATTGGATGCTTTGGGTCGTGCGTTGAAAACTCCTGAAAAACCAATGGTGGCAATCGTTGCTGGTTCCAAGGTTTCAACTAAACTAGACGTATTGACTTCACTTTCTGATATCTGTGATCAATTGATCGTAGGTGGTGGTATTGCAAATACTTTCCTTGCAGCTGCTGGCTACAATGTAGGTAAATCACTGTGTGAAAGTGATTTGATCGACACAGCTAAAGCAATTGCAGCAAAAGTTTCTGTGCCACTTCCAACAGACGTTGTGGTTGCTAATGCATCTGAAATCAATTTTGATGACTTCCTGGGCTCATTAGCTGCTGCTAAAGCGGTTGTGAAAAAAGTTGAAGATGTTGCTGACAACGACATGATCCTTGATGTAGGTCCAGAAACTGCAAAAGCATTTGCTGAAATTTTGAAAACGTCTAAAACGATTCTTTGGAACGGTCCAGTGGGCGTATTTGAAGTAGATCAATTCGGTGAAGGCACGAAAACTTTATCATTAGCGATTGCTGAATCGGAAGGTTTCTCGATTGCAGGTGGTGGTGACACGCTTGCTGCGATTGATAAATACAACGTTGCTGACAAAATTGGTTATATCTCGACTGGCGGCGGTGCATTCCTTGAATTTGTCGAAGGTAAAACCCTTCCTGCAGTTGCGGTACTCCTAGAACGCGCTTAATTGCATGTTTTAGCCTAAAAAAAGCTGGCCAAGTGTCAGCTTTTTTTATGTCATTTTTTTTGACAGCGGATACTTACCATTCATGGCTTCGTCATTAAAATGCAATAAATCTGTCATAAGATGCAGATATTAAATCACCAAATGACGAGATTACGTGATGAAAAAACAGTTAACTTTAGCGGCATTATTGGCAGCATCATTGGCTCTGACTGCATGTGCGAAACAGGAAAATGCCCCAGCAGCTGAAGCAGAAGCTTCGGCAGCTGTTGCAGATGAGACTGTAACGCCAGAACAGCAAGCAGCGATTGATGCAATTGATCAGCCGGTTCTAGATGAAAAAAATACCGACATTCCTGCTGAAATTGCGAATGCTCCAGCAGATGCAGCGACTGCAGACGAGTCAGTTGCAGCAACTTCGGAAGCTGTGGCACCTTAATTGGATCAATGTGAGACAAAATCCCTGCAAATGCAGGGATTTTTTTTAAATAGTGTTATTTGTTGCTGAATTGAAACCTTTGTGCATGTAGAATATGTGGCATTCACTGGGAGGATATTATGGCTCTTATTTCATTGCGCCAGCTCTTGGATCACGCCGGCGAACATGCTTACGGCGTACCAGCATTTAACGTAAACAACTTAGAACAAATGCGTGCCATTATGTTGGCAGCAGACCAAACAAATTCACCTGTAATCGTACAGGCATCTGCGGGTGCACGTAAGTACGCAGGTGCACCGTTCTTGCGTCATCTGATTTTGGCAGCAATCGAAGAATGGCCACACATTCCAGTGGTAATGCATCAAGACCACGGTACCAGCCCTGACGTATGTCAACGTTCTATCCAGTTAGGCTTCTCATCAGTGATGATGGATGGTTCTTTGGGTGAAGACGGTAAAACACCAACTTCATATGAATACAACGTCGATGTCACTCGTCGTACGGTACAAATGGCGCATGCGTGTGGCGTTTCTGTTGAAGGGGAAATTGGTTGTTTGGGTAGCCTGGAAACAGGTATGGCGGGTGAAGAAGATGGTGTAGGCGCTGAAGGTGTGCTCGATCATTCTCAGCTTTTAACTTCAGTTGAAGAAGCGCGTCAATTCGTTGCTGATACTAACGTCGATGCTTTAGCAATTGCTGTAGGTACTTCTCACGGTGCGTATAAATTCACGCGTCCACCTACAGGTGATATTCTTGCGATCGACCGCATTAAAGAAATTCACGAAGCACTGCCAAATACGCACCTTGTAATGCACGGTTCAAGCTCTGTGCCACAAGAATGGTTAGCTGTAATTAACCAGTATGGCGGCGACATCAAGGAAACTTACGGTGTTCCGGTTGAACAGCTGGTTGAAGCGATCAAACACGGCGTGCGCAAGATTAACATCGATACTGACTTGCGTTTAGCATCTACTGGTGCAATGCGTCGTATGATGGCTGAAAAACCAAGTGAATTCGATCCACGTAAATTCTTTGCTGCAACAGTTGAAGCAATGAAGCAAATCTGTGTAGATCGTTACGAAGCATTTGGTACAGCAGGTAATGCTGACAAGATTCGTCCAATCTCATTGGAAAAAATGGTTTCTCGCTACTAATTGCTAGCCTGAAATCATGCTTGAAAGCCCACAAAAATCTTGTGGGCTTTTTTTGTATTAAAATAGCGTACTTAAAAATAATGATGAGCATGCAATGGAACTGATCTTTGCAGCTGCACTATGCAGCGTTATGGTCTCGATTTTACTCAAGACAGGAAGGAACAGGGGACTCAATCCCATTCATCTGATTGCTTGGAACTATGCCACAGCAAGTGTTCTTTGCTATTTCTGGTTTAAACCTGATCTGGCACATGTATCAGTCACTCATACGCCGTGGTTACTGATTTTTGCTTTAGGCATCTTGTTGCCAAGTGTATTTCTGCTACTGGCTCGGGCTTTGCAAACAGCGGGGATCCTAAAGACAGAAATTGCCCAGCGTCTATCAGTCGTACTTTCTCTTGCAGCAGCTTACTTCATCTTTCAGGAACAGTTTAGCCAGCTGAAAATCATTGGAATCGGCCTTGGAATCACTGCGGTGATTTGTGTCCTGTTATCTAATCGGAATGATAATGGCAAAGGAACTCGAGGTATACTGTATCTGGGATTAGTGTGGGTCGGATATGCACTGATTGATGTGTTATTGAAATACACCACCAGTTTGGGATTACAGTTCGCTGTGACGCTGAACCTGATGTTCATTTGTGCCTTTATTTTCTCAATGACTTATCTAGTGATTAAATATCATCATCTTGGTGATTTGAAGCATATTGGCGCCGGGCTGGTTCTAGGGGGGCTGAACTTCGCCAATATAGCGTTTTATGTTAAAGCGCATATGCTGCTAAAAGATACACCAGCGATTGTGTTTGCGGGAATGAATATTCTGGTAGTGGTGTTTGGGGTACTTGCAGGCCTGGTCTTCTTTAAAGAGCGTCTAAAGCCTGCAAGCAGTCTCGGGTTGGTGCTGGGGCTTGCCAGTGTTATCTGCTTAGCCTATGCCATGTCTGCTTGACATAGGCACTGGCATAATCTAATGGTAGGCGAATCAGGTCTTCTTTTTCAGCCAGGCCCAGAAGCATGCCAGCCTGTCGGCAGTGTGGACAATGCGGATAACGATGCTGTTCATGCTTATATTGATGTAGATAGATTTTTTCGCAGTGTTTGCATTCAAATTTCATTGGTCTGGATGGAAGAACTGACATGGATACCTCTATTGTTATTCTGAATTATAAGTGTTCTTTAGTTAAGCAAAAATTAGGCCCATAATGACAAGTAAAGGGGCTTTGCGCCCCTTTTATAGCATAAAATGCTTACAGTTTGGTGAAAACATCTTCAGCTTTCAGACGGGATTTTGGCAGCTTGGCATTGAAATCATTTTCACTGCGGTAACCCAAAGTCATAATTACAGATGGAATCAAGCCTTGTTCATTGAGCTTCAATTCTTCAGTAAGAATGCCTTCATCAAAGCCACCAATGGGCGTTGCATCTACACCTTCGATTGCTGCAGCAATTAACATTTGACCCAGTGCAATAAAGGTCTGGTTTTCTGCCCAACGCTGAATATCACCTTTTTCATTACGGTAATATTCAACATAACCTGTACGGGTATTGCGCTGTGCTTTTTTGGCGATTTCATCTTTAAAACGGCCGAGTACATCATCACGTTCCAGAAGATTATCTAAATGCTGCTCAGTAATGTCAGCTTTAGTGCAGAAAAGAATCGTATGCGAAGAATCCAATACTTTTGGTGCATTATAGGCATATGTGCCCACCAAAGCCTTGGCAATACGTGCTTTGGCATCCGCATGGTCAGCGATAAAAAAATGCCAGGGCTGGATATTAATTGAAGAGGGAGCCAGGCGAAGAATCTCGGACAAACGATCAAACTGTTCCTGCGGAATTTTCTTGGATGGATCATAAGCCTTTGTCGTATAACGAGATTCAGAAACCTTAAGTAAATCCATGACTGGACTCCATTCGTCTTTGTTGATCTTGGATGGGGGCATACAGTAAAGTCATGCTGTAAGTGAAGTGGATTATTACAATAAATTTCCTTCAGGCAAAGCGTAAGTTGTGCAGATATCTACTATTTATAATGTTAGCACTTAGAGCTTTGGCTAATGATAAAAGAGCTTTTCACTATTGGCACTTTTTGCCAAGAGGCGTTTAATAAGCTTATAAGCAATAACATGCAAGCGAGCGGGCGTATGCAATACACCAATTACTTCAAAAGAAAACTCAAAACTGAACAGCAAATCGGGTTATGGGTCGGTCTGGCAGATGCTTACGGTACAGAAATTGCTGCCAATGCCGGCTATGACTGGCTGCTGATTGATGGTGAGCATGCACCTAGTGATTTAAGAACCACGTTATCGCAACTACAAAGTATTGCAGCCTATCCATCCCAGGCAGTGGTACGCCCACCCATTGGCAGTGTACAGCTCATCAAGCAGCTTCTGGATATTGGCGCGCAAAGCTTACTCATCCCCATGGTTGAAACGGTTGAACAGGCCGAGCTGATGGTAAAAGCGGTACGTTATCCACCAGAAGGGATCCGGGGTGTTGGTGCAGCGCTGGCACGTGCTACTCGCTGGAATAGTATTCCGAATTAGTACCAAACCGCTCATGAAGATATCTGTCTGTTGATTCAGATTGAATCGGTAAAAGGTCTGGAAAATCTGAATGAAATTTTAAAGGTTGATGGTATTGATAGTGTTTTTATTGGTGCAGTGGATCTGTCTGCGACCATGGGGTATCAAGGCAATCCAAATCATCCTGAAGTTCAAAAAGCCGTGATTGACGCGATTCAGCGGATTCGTGCTGCTGGTAAAGCGGCCGGTATTCTGTCGACACAACATGATATTACTCAAAAATATCTCGATTTGGGTGCTGAATTTGTTGCGGTTGGCGTGGATACCAGTGTACTGATGAATTCTTTGCGTGAACGGTTATCTAAATATAAGCAGGGTACTGAAGTGGTGAAATCTGAAGGTGGATATTAGCCACCTAGTATTTTCCAAAATAACGAAAGCAACTGATTACAGTTGCTTTTTATTTGTCTTGGTTTTATGAGGTCAGGTTTTTAAACTGTTTCAGAAATCAATGCAAAGCTTTGATTGCAATATATTTAGTAATGCCAGGTCATCAGCTGTATTTCTTGCTCAGGATCACCAGAAAGTTCAAGAATCTGCGCAGATTCTTCTCGCCAGTCGCCTAATACAATCCGCTTTTTTCCATTTACATCATGAATATTGGCACGATGAGTATGACCATGAATCAGCAGATCGACATCTTGTAGTGCGGTGTTAACAGCATCTTGATTCACGTCCATAACCTCATAGCTTTTGAATTGCTGCGCTTCATGGCTTTTCTTGCGAAAACCTTGTGCCAACCGGGCACGAAAAGACAACGGCATTTTTCTTAAAAAGCCGACTAACCAGGGATGACGGATAATTTTACGGAATCTTTGGTAGCTGATGTCATCAGTGCAGAGTTCGTCGCCATGTTCTATACGAATCTTTTTGCCAGTAATCGTTAAGAACTGAACATCGGGCAAAAGTTGTCCTGTGAACTGATTTAGAAAATCTTTGCCCAAAGCGAAGTCACGGTTACCGACCAGAAAATAAACCTGATTACCCACTTTGGTAAACTGTTTTAAATGCTCAACAATTTCATCCAGCCAAGGAGCGGTATAGTCGTCACCAATCCAGGCATTAAACCAGTCACCCAGAATATAGAGTTGGGTATTCTTATCTTTATAGGTATCTAATAAATCTAAAAACCCCCGAACGAGTCGAGGGTGATCAGGTGACAAATGTAAATCGGCGATAAACAGATGGGTCACAAATCTTTTCCTTTTATTCCTCTCTAGATCCCTCATTCATATGAGGGATTTTCCATTACACCGTTTTAAAGCATCGCTTTAAACTCATAAAGAACGGAGAGGACTTTTTTTATTCAGAAATGATTTTTGCAGACTCGATTACAACGTTCTCTAGTGGAACGTCAGCGTGGTAGCCACGGTTACCAGTGCGAACACCTTTGATTGCATCAACAACGTCCATGCCTTCAACAACTTTACCAAATACTGCATAACCCCAACCTTGTGCAGTTTTGCCAGTATGGTTAAGGAAAGCGTTGTTTTTCACGTTAATGAAGAACTGAGCAGAAGCAGAGTGAGGTGCTTGAGTACGTGCCATTGCAATGGTACCAACGTCGTTGCTCAGGCCGTTGTCAGCTTCGTTTTCAATCGCGTCACGCGTTGCTTTTTCTTTGAAGTTTTCGTCCATGCCGCCGCCTTGAATCATAAAACCATCAATAACGCGGTGGAAAATTACGCCGTCATAAAAACCGTCACGTACATATTCTAAGAAGTTTGCCACTGTTTTAGGTGCTTTTTCAGCGTTTAATTCAAGAACAATACGACCTTTATTGGTGTTTAATTCGACTTGAGGAAAACTCATTGTGTAATCTCCTGATCATGACCTTTGAAGTCATGGGTTTTTTTGAATGAGAGAAGCATAAGCAAACTGTAATCGACAAGGCAAGCAAAAATATACTTTTCTCGGATAAAATTCTGAAAATCGTATCTTATTTATGCATTGTTCCAGCAGGCAAATCCAGATGGTTGCCTGCGCTTTACCAATTAACAATGACACATTTTTTTGCAAGAGTATGTTTCTTTTCTTAAACAGCGACATGCGATTAGATTTATGAAAAAGTTCCGGATCATTCATCCAAATTTGCATGCAATTGCAGCAGACCTAGCCTGATCATTTTAAAATGATTGAATAGAAAACAAATGCCACAGTTAGCAGTTGAGAGATTGATCACCTAAAGTTAAACTAGGGGACTTTAGTTTATGTTTTACGGCATGTCTAAAGCCTCCCGTAACAGGACATAAAACCCTTAATTTTAACTTTAGAAGTGAATGATTGATCATGAAGCCAAATGATGTTGTTACATCTCTGCCCGAGAACCCGACCCAAAACAAGAATGCAGTCGATTCAGCGCAGCAGCAGGAACAACAACCGGGCTTAGATTTTGTGCGCCAGGTCATCACTGATGATTTAGAAGCAGGCCGTACCCAACAAGTGGTGACACGTTTCCCACCTGAGCCGAATGGTTACCTGCATATCGGACATGTAAAAGCGATCTGTCTGAACTTTGGTATTGCTCAAGAATTTAATGGTTTATGTAATCTGCGTTTTGACGATACTAACCCGGATGCTGAAGAACAAGAATATGTTGATGGTATTGCCAGTGATGTGAAATGGTTAGGTTTTGAATGGAATGGTGAGCCGCGCTATGCATCGAGCTATTTTGATCAGCTTTACACCTGGGCTATTCAACTGATCGAACAGGGCGATGCCTATGTGGATTTACAGTCTCCAGAAGAAATCAAGTTAAACCGTGGTAACTTTGTAGAACCAGGTAAAAACTCGCCACAACGTGATGCCACTGTTGCTGAAAACCTAGAGCGTTTTGAAAAAATGCGCAATGGCGAATTTGCGGAAGGTCAGGCTGTGCTTCGTGCCAAGATCGACATGGCGTCTCCAAACGTGCATATGCGTGATCCGATTCTGTATCGTATCCTGCATTCTGAACATCATCAGACTGGCGACAAATGGAAAATCTATCCAATGTACGACTATGCGCATCCATTATCCGATGCCATTGAAGGTGTAACACACTCTTTATGTACACTGGAATTTCAGGATCATCGTCCATTCTATGACTGGGTGATCGAGAAAGTTCAATCACCAGCTGTTCCACGTCAGTATGAATCAAGCCGTCTGAATGTCGACTACACCATTACTTCTAAGCGTAAGTTGCGTAAACTGGTTGAAGGCGGATATGTGAATGGTTGGGATGACCCACGTATGCCAACTGTCGTGGGTATGCGCCGTCGTGGTTTCACCCCGGAAGGCCTGCGTGACTTCTGTAAGCGTGTAGGTGTATCTAAGGTTGATGGCAGTATTGTTGATGTAGCAATGCTGGAGTATTGCATTCGCCAGTCTCTAGAAAATGCGGCTGCACGTGGTATGGCAGTACTTAATCCACTAAAAGTGACTTTAACCAATCTGCCAGCGGATATGGATCTGACGCATTCTCGTCACCCAAATGTGGATATGGGCGAGCGTGTGATTCCATTGACCTCTGAAATTTACATTGACCGTAAGGACTTTGAAGAAGAACCACCTAAAGGCTTTAAACGTCTGATTCCTGGCGGTGAAGTGCGTCTTCGTCATGCTTATGTCATCAAGTGTGATGAAGTGATTAAAGATGAAAATGGTGAAGTCGTTGAGCTGAAGTGTTCAATTGATCCTGAAACTTTAGGTAAAAACCCGGAAGGCCGTAAAGTCAAAGGTGTAATTCACTGGGTATCTGCAACGAAAGGTATTCCTGCAGAAGTTCGTATCTATGACCGTCTGTTCACTGAATCTGATCCAGAAACTGGGGATGATTTCCTGGCGAACTTGAACCCTGAGTCATTGAAAGTGGTACAAGCCGTGATTGAGCCAGCACTTGCAGAGGCTAAACCGGAAGATCGCTTCCAGTTTGAACGTGAAGGCTACTTTGTGGCAGATCAATATGATCACTCAAGCGAAAAGCCAGTGTTTAACCGTATTCTGGATCTAAAAGACAGCTTTAAGCCAGGTAAATAAGTTGTATCCGGTGAGTGATTTAAATTGTATTGACTATCTTCTACCAAGGCAAATTGGCTTCGGCAGAGTCAAAACAGTTTGGTTCTAATAAACCTTTAGATAGCCCAACTTCGGTTGGGCTATTTCTATGGAGTGTAAAACAAGAACATGATCGTCCGTGATAAAAGTAATAGTTTTAGCCTGCTGTTTGCCTGGCATGGCACCATTTTGCCCAAGGTATTACCCGCGCTTATTTCAGTGATTCTGATTTCTGGGGTACTGGTTTATTTGAGTCGGGAGCATTTTTTTAGCCTGCCTGCAGTGCCTGCAATTGGCTTCACCATCTTTGGGGTAATTCTTTCGATCTTTCTGAGCTTTCGAAATACCGCCTGCTATGATCGCTGGTGGGAGGGGCGTAAGCTTTGGGGTGCATTGATCGCCACCACGCGTCACTTGAGTCGGGATACTCACATACTCGATACTGAAGACAGGGAACTGCTCTTATACCGGATGATGCTGTTTACCCATTTATTGCGCGATCGTTTGCGTCAGCAAGAGAGTAACATTGAGCATTATCAGCTTGATACTCAGTTTGATCCAATTGCTTTCAATCAGCTTAAGCAGCAGGTTAATCCTGCGCAATGGGTACTGGAACAGATGCAGAAGCATTTAGTAGAATGTTATCGATCAGGGCAGATCTCCGATATTATTTATAATAACCTGAATCAGCATACGGTAGAGCTCGGAAATATTCAGGCAGGTTGCGACCGGATTCTGTCGACGCCGTTGCCATTTTCTTATTCCGTACTGTTACATCGAGCGGTGTATTCTTTCTGTTTTATTCTGCCTTTTAGTCTGGAAGCCAATTTAGGGTTATGGACGCCAGTCCTGGTGGCATTGATTGCCTATCTGTTTTTAGGCCTGGATGAGCTGAGTGCCGAGCTGGAAGAACCTTTTGGACTACAGGACAATGACCTGGCGCTTGATTCAATTGTGCGCCTGGTTGAGCGGGAAACTTTAAGCTCTATAGGACGGGAAATACCTGAACCTTTACAGTCCTGGAAAGGACATCTGAGTTAAGTTGGTTATTTTTGTCCATATTAAAAGCCCCATTTATTTGGGGCTTTTAATTAGCGTTTTTTCAGGTTGCTGAGTATGTTCCTGGAACTGTTCCTGTAGCTCACGGTATTGCTGCAAACGTCGTTTTGCTTTGTCGCGTAATTTCTTTTTAATATACAGTGCCAAGGCAAAGCAGGTGGTGGTTAAGGTGAGAAACATACTGTTCATGAAGCTCATCATCGAACTGATATAACCAATGGTGGTTAGACGGTTCATCATGCGGATCACCTGCGGGCTGCTTTCCACGCCAGTAATTGCCCAGGTACATAAATGTTCACAGTTATTGATAATCAGATGATAATTATTTTCATGCATGCGTGAACGCATACGACGCACAACTTTACGGCCTTTATATTTGGTATGCGCATATTCCTGAACCTGGATTGGTTTACCATGACTAAACTTGTCAATCGAGGTAATTTCAATCGGGTGCTTTTTAAATAAGTGCGCAAAACCGGAATAATGGATCACACGACCTCGTCCGGCATAAATACCATGATGGGTATAGCCGAAGTGTTTGACCATAAGGTGAGCACCTAAGGGAAAACGTTGAGTTTGTTGCATATGCCACTGAATGCCAATTGATGTACAAATGTTTCAAGAAACCAAGTTTAACGGGTTTTTGTGATTTTATCGATGGTTATGTCTGAAAAATCAGCGAACTGATCAGTTGTGTTAATAATGGAATGATGAAAAAAAGTAGAAAGCTTAAGATTAAAATAGCCTAAGCACTATTGAGGATCACTACTCAACCAAGACAAGAGCTAGAGCAGAACATACAGATTGAATAATGCTTCTATTTAAAAGTTCCAGCCAATAAAAAAGCATTTGCTTTCACAAATGCTTTTTTAAAATAAAGCCTGACCACTACTGTAATGGCAAGTGCTGCAGTTCATTCAGTTCCTTACGGCTATAGCCGCGAGAAGCGAGAACTTTTTTGATACCGACAATCACGTCTTCATCAGTTGCTTTTGCCAATGCTTCAAGAAGCTGTTCATTTGACTTACAAGCGCAGTCATTTTCAACACAAGCAATTTGATTCTTGTGTTCATTTTGTTGTTCAGCAGTGAACAACTTTTGCCAAAAACTCATAGAGCCTTCATACATGATCTAACATAGCTTGAAATATAGCCAATTAAATAAATAAAGCAATAGGACCTATGTGATAAAAGCAGCAAACGGTCTTCAAAATTTCCGATTGCAGCCGGTGTTTCAAACGATATTATTCAGTTGAAATAATGAAATTCATGTATAAGTCCATTATTTTAAAAACAAAAAATGGAGCTATTAGAAACTCCATTTATGTAACAAAAAAATAAATTGAAACAATATTTTTAGCGTTTTTCCAGCAGCACACCTGACTCCACATGATGGGTATATGGGAACTGGTCGAACAGGGCAAATTTAGTAATTTTATGCGTCTGAGACAGCTGTTTCAGATTGTCATGCAATGTATCTGGATTGCAAGAAATATAGATGATACGTTCGAAGCGCTGCAGTAACTTGAGTGTTTCATCATCAATACCGGCACGTGGTGGGTCGACAAAGACGGTATCGAAGTCATAAGTTGAAATATCAATTTTGGCT
Source organism: Acinetobacter sp. VT 511 (assembly GCF_001077515.1). Classification (NCBI taxonomy): domain Bacteria; kingdom Pseudomonadati; phylum Pseudomonadota; class Gammaproteobacteria; order Moraxellales; family Moraxellaceae; genus Acinetobacter; species Acinetobacter sp. VT 511. The sequence continues at coordinate 100,540 of NZ_LFRE01000058.1, read as the reverse complement.
TCTTGCAAACGACGGAACACACGTTCACCGTTATAGGCTTGGGTGAATTCTTCAGCAGACAGACGAGCCACCTGAATATTGTCGATACCGTTCTGCTGAATATTCCATTCAGCTGCATAGACTGAAGATTTCGCCAGTTCGGTCGCTAATACACGACGGAAGCAGGTAGAGAGTGGTAAGGTAAAGTTGCCATTACCACAGTAAAGCTCCAATAGGTCTTTATCAGACTGCTGTGCAGCATTGCATGCCCATTCCAGCATTTTCTGGCAGACTTGCGCATTGGGTTGAGTAAAACTGCTTTCAATTTGCTTATATTGATACTTGCGATCGAACACAGTCAATTCTTCAACAACATAGTCATCAGTTAAAATGACTTTCTGCCCACGACTACGACCAAAAATCTTAATATTGAGTTGTTCTGATATGGCTTTAGCTGCAGCTTCCCATTCAGCAGTCAGTGGGCAACGATAAACCAGTGATACCAACATTTCACCTTTTAAAGTGGCAAGAAAATGCGCTTCAAAGAGACGATTTGATAAAATAGGCTCAGCCTTAAGTGCTGCCAATAAGAGTGGCATTAAGGCATTAATACTGCGGTCGGCAACCGGAAACTCATCAATACGGATGACTTTTTTATTATTGTTCTCATCACGTTCAAACATGGCATAAAACAGGTCATCTTCTGTATGCCAGATCCGAAACTCAGCACGCATGCGATAGTACTGTTCAGGTGATTCGAATACTTCTAAAGCAGGTGGTTGATATTCGGCAAATTGCGCGCTAATGCGTTCAACTTTGGCATCCAGTTGTTGCTGATAAGATGAGGTCATATGCAGTAAAAATCGCAAATATTTTGAAAGCCAAGATGGTAGCAAAAAATTGCTGTTCTGCCTAAGACTATTCAGGGAAACAGGCTGGAAAATCTGCTAAAAAAAGGCCAAATCTACAAAGGGGAGAGATTTGGCCTTAAGAGGAAAGAAATTAAAATAAAATAAGTGATAAAGCTGCTTATAAGCCTGACATGGTCATCAAACTGGCATTACCACCCGCTGCTGCGGTATTAATGCTAATTGCACGTTCAATTACAAAACGTTCCACCGGAATCTCATAATTTCCGGAACTTAGATGAGTAATACCTACAATTGGACCTTGACGTGTTGCAATACGCTGCTGCAGATCAATCAGTGCAGAAGCATCACCATGATGCAGTACAGCTTCGAAATCACCAGATTCGATATCTTTAATCACTTTAATAGCCTTTACCACTTTTGCTGACATACTTTGTAAATGTTTAAGTATGAAAGTATTGTCTGCCAGTACAGCCGGGCGACTACCCACCGATATAATCGCCAGTAATTGCTGAATCTGATCAGCATCATTCGTTGCCAGAGATAATACACTTTCACGTGGCAAGATCATGTACTGGTTTTCTTCACCTGTTGGACCTTGCAGGCTAAAACTGTGCCCAGTTGTGATTTTAGCCGGAGTGGTTAAGGAAATCGTTGGGAAAGTTTTATATACCCAGGCTTTAAATTCCTGTAGCAATGGATTTTCAAGCGTTGCCTGAGCAGAATTCATCGCATAAGGTTGAGCTAACTTTTTCTCAGATACCTGATGCATTAAACGGTAAATATAAAGTGGACCACCGGCTTTTGGACCAGTGCCGGATAGACCTTCACCACCAAATGGCTGTACCCCAACGACTGCACCGACAATATTGCGGTTAATATACAGGTTGCCGACATGTGCTTTCGAGATCACAGTCTGCATGGTTTCATCGATCCGGGTATGTAAACCCATAGTCAGGCCATAACCCTTACTATTGATCTGATCTAGCAATTGTGGCAGTTGGCCAGCTTTATAGCTAATCAGATGTAGCACCGGACCAAAAACTTCACGTTCCAGATCATTCAGGTTGGGCAGTTCAATTAAGGTAGGCGGAATGAAGGTGCCTTGAGCCAGTTCAGAAGCATCCTGATTAAACATCAATTGATGGACTTTATGGCCTTTGCTGCGCATCTGGTCAATATGCTTCTGAATGTTCTGCTGGGCTTCGGCATCAATGACCGGACCAATATCGGTTTTAAGCAGAACTGGATTGCCAACACGCAACTGCTGCATGGCACCTTTTAACATATGGCGTACAGTGTCCAGATTATCTTCCTGTACACACAATACACGCAGGGCGGAACAACGCTGACCGGCACTATCATAAGCAGAGTTAACTACATCCAGCACTACCTGTTCGGTCAATGCAGATGAATCGACAATCATGGCATTCTGGCCACCAGTTTCGGCAATCAGGGTCACACTTTCGCCAAACTGGTTTAACCGTTTGGCTACAGTTTTTTGCAGAATCTTTGCTACTTCGGTAGAGCCGGTAAACATGATGCCTTGAATGCGGGAGTCCTGGCTCAGCTGGGCACCAATGGTTTCACCACGACCGGGCAACAGTTGCAATACATCTTGTGGAATGCCAGCTTCCCAGAGAATTTGTACAGCTTGGGCGGCAATCAGCGGAGTCTGCTCAGCCGGTTTGGCAATCACAGTATTACCCGCCACCAGTGCTGCAGAAATCTGGCCGGTAAAAATTGCCAGCGGGAAGTTCCAGGGGCTAATACACAGTACGATGCCCAAAGGCTGGATATGGACATTTTCAGACAGATCTGACATCTGGCCAGCATAATAACGCAGGAAGTCAATCGCTTCACGTACTTCAGCAATGGCATTGGCATAGGTTTTACCAGCTTCACGCGATAGCAGAACCATCAAGGGCAGCAGGCGTTGCTGCATCAGCTCGGCGGCTTTATTCAGACAGGCGGCACGTTCATTCTTTGGCAGATTGGCCCAGAAATGTTGTGCATTGGCAGCTTGGATCAGGGCAATTTCTGCCTGTTCAGTCGTTGCTTCATAAACGGTACCGACGATATCCTGATGCTGAGCTGGATTGATTACGTGTACAGTATTACTTGTATCAGGTTCTGAAAAAGCTGTGCCCATTGCTGCTGCCTGGAACTGGGTATCAGCCAGACTTGCTGCAACTTCATTTAAAGCATTGAGTTCCGCGTCATTGGCCAGATCCAGTCCAGATGAATTGATACGTGTGCCATAAAGATCTTGAGGATAGGGAATATGAGGATGTTTGGTACCCAATACATTTTCCTGTTGAGCGGTCTTTATAATTGTCTGACGAGGATTCTCGATCAGATCTTCAACTTTTAAGCTCTTGTCCGCGATGCGATTCACGAAAGAAGTATTGGCACCATTTTCCAGCAGACGGCGTACCAGATAGGCCAATAGGGTTTCATGATTGCCGACTGGGGCATAGATACGACATGGAATACCGAGCTTGCCAGCCGCTTTGTCACCGACCACATTTTCATATAGCGGTTCACCCATGCCGTGCAGGCACTGGAACTCGTATTGACCGGCGTAGTAACGTTCCGGGTTGGCAAGTTGGTAAATGGTGGCCACAGTCTGTGCATTGTGAGTAGCAAATTGCGGATAGATATAATCAGGTTCTGCCAGCAGTTTACGTGCGCAGGCAATATAGGACAGGTCAGTATGTACCTTGCGGGTAAATACCGGATAATCCGCCATACCTTCGATCTGGGCTTTCTTGATTTCGCTGTCCCAATACGCACCTTTGACCAGACGGATCATCAGGCGTTTCTGGCTGCGTTTAGCCAGATCAATGATGTAATCCACGACATAGAAGCAGCGTTTCTGGTAGGCTTGAATCACGAAACCAATGCCTTTCCAGTCATTGAGTGTCGGTTCAAAACACAGGCGTTCTAAAAGCTCTAAGGAAATTTCCAGACGCTCGGTTTCTTCCGCATCGATATTCAGACCGATATTGTACTTTTTCGCCAGAACCGCCAGATTCAGTACTTTGCTATACAGTTCATCATTAACACGATCCATCTGTGAGCGTTGATAACGTGGATGCAGCGCAGACAGTTTAATGGAAATACCCGGGCCGTTATAAACATCTTTATCTGTTGATGCCTGACCGATGGCATGAATTGCATTTTGATAATCCTGATAATAACGTTCTGCATCCGGATAGGTTAGTGCTGCTTCACCCAGCATGTCATAAGAATATTGGAAACCTTTTTCTTCCAGACGTTCGGCATTTTTCAGTGCTTCATCAATGGTTTCGCCAGTCACAAACTGTTCACCCATCATACGCATCGCCACATCGACCGCCTTGCGGATAATGCCACGGCCACTGCGTGCCAAAAGGCCAGTTAACAGACTTGACAGACTTTTCTGTTGTGGGGTTTCCATCAGCTTTCCGGTCAGCATCAGTCCCCAGGCCGCAGCATTGACAAACATCAGCTGGCTTTGCCCGAGATGTTCTTTCCAGTTGCCCTGATTGATCTTGTCACGAATTAACAGGTCGCGGGTCGCCGTATCCGGAATACGCAGCAAAGCTTCTGCCAGACACATCAATGCAATACCTTCCTGAGAAGACAGCGAAAACTCTTGTAATAGCCCTTGCACAATGCCGGCCTTGCCACCTGAACCTTTACGTTCACGTAAGGAATGCGCCAGATCAAAAGCCAGGTTCTGGATTTTGTCCGTCAGTTCCGAGGAAATTTCACTATGTTCCAGCAGGGTTTCCACGCACTCGGATTCTGCACGTCGCCATGCAAAATTAATGCGCTGTTCATATTCATTTTTATCCTTAAATTCAGCAATATAATTCGATTGCTGCATGGCATTCGAGTGCGAATTTGGGCGTAGGATGGTGGACATAGTGACTTCCTGTACTGCGTCAAACGTTTCTTTGAGTTGAATGAGTTTTAATCTATAATCCCAAAATAATTGACGAATATCTCACTATAGTTTGTATCATTTTTAGAGAATAATTCTAATGAATAGCCCATATGTAAGCCTTGACCGAATAGATATTCGTATTCTTGATTTGCTGCAATCTGAATCGAAAATTTCCAATATCAAACTGGCAGAAATGGTGAACCTGTCGCCAACAGCAGTACTGGCACGGGTGCAAAAATTGACCAAGGAAGGATTTATTCTCGGTTATGAAGCCCGTCTGAATCCCGTCAAGCTGAGTAACGGTTTTGTAGTTTTCGTCGAGATCTTGCTGGATAAAACTACACCGAATGTACTGGAAGAATTTTCTGAAGCAGTGCAGCATATTCCGGATATTGTGGAATGTCATATGATCAGTGGTGGCTTTGATTTTGTAGTAAAAATCCGCTGTGCGAATATGGATGAATTCCGTAAAATTTCCGGAGATATTCTGTGGCAGTTGCCGGGCGTAAAAGAAACCCGCAGTTATCCGGTGATGGAAGTAATTAAGGAAACCCAGCAGATCAGGCTGAAAGTACCTGCCAAAGCTAAAGTATAAAATGCTGATAAAACAAAAGGAACATAAAGTCCCTTTTGTTTTTGAAATAGAAAGACTATTTCTTCATTTCTGCCATTTCTTTTTGATATTCGGCTTTCGCCAGTTCAAAACGATTGACTACATCGTGACTTGGAGCCTTATCTAGCAAACTAACAATCACAATGCTAAGCGCTGCCAGAATAAAGCCGGGAATAATCTCGTACAAACCTGTATCGCCCATATAATTTTTCCAGGCAATTACGGTTACTGCACCTACTACCATGCCCACAATTGCGCCATTGAGAGTCATGCGTTTCCAGAACAGCGAGAAGATGATCAATGGGCCAAACGCCGCACCAAAGCCTGCCCACGCGTAAGCCACTAGACCGAGAACCTTGCTGTTCGGATTGATTGCCAAGGAAATTGCAATCAGGGAAATCACAATCACCATGCCACGACCAACCCAGATCAGTTCTTTTTGCGAAGCATTTTTACGCAGGAAACCTTTGTATAAATCTTCGGTAAGAGTCGTAGAACAGACCAGCAGCTGACAACTTAACGTACTCATAATCGCAGCCAGAATTGCAGCCAGAACGATGCCAGCCACCCAAGGATTAAACAGGATTTTGGTCAGTTCCATAAAGACTGTTTCAGGATTCTGGTTCACGATCGCTGCAGCAGGTAAATCAGGATTAGCTGCAAAATAAGCAATTCCGATATAACCTGCAGACATTGCACCCACCAAACACAGGATCATCCAGGTCATGCCGATACGACGTGCAGCGGGAATGGTTTTTACCGAATCTGCCGCCATAAAACGCACTAAAATATGCGGTTGGCCAAAATAGCCTAAGCCCCATGCCAAACTTGAAATAATCGCCACTATACTCAGACCTTCCAGCATATTGGATGCATGTGGACGGGCTGTTTCAAGCAATGTACCGACCTGTTGAGCATTATCACCCAATGCCAGATAGGTAATGATCGGGGTAATTAACAAGGCGAAAATCATCAAACCGGCCTGAAAGGTATCGGTCCAGCTGATCGCCAGAAATCCACCGATACACACATACAGAATCGTGGCAACAGCACCGAGCCAGAGTGCAGTGGTATAGTCCCAGCCAAACAGGCTTTCAAATAAGCGTGCACCTGCAACCATGCCGGAAGCACAGTAAATCGCAAAGAACACCAGAATCACGATTGCAGAGAGCAAGCGTAAAATCCGCTTCTTATCCGAAAAACGGCTGGTAAAATAATCGGGCAATGTCAGGGCATTGTTCTGGTATTCGGTGTGGGCACGCAGGCGGCCAGCCACCAGGAGCCAGTTCAGCCAGGCACCAATAATCAGACCAATCGCAATCCAGACTTCAGACAAGCCAGACAGGTAAATTGCACCAGGCAGACCCATCAGCAGCCAGCCGCTCATGTCGGAGGCGCCTGCCGAAAGTGCAGTCACCACACTGCCCAGACTTCGCCCACCCAAAATATATTCATCAAAATTGGACGTTGCACGATAGGCGTATAAACCAATTCCAATCATGGCGACGATATAAAACAGAAAAGTAATCAGTGTCGGGTTTAGCGAGCTCATAGGCAGAGTATCCTTAAATATTGCACATCATCATCCGGGATGATTTTTTGTACTGCGTTCACAGGGCAGTGATTCAAACACGGTTTAAAAATTACACTCTGTAACAGTTAGGCAGTTTTTATGTATGCTTTATGTAGATTTGATTTTTTAAATATAATCTTATGAAATTTAAAATGGCTAAATAAAGCCAAGAATAGTCTAATTTAGAGCTAAGAAGCTAATTTTTAATAAATAGTTAAAATCATTAAACTTTTGTTATTTTATTACACAAAGTTACAAAACTAACAGCAAATGCGAATTAGACATATTTTGTTGCAAATATCACTTAAAAGATTTCTATTTGTTTCTGACCACTCCGCGCATAGTGAAAGAGCACCATTAAGGTGCATCATCGCCAAGAGTAAAAAATATGGATAATATGCTTCAAATTGACTTGAATAGAATCGAACAGGATTTATTGGGTAAAAAACAGATTCCACAGCATAATTATTATGGAATTCATACTATACGTGCGCTGGAAAACTTTCAGATATCAGGTTTAACTGTAGGACAGCAATTACACTTTATCCGCGCTTTAGCACAAGTTAAAAAAGCGTCTGCACAAACCAATCTACATTTTCAGAAAATTTCAGAACAACAATGTGCAGCCATTCAGCAAGCCTGTGATGAGCTGATTCAACATCCGGAAAACTGGCAGGATGCTTTTCCACTGGATCCTTATCAGGGCGGAGCCGGTACTTCCATCAATATGAATGCCAATGAAGTAATTGCCAACCGTGCGCTGGAACTGATGGGGCATCGTAAAGGGGAATATCATATTCTGCATCCGAATGATCATGTGAATACATCGCAATCTACCAATGATGTCTATCCCACGGCACTGCGTCTAGCGACTTATACACGTTTAGATGAACTGCTCAATGTGCAAAAATCTTTGATTGATACTTTATATAGTAAGGCTACAGAATTTCAGTATGTGATCAAGATGGGCCGTACTCAATTGCAAGATGCCGTTCCTATGACTATGGAGCAGGAGTTCCGCGCTTTTGCGACTTTATTAAAAGAAGATTTTAAGCTGATTGAGCAGATGCGTCAGTTATTGCTGGAAGTTAATCTGGGTGCAACAGCAATTGGAACTGGTGTAAATACACCAACGGGTTATGCCAAGCGTGTTGTAGAAACTTTGGCACACATTACTGATCTGCCTTTAAAAGGCGCGGAAGATTATGTAGAAGCGACCAGTGATTGTGGCGTATTCATTATTCTGTCTAGCAGCCTGAAACGTCTGGCAGTCAAGTTGTCCAAAATCTGTAATGACTTACGTCTCTTAAGTTCTGGACCACGTACCGGTTTGGCAGAAATCCGCTTGCCAGAATTACAAGCAGGTTCTTCGATCATGCCAGCCAAAGTGAATCCAGTGATTCCGGAAGTGGTGAATCAGATTGCATTTCGGGTAATTGGCAATGACCTGACCGTGACCATGGCAGCGGAAGCTGGACAATTACAGCTCAATGTCATGGAACCTGTCATCGCGGTATCTTTAAATGAATCGATTCAATTACTGACCCACGGTATGCAGACGCTACAGCAAAAATGTATTGCCGGCATTCAGGCTAATGAGCAGAACTGTTTAAATGCCGTGATGCGCAGCATCGGTATTATCACTTTACTGGAACCACTGCTAGGGCACGGCATGTGTGATGAAATCGGAAAACAGTGTATTCGTGAAAATAAAACTGTGCCTCAAGTCGTACTGGAGCTGGGTCTGCTCAGTCAGGCTCAGTTAGATCAAATCTTTGCCTTTGAAAATCTGGTCTCGGAAGTACCTAGCGAGATCAATCAGCTGGAGCAAGTATCCTGAAGTTCTTAAGGTTTTGAATCACGATTTATAGGTTCGTGCTGATTTTAACCATTTGCCTCAAATCCCGTCTGTGGGTTTGGGGCATTTTCATCTAGACTATATCGATCATACGATGAATTGAGTGTATAGCATGTTTGAAAAAATCAGTAACTTATTTAAATCAAACAAACCTGATCCGGCTCAGGCTTTTTTGGAAGAGAATCATATCCAATATATAGAAGGGACTGGTTATATTGTGGATGGAATTAATTTAAATCAGGAGCTAGGTGAAAGACTGGAATATCTGTCTAACCGACGCATGAAAACATTTAATGATTTGAAAGAATTATATTCTACAGCTATGATCATTAATGAAAAAATTGATCTGGAAATTGCCAATCAACGTTTTAATTCAAGATTAGGCAATACTGAAGAAAATTTGCTGCAATTTAAAGTAATCGTAGAAAAGTTGAATGATTACTACCGAAATTTTCTGCGTGAGAAAAAATAGCATTTGAAGTGGAAAGAAACCATTATTCTCCTGATAGCAAAGACTGCATAAAAATAACGAAATGCGCAGATACCATCGTGATAGTATAAGGGATATGTTGTTTAGACTTTAAAGCTATATACATGTTCCAACAAGAAATTTCCCAACTCAATTTAAAACAACTCAAGGCTGGTGAACGACGCTGGTTAGGCAACCTGCAGGGATCATCCACAGCATTATTGCTGAAGGAAATTGCCAAGCAGCATAAACAGTTATTTGTGGTTGTGGCCCGCAATAATCAGCACCTTGGTCAGCTGGAAAGTGAACTGGAATTTTATGGCATCAAGCCGACTATATTTCCAGACTGGGAAATTTTGCCTTATGACCGTCTGTCTCCGCATCAGGACATTGTCTCTGAACGTCTGGCAATTCTTTCCAATATGCCGCAAACCGGGGTGTTGCTGTTATCTGCTTCTACGCTGGCACAGCGTGTAGCACCAAGCTCATGGGTATTGGGTGAACACTTTGATATTCGTGTCGGGCAAAAGCTTGATCTGGAACAGCAAAAGAAAAAACTGATTCAGGCGGGTTACCATCTGGTTGATACGGTATATGACCATGGTGAATTTGCAGTCCGCGGCAGCATCATGGACATTTATGCCTCTGGTCAGGATGCACCGATCCGGATTGACCTGTTCGATGATGAAATTGAAACGCTGAAATTTTTTGATCCGGAAACCCAGCGCACTACGCGAACTTTAGAACAATTTACCGTATTACCGGCACAAGAATTTCCACTGAAAGAAGGGCGCGCCACTTTCCGGGACCGTTATGGTGAGCTGTTCCCGACAGCAAACCCCAAGAAAAACCCGATGTATCAAGATGTCATGGATGGTATTGCTTCGCCGGGTATTGAGTTTTACATGCCGCTTTTCTTTAGTGCAGAAGCGATGCAAGCTCACAGCACTTTGGCTTCATACTTACCAAAGAATGGCATTGTCATTACAGATCGCGGTCTGGAAGAGTCATTAAACCAGTTTTGGGCTGAGGTGGTACGTCGTTATGAGGATCGCCGTCATAATGTGGATCAGCCAATTCTACCTCCGGAAATGCTGTTTACCCAGACTAATCTTGTGCTGGAACAATTGAACCAGTTTGGTCGCATTATTGCCTCTCAAGATGTTTTTGATGAAAAAGCTGGCGTGATAAATCTGGATACTCAGACACCGCCACGACTGCCGGTCGATCCGAAACGGGAAAAGCCATTCATCGAAGTTAAAAAATATATCGATGCAGCTAATCATCCTGTTCTACTCGTGGCTGAAAGTGCAGGTCGCCGAGAAACTCTAAAAGATGCACTGCGTCCAAGTCTGGGTGATATCCCGACTGTCGAGAATTTTGATGCCTTTGTCGCATCATTACATGCGATTGCCATTACTAGTGCACCCTTAGAACGTGGTCTGGTTTTGACTGATCGTATCACTGTGATTTCGGAAAACCAGCTCTATGAACATCGGGTGGTACAGCGCCGTCGCAAGCGTCAACAGGAAGTATCCGAAGAATTCCTGATTCGCAGTCTGACCGAGCTGACCATTGGTGCCCCAGTTGTACATATTGATTATGGTGTAGGGCGTTATGCCGGCCTGATTACTTTGAGCATTGACGATCAGGACCATGAATTCCTGCAACTGGATTATGCCGATGATGCCAAGGTTTATGTACCAGTCACCAATCTGCATCTGATCAGCCGTTATAGTGGTGGTGATCCTGATCTGGCACCACTACATAAGCTCGGAACAGATGCCTGGAGCAAAGCAAAACGTAAGGCACTGGAACAGATTCACGATGTCGCAGCCGAATTACTGGATATACAGGCACGACGTTCATCCAAGCCCGGGATTAGTTTTGAACTGGATCAAAGCCTGTATATGCAGTTTGCCAGCGGTTTTGCCTATGAAGAAACGTTAGATCAAGCCAATGCCATTGAAGCAACTTTATATGACATGCAGCAGGCCAAACCAATGGATCGTCTGGTTTGTGGTGATGTGGGCTTTGGGAAAACTGAGGTCGCAATGCGTGCTGCTTTTGTGGCGGTGCAGAATAACCGTCAAGTCGCAGTTCTGGTCCCAACCACTTTGTTAGCACAACAGCACTATGAATCCTTTAAAGACCGCTTTGCGGACTGGCCAGTACGCATTGAAGTGTTGTCACGTTTCGGTTCTTCTAAGGCACATACTAAAACGATTGATGACCTGGCAGAAGGCAAAGTGGATATTGTGATTGGTACGCATAAAATTTTGCAGGAAAATGTCCAATTCAACAATCTTGGCCTGATGATTGTCGATGAAGAACACCGTTTCGGGGTGCGGGACAAAGAACGTATTAAGGCTCTACGTGCCGATGTGGATATGTTGACTCTGACCGCAACACCAATTCCCCGTACCCTAAACATGGCTTTTAGTGGTATGCGTGATCTTTCAATAATCGCGACACCACCAGCACGTCGTCTGGCAGTAAAAACCTTTGTACAGGAACAGACCAATGACACCATTAAAGAGGCGATTCTGCGTGAATTGCTGCGTGGTGGTCAGGTTTATTTCCTGCATAACGAAGTGGATACCATTGACCGTGCGGCAGAAAGCCTACGTGAACTGGTACCAGAAGCGCGTGTCATTGTTGCCCATGGGCAGATGCGTGAACGTGAGCTGGAGCAGGTCATGCAGCAGTTCTATCACAAGGAATACAATGTTCTGGTGTGCTCGACTATTATTGAAACCGGAATCGATGTGCCGAGTGCCAATACCATCATTATTGAACGTGCGGATAAGCTCGGTCTGGCCCAGTTGCACCAGTTGCGGGGGCGTGTTGGTCGTTCCCATCACCAGGCGTATGCTTATCTCTTGGTTCCATCGATAAAAGGTTTAAAAGGCGATGCTGAAAAACGCCTGGATGCGATTCAACGGGCTTCAAATCTGGGCGCGGGTTTTATGCTGGCAACCGAAGATCTGGAAATCCGGGGTGCAGGTGAACTCTTGGGTGAACAGCAAAGTGGTTCGATGCAGGCGATAGGTTATAGCCTATATATGGAAATGCTGGAAAAAGCTACCAAAGCCATTCAAAAGGGCAAGACACCGAACTTTGATGCACCATTATCTTTAACGGCAGAAATTAATCTGCATATGCCAGCCTTGATTCCGGATGACTATCTGGGGGATGTACATCAGCGTCTGCTGTTCTATAAACGTATCAGTAATACCAATACCCAAGACAAACTCGACAATATCCGTATGGAGCTGATTGACCGTTTTGGTATTCCACCACAACCAGTGAAGCAGCTATTTGCAGTACATCAGCTTCGTCTAAAAGCAGAACAGCTGGGCATTACCAAAATCGACATTGGCGGTCAGGGCGGTCATATCGAATTTGCTCCGGATACGCCAGTGCAGGCCATGAGTATTATCCAGATGATGCAGAAACATCCGACCTATTTCCGGATGAATGGCGGGCAACGTTTGAAAGTCATGGTCATGCTCGAAGACTATCAGAAACGTATTCAGTTTTTAAACGATTTGCTGGATAGCCTGCTGAAAGAGCTGCATTAAAAAGGTTTTAAAAAATGGGTCAGAAAAGGAATTCTGACCATTCGTTTAAATCGATGGCGAAGTCACCCCTCAATGGAAAGAAAGTCTTGATTAATTTGTGTGATTCGGTAAAGTCTGAGTTGTGACCGAGTTCATAACAAATCCTCCAAATTTGTATTTAAACACATTGCTCACAATATTCAGCTAGCACTGGATATGTTAGTATTAGCCATCATTCTAATTTTGCATCATTTATAAAGATATGTTTAGTTTGCATCCTCAACTTGCTCAAGATACGTTTTTTGTAGGCGACTTTCCTTTATCAACATGTCGTTTGATGAATGATATGCAATTTCCGTGGTTAATCCTGATTCCACGTGTGCCGGGCATTACAGAATTATATGAACTTAGCCAGGCCGACCAGGAACAGTTCCTGCGTGAATCAAGCTGGTTGTCTAGTCAGCTTGCGCGTGTATTCCGTGCAGACAAAATGAATGTGGCTGCATTAGGTAATATGGTTCCACAGCTGCATTTTCATCATGTAGTTCGTTACCAGAACGATGTGGCTTGGCCAAAACCAGTGTGGGGAACTCCTGCGGTTCCTTATAGCAGTGAAGTTCTTGCTCATATGCGTCAGACGTTAATGCTGGCTCTACGTGGTCAGGGAGATATGCCATTCGACTGGCGTATGGATTAATTTGATCCCATGCTGCAATCAGGCCTGTAAATTATACAGTGCTGCAAGGAGCAACTGAGTGCAAATAGACGATTGGGTACATAAAGAGCCGAAACAGTTTGAATATTTCCATCGATTGATGGGATATATCATGCTGTCGCTGGTCATCGTCGTTTTTCACTATACAGAGCCTGATACGCAGTACCAGATTTTTATCCCGTTTTTCTTTCTTGCGATTATACTGGCTCTGCCGAAGCTGTCGCGCTGGCTCATCTATCGCTACAATACTAGTATCAAGCGTAATGTCTTCTTTGTGCTCGACATTGCTGTAATTGCAGTCATTCTTTCTGCAATGCATATGAGTCTGGTACTGTCTTTATTGGGATTGGTCGCATTGCTGTATACCGCAATCAGTAACAAAATTTCATTTTTGACGTTTTCATTGGCAAGCCTGATCGGTATTGCCATTTTTTATTTCTGCAATATTTTTATCTTTGGTTTTGGTGAATATTTTCAGCCAACCAGCAATGAGTTGACGGTTCTGGGCTTCCTTTGTCTGGTGACCTATTTTGGTGTGGGGAATTACTATCAAACCACGCGTGCACGTTATATGGCGCAGAAAAAGAATCATTATTATGATCAGATGAACCGTTATATGGAATTTGCCAACCAGCTGAGCCGTTATGCACCCTTGCAGCTGTGGCAATCAATTATGAAAGGTGAGTCTGAAGCCAAGATTGAATATAAACGTAAGAAACTTACTGTATTTTTTTCCGATATCCAGGGTTTCACGGAACTCTCTGAAACGCTCATTCCAGATGACTTGGCCTTCCTGCTGAATGACTATCTCAGTCACATGACAGAAATCGCCAAGCACTATGAAGGCACGGTAGATAAATTCATGGGTGATGCGATCCTGATCTTTTTCGGTGATCCGCATTCTGATGGTGTTGAGCAGGATGCCAAAAACTGTCTGGATATGGCGATTGCCATGCGTCAGCAGATGAAAATCCTGCGTGAACGCTGGGTGAAAATGGGCTATCCACCGCTACACATCCGTATGGGTATTTCGACGGGTTATTGTCACGTTGGCAATTATGGTGCTAATCACCGTATGGCTTATACGATTGTGGGACGGGATGCCAACCTGGCAGCACGATTGCAATGTGCTGCTGAAGTAGATGAAATCCTGATTTCTGAAGATACCCATACACTTATCAAGAATGACTATCTTTGTGCAGGAAAAAAACCAGTATTCCTGAAGGGGATTAAAGAGCCAGTACGTACCTGGCAGGTAATGGAGCGATTTACTTCAGAGAAAATTGATTATCAACGCTGGTTTGACTACGAATATAAAGGTTTCCATCTGTTACTTAATCTGGATGAAGTACAGAACTACGAATATCCTAAACTGGTGCATGTGCTTGAAAATATGATTAAGCGGATTCAGACCCAGCAGAAGATGACCAATTCACAAGGTATTGTAAAGTTAAAACTTGAAGATGAAATCATTGAACATCTACCAGCGAGTACAGCAGAACCTGTGGTATTAGAAAAAGAGACTGAGAAGCAGGAATATGAAACCAGGTCAGATCAATCAGAAAAAAAGACCAGTCGCGCGAGTTAAGACAAAAATCAATCGCCATAAAGATCAGATGTAAAAAAACCACGCTCAAGCGTGGTTTTTTATGAAAATCGCTTAGTGATTTTCTGAAGCATGGTTGATGGTGTATTTCGGAATTTCAACTTCCAGATCTTCGTCCACCACTTTGACCTGACAAGACAAACGTGAATCAGGCTCAAGGCCCCATGCACGGTCTAACAAATCTGCTTCAACATCATTCATTTCTTCCAGGCTGTCAAAGCCACGACGCACAATCACGTGACATGTGGTACATGCACATGACATATCGCAAGCATGTTCAATCTTAATCCCGTTATTTAGCAGGCTTTCACATAAATTGGCATCTTGTTCAACTTCAAACTCAGCACCTTCAGGGCAAATTTGCGCATGTGGAAGAACTTTAATACGTGGCATAGTCTTTACCTTAAATTAGTTTGAGTTTGACCAGTCGTCGAGTTTAGTACCTTTCAGTGCTGCATCGATATGCTGGTTCATACGAGCAGCTGCAAATGCATCACTATGTATTTTAAGCTGTTCTACGGCAGATTCAATCGCTTTGATATCTGTACCTTGCAGCTCCTGTTCAAGCTTGGCTTGAGCAGCTTGCAGATCAGTAAGCTGCTGTTCACTTAACAACGTCGCATCCATTTTCAGGGCCTGAGTAAGTGCTTCAAGTTCACGTTGGGCTTCAACTTTAGTTTCCTGAAGATGACGCAGGTTCTTGTCTTCTTCAGCAAATTTATAACCTTCAAGCAGTAAACGCTCTGTATCTTCGCTCGATAAACCATAAGATGGCTTGATATCAATCTGTGCTTTCACACCAGATGTGGTTTCTTGCGCAGCTACGGTTAATAGACCATCAGCATCCACCTGGAAAGTCACTTCAATACGTGCCTGACCTGCAGTCATTGGGGGAATACCGTGGAGCACGAAGCGACCCAAGCTACGGCAATGCTCCACCAGATCACGTTCACCCTGAACTACATGGATCAACATCGCGGTCTGACCATCTTGATAGGTGGTGAATTCTTGACGGCGTGCCACAGGAATCGCGGTATTACGTGAAATCAGACGTTCTACCAGACCACCCATGGTTTCAAGACCCAGAGACAATGGTGTTACGTCTAATAATAATGAACCGTCGGTTGAATTACCAATCAATTGATTCGCAGTAATCGAGGCACCAATTGCAACTACTTCATCCGGATTGATGGTACATAGAGGTTCTTGATTGAACACTTCACGCACTGCTTTCTGAACGGCATAGGAGCGGGTAGAACCACCTACCAGAACAACATTTTGAATATCGTCCAGTTCCAGTTTGGCATCACGCATTACACGTTTACAAACGCTAATCGTTTTATCCAGTGCAACTTTAATGATTTCTTCAAACGTTGGACGATCTAATGTTAAGACATGATCCAGCAGTTTTAATTCTACAGACTCTGCATCAGAAAGCGCTTCTTTGGCTTTACGCGCAGCTGTAATGAAATGTGCATATTCAGCATCATTGAGGGTTTCAATATTCAGCTGTTTCTTGGCCCATTTTAGAATCAGACGATCCAGGTCATCACCACCCAGAGCAGTATGGCCACCAGTCGCTAATACTTCGAATACGCCTTGCGAGAAACGCAGGATAGATACGTCAAAAGTACCACCACCTAGGTCATAGATCACATAGTTGCGATCTGTACTGAGGTTAGTTTCCTGATCCAGACCATAAGCTACAGCAGCAGCAGTAGGTTCATTCAGTAAACGAAGTACATTTAAACCAGCCAATTGTGCCGCATCACGAGTTGCCTGACGTTGTGCTTCATCAAAATATGCAGGAACTGTGATGACAGCGCCATTAATCTCATTTTTCAAGCTTGCTTCTGCACGGTCTTTCAGCTGTTTTAAGATTTGTGCTGAAATTTCGACGGGTGTTTTACGACCTTGAGCAGTCTCAAATGCTGGCATTTCATTCGCTTCACCCACTAAGGTATACGGGTGGTGGAATTTAATATCCGCTTGAGAACGACCCATAAAACGTTTTACAGAAACGATGGTATTCTTTGGGTCGGTCATTATGAATGGTGCAGCTTCATAGCCGTACTGAGTGCTTTGCTCTGCATAATGAACGATAGAAGGAAGTAACACACGTCCTTGTTCATCATTAAGTACTTTGGCTTTACCTGAAAGAACCGTGGCGACCAAAGAATGGGTGGTGCCTAAATCGATACCAATCGCAATGCGGTGTTCATGCGGTGCACTTGATTGACCTGGTTCTGCAATCTGCAAGAGAGCCATAGTGTTACATCCTTTGCACGTTAAATATTAAAGAGAGAAATTAAAAATCGTCATCGAGGTCAAAGCTGTCGTCATCGAGGAAACGGTCTTCCGCTTTATCGATATCGGCCATGACTTTGACAAAGAAGCGCAGTTTACGCACAGTATCGCGAGCCTCAGCCCAGTCTTCCTCTTCATAATCTATTTTGAATTCACGCACCAGACCATCAATCCACTGTTGAACTTCAACTTTCAAGGAAGATAAATCTTCTGCCGAAGCTGCATCATCAAGCTGCTCACGAATTTCAAGCGCATCTTGCAGGAACTCAAAATCACTGATGGACTGATCCAGATGATAATCCTGTTTTTTCAATGAAAGTAAGTAAGCAGCGCGACTATCCACGGCCGACAAAACCTTATATGCCTGATTGATTTCACTTGATTTGATCAGGGCCTGGTCTTTGTCTGCAGCTTTATCTGGATGATATTGTTGCTGTAACTTTAAAAATTCAGCTTTTAAAGCAGCTGAATCAATATCAAGTGCGACAGGGAGGTTGAACAACTCAAAATGATTCATGGGAGATTGGATCCACGATTAATATGCAAATTAACTGCAATGTACAGCTAAAAACTACTGCCTAAATGCAATTAAAACAGTGTAGAGGACACTGTTTTAATGATGCAAGGATAAATGTACGCTAATGATTAAGCCTTATACAGTGAAGGATTCACCGCAGCCACATTCACCTTTCTTGTTCGGGTTGTTAAATTCGAAGCCTTCATTCAGACCATTTTTTACGTAGTCCATCTCCATACCTTCGAGATAAACCAGGCTTTTCGGGTCAACGAAAACTTTAACACCAAACTGTTCAAATACTTCATCATGTGTATCAGCGTCATCGACAAATTCAAGCACATAAGCCAGACCAGAACAGCCTGAAGTTTTCACACCAACGCGAATGCCTTCACCCTTACCACGATTTTTCAGGTAATTGCTGATATGAGTTGCAGCATTTTCAGTTAAATGGATCATGAAAACTCCGTTAATCTTTCTTCAAAAATACACGTCAGCAATTAAGCTTTCACTTTTTTGCTACGATAATCTTCTACAGCAGCTTTAATGGCATCTTCAGCAAGTACAGAACAGTGTACTTTTACTGGAGGAAGAGCAAGTTCAGTTGCAATATCAATATTCTTGATCGCTTGAGCTTCGTCCAGAGTTTTACCTTTTAGCCACTCGGTTACCAGTGAGCTAGAGGCAATTGCTGAACCACAGCCATAAGTTTTAAAACGTGCTTCTTCGATCACACCTTCATCATTCACTTGAATCTGAAGACGCATCACGTCGCCACATGCTGGTGCACCCACCATGCCTGTACCTACGTTTTCTGCATTTTTATCTAAAACACCAACGTTACGTGGGTTTTCGTAATGGTCGATTACTTTTTCGCTATAAGCCATGTTGCTTCTCCAAACCTCGGGGTCAGCCTAATATTAAATATGGGGATTAAAAAACTTTTATCAATGAGATAACAACATAAATGCTGTTATCTTTGATGCAAGATTAGTGTTCAGCCCATTCAACTGTAGAAAGGTCGATACCTTCTTTGTACATATCCCAAAGCGGAGAAAGTTCACGTAACTTCTCAACAGCAGCTTTAGTGACTTCAAGTACATGATCAATATCTTCTTCAGTGGTGTATTTACCCAAGCTAAAGCGGATTGAGCTGTGTGCCAATTCGTCTGATAGGCCCAATGCACGTAGAACATAAGACGGTTCTAGTGTTGCAGAGGTACATGCTGAACCTGAAGATACTGCTGCATCTTTCAGAGCCATCATTAGTGATTCACCTTCAACAAAGTTGAAGCTCACGTTTAGGTAGTTCGCAACGTTATAAGTTTCGTGGCCATTCAGGAATACCTGTTCAAGGTCACGTAAACCATTCCAAAGTTTGTCACGAAGTACACGTAAACGCGCTTGTTCAGAATGCAAGTTTTTACCTGCAAGTTCGAATGCTTCACCCATACCTACGATCTGGTGAGTCGCAAGCGTACCAGAACGCATGCCACGTTCGTGACCGCCACCATGCATTTGTGCTTTCAGGCGTACACGTGGGCTACGACGTACGAACAGAGCACCGATGCCTTTAGGACCATAGATTTTGTGTGCAGAGAAGCTCATCAGGTCGACTTTCAGTTGAGAAAGGTCAATTTCAACTTTACCTGCAGCCTGTGCAGCATCTACGTGGAAGAAAATTTTCTTGGCACGAGTGATTTCACCAATTGCAGCAACATCCGTTACGGTACCAATTTCGTTGTTTACCATCATCAGGGAAACAAGAATGGTATCTGGACGAATTGCAGCTTCAACCATGTCTGGTGTAATTAAACCAGTTTTTGGTTGTGGTTCCAGGTAAGTAATTTCAAAGCCTTCAGACTCCAGCTCACGGCATGTATCCAAAATTGCTTTATGTTCAATTTTAGACGTAATAATGTGTTTACCTTTAGATGCATAGAACTGAGCTACACCTTTTAGGGCAAGGTTGTCAGATTCAGTTGCACCAGAAGTCCATACGATTTCACGTGGGTCAGCTTTGATAAGGTTAGCGACCTGTTCACGTGCGTATTCAACTTTTTCTTCCGCTTGCCAGCCGTATGCATGTGAACGAGATGCAGCATTACCGAAGGTACCTTCGAAAGTTAAGCATTCCATCATGCGTTCTGCAACTTGAGGGTCTACAGGAGTGGTTGCTGCATAGTCAAGATAAATCGGACGTTTCATGTCAAATACCTGTAACCGATAAAAGAGCTGAATCAAAAGATGCTGAATTTTGGCGAAGTGAAA
Source organism: Acinetobacter sp. VT 511 (assembly GCF_001077515.1). Taxonomy (NCBI): domain Bacteria; kingdom Pseudomonadati; phylum Pseudomonadota; class Gammaproteobacteria; order Moraxellales; family Moraxellaceae; genus Acinetobacter; species Acinetobacter sp. VT 511. The sequence goes on along the minus strand of NZ_LFRE01000058.1, from coordinate 80,269 downwards.
CGGTTTGAACGTTGTCACGTGCTACAAGGTCAGCAAGCGAGATTTTTGCGAGATAATCGGCAATGTGGTGGGAGAGTTCCTGCCATAAATCGTGAGTCAAGCACATCGCACCATTTTGGCAGTTGCCTTTATGGTCGCAGCGAGTGGCATCAACAGTTTCGTTTACAGCTTCAATGATTTCTAACACAGTGATGTCCTGAGCATTACGCGCCAAATGATAACCACCATTGGCACCACGGACACTTGAAACTAAGCCATGACGTTTTAGTTTCGCAAATAACTGCTCAAGATAGGCAACGGAAATAGTTTGACGAGCTGCAATTTCAGCAAGCGTGATCGTTTGTTCAGTTGGCTGCAAAGCTAGATCAAGAAGAGCAGTCACTGCGTAGCGACCGCGAGTGGTTAAGCGCATGATTCGATACACATGGTTAGACTAGATGTGTCGATTTTAAGAATCCTGACTAAAATAGTCAAGTTTTTTTATTATGCAAAGTGAAACGTTAAATCGTACCAAAAAGAAGGCTTTATTAAGCAAGCCAATTATATACTAATAACGTAATTAAACCTACAGTGATAAGACCAAAGATTATATTAATTTGCTTCTGACGACGTTGCATGCGTCGAATCCGGTTTTCATACTGCTTAACTTCTACTTGTAGGGTGTTAATTTTAGAACGTTGCTGGTCAATTTTATCTAGAAGTGGGGCCAGACGATTACGTGAAGTAACGACTTCAGACTCGTCTCTTGGTTCATACAGCCACTGTTTCCAGTCAGCAAGCAGTTTCGGCAGGGCAAACAGGGTCAGCAGATCACGGAATTCGTCTTTCAGGATCTGATTGCCATCAATACGCATAGCCTTAATACTGCGACGATTACCAAAAATAAAGATTTTGATCAGATCGGATAGATTAGTACGCACATCAAGGTCAATGATCTTATTTGGCGCTTTATGGTCAAATAGCAGACCCTTATCGGTAAACTGCACATAAAAGTCGAAATAAGGAATATAACTATTAATCTTAATAGCGATATTTTCATCAATAAACTTTTTAGCTTGTAATGCAACAACGCGATCATGTTTTAGAATAAAAGTGAAAATTGTTTCTAAAACAATTAAAGTCATTGTCAGCAATAAGTGCGGCTGCTTTTGACTTTGCTGCGATTCGCTCATAGATACAACCAATCCTTTCCTGAAAAATTTGAAATATAAAACATCCTGCCTAATTGATATTTCAGGGATTAAACTTAAAACATGAAATAAATTGCTTTGTAGAACAGTTTAGCAAAACTGGCAAGTATTAAATTTGCTAATATGCTGTAATTTTGTAGATTTCTATATAAAATTTGCATAGAAAATAATCAGGAGGCGTGCACATGGACAAATCTGAAGCGGCAATGGATGCAATTCCGGAAACAGAACAAAAAATATCAAAAGCTAAGTCGAGATTAGGATCAGAGCGTAAGTCGGTCCTCGACTTTCGAAAATATACCAAACAAATCTGGCTGGCTGGACTGGGTGCATTCTCTCGTGCCGAAGAAGAAGGCAATAAATTATTCGACTCTTTGGTCAAGGTGGGAGAAGAGCTAGAATCCAAAACGACTGACATTGCCGACCAAACTGTCGAAAAAGTCTCAGAAAAGGCCAAAGAGTCTGTCACAGATACCAAAGATAAAGTTGAAAAATTAATTGATCACTCTGTTCATCATTCCTTGAATCGTATAGGATTAGTGACGCTGAAGGACGTACAGCATCTAGAAAAACTGATCCTGCAGCTGCATGCTAAAGTCGATCAGTTGATGGAAGAACAGGGGAAAATACAGGATGAATTGTCTAAAAAATCACAACGAAAGTGACTTTATTCATTATTCAATGTTTTTTTCGCTTATTTTTTAAAAAAAAAGAGGTCGAAGAGTATTGCGTTTAGCCCTAAACCATTGTTATAAAGTCGCTATGGCAATTTAAACAAATTCTTGGACCTTAAATAAACGATATTAAGAGGACGTAATTTTCATGAATAAATCAGAATTAATTGATGCAATTGCAGAGAAAGGGGGATTATCTAAGGCTGACGCTGGTAAGGCTTTAGATGCTACAATTGCTTCTGTTACTGAAGCGCTTAAATCAGGTGATACAGTTACTCTCGTTGGTTTTGGTACTTTCGGTGTTAAAGAACGCGCTGCACGTACTGGCCGTAACCCACAAACTGGTGCTACGCTAGAAATCAAAGCAAGCAAAGTACCTAGCTTCAAAGCTGGTAAAGGCTTGAAAGACGCTGTAGCTTAATCGCCAACAGCAACCAAACGCGCCTCACTAGGCGCGTTTTTTTATTGATTAATTAAATAGTCAGGATTAACACATTCATTCAGTGGGTTTTTTCGGGTAAAATCCCATGCAAATAAAATATTGGAATACTTATGGAATCTTTTCGTAAAGTTATTAAGGGTTGGCTGGGCAAGGTCTTGCTCGTTCTGTTTTTAACCCCTTTAGCGCTTGTAGGTATTGAAGGATATTTTAGTGGTGGGAACAAAGATACAGCCAAGACGGTAAATGGCACAGATATCTCTAAAAAAGAACTGGAATCTCTGACAAAATCATTCAAAGAACAATATCTCAGTTATGCCAATGGCGATGAAACATTATTAAATCAGGCATTCATTGATCAAAAAGCAATGGATACGCTGGTTGCACGTACAGTTTTGCTGCAACAAGCTGAAAACCTGGGCATCAGCCTCAGTGATCAGCAAATTGAGCAAATGATTGCTCAGCAACCGAGTTTCCAGCAAAATGGTCAATTTTCAAATGCGCTCTATGAAAACTATTTGCGCTCTGTAGGCATGAACAGCCAGCAGCTGATTGCAAGCCTGCGCACTGACCATGCTCTTAAAATGTTGTCATCTACCTTTATTGACTATCCATTGGTTAGTAAACTGGAAATTCAGCAGATTGCTGACTTGCAGACTGAACAGCGTCATGTGCATATTGCCAGTGTCAATCTTGAGAACTACAAGAAAAACGTTAAGGTGACTGATGCAGAAATTGCAGCTTATTATGAAAAGCATAAGACTGTATTCAAGCAGCCAACGAGTGTGGATGTAGATTACGTAGTTTTAAAAGCGGGTGATATTAATACCGCTGCTGTTACGGTAACCGATGCCGAACTACAAGATGCCTATAACAGTTTTGTTGCGGCGCAAAAATCGACTGCTAAGCCAGAAGTGAAACATATCCTGATCACTGCGGATAACCGTTCTGAAGCTGAAGCGCAAAAACTCGCAACAGATGTAGCAGCTAAGATCAAGGCGGGTACAACATTTGCTCAGGCTGCAGCTCAGTATTCAGAAGATCCTGAATCTAAGGCCAAAGGCGGTGCAATCGCAGTTTATGAAGCGGGTGTGTTCGGTAATGCTTTTGATAAAACTGTTGCTTCATTACAATCTGGTCAGGTTTCTGCACCCGTGAAAACAGATTACGGTTATCACATCATTGCTGTACAGGCACCTGATGTAGCTGTGCCATCATTTGAATCACAAAAAGCACGTCTGACTGAAGAGGTGCTGGCTTCTAAAAAATCAAATGCATTCTCTGATACTGTGAATAGCCTGAATGATATGGTGGTCAGCAGTGACTCACTGGATGTGGTAACACAAGAAGTTAAAGGTGTTCGTGTACAATCAGCCAAAGGCGTGACATTGTCTACACGGGATCCGTTACTCAGTGATGCCAATGTGAAAGTGAAGCTGTTCAATGACGATGTGAAGAATGGTGACCGTAATGTATCTTCTAGCATACAGTTGGCAAACGGTGATGTAGCCTGGGTGAAAGTGCGTGATTACCATGCAGCAGGTGAGCAATCACTGGCGGAAGCGAAACCACGTGTTAAAGCAGAACTGATTGAAGAAAAAGCGCGAGCTCTTGCAAAAGCCCAGATTCAGAAATCATTGGATGAGTTTAAGACCAAACCTGCTGCTTCTGTAGCAAAAGGTAATCTGGTGTTTGAAGATGCGGGTATCTATACCCGTGCTGAAGGCTTGCTAAAGCGTGATGTACAGCGTGCAGCATTTAGCCTGAAAGCACCTAAAGCTGGATTCTGGTCTGTGACGACTGCAAGCTTGCCTAATGAGCTGGTAGTGGTTGCTGTATCTGAAGTGAAGAAGAATCCGATTGATGTCTTAAGCGAAGAACAGCGTACTGAACTGGCAAAACTTTATGCCCAGTTACGTGGTCAGCAAGAATTTGATGATTATACGCGTTATCTGAAATCGCAAGCGAAAATCAAATAACAGATTTTCCTTTAAAAAAACCGGCTTTCGAGCCGGTTTTTTTATTTTCTGGGAAAGTTTTTGCTCTATAAGAGCGCCATCTTTAGAGTCAAGGATACATTGAAATGCTGAAACGTGTTTTAAATTTTGGTAGTAAATTCCCTGATGAGTAAATAAAAAAGAGGGACATTTTATCCCGCTTTTTTAAATAGTTCGATTTACTCGGCACGAACCTTAATTTCATAGCCGGTATATTTACGGATATTAATAACACCGGTATCCAGGATCAGGTACTGGCCTTTGATACCTTGTAATTTGCCACGGATCACTGGGGTTTTATCCAGATTATGTGATTTGATCTTTTCAGGATAGCTTTCTACCGGATAAATAAACTCGCGTGGGCGCTCTTGTTCCAGAATCTTGACATTTTCATTAAAGTCCAGACTCATGCTGAATTCATCACGAATACTGGTAATTTGCGGTTCGAATTCATCCAGCAGCTGATCACGGATATCAATCAGGTTAAGGGGCTCAGCCTCACCTTTGAGCAGTTTGCGCCAATCGGTTTTATCGGCAACCTGGGTGCCAAACATGACTTCCATTTGACCTGAAAGACGACGAGAACCTACTTTCATGATGGGTAAGGCTTGCGTTGCACCCTGATCCAGCCAGCGTCCTGGCATATGGTTGACACGGGTAATTCCGACTTTAAGTCCACTGGAATTGGCTAAATATACAATATGAGGCTGGAAGCATACTTCATGCGCAAAGGTGTCTTCACGGCAGGTACCTAAATGATAGTGGCAGCTCTCAGGCTTCATAATACACATGTCACAAGATGCTTTGGTTTTAAAGCATTTGAAGCAGTGACCTTGAGAAAATGATTTTGATGTTTTGGTACCACAAGACACGCAGTAGATATTACCGGTCCATTCGATCTCGATTTCTTGACCCAGACTAAATGGAAGATCAATTTCTGAACGATCTAATATGAATTTATATTCAACATTTGCCCTGTGTATATCTTGATCAGTTACACTAAGGTTCTTGAGACCGGCATGCATTTTATGGCAAATGCCTTGAAGTTCCATATAAATTACTCACTTAAATCATAAGGATGCTGTTATGACTGAACAGAATGTCATCACTTCGATGCTAGACGATTTTGCGCAGGAACAGCCCATAAAAACTGCGATTTGTATTGGTCAGGATTTGACCCAAATCAAGTTTAATCAGTCCATTCAATGGCATTATTTTAGCGTATCTGACTTTTTAAGTCTGCCTTTTCAGCAACGTTATGATCTGGCAGTAGTGATGCTAGATACACCTGAAACGAGTGAGTTATCAGATCAATTGATCAGTCAGATATTGGTCAAGTTGCGTGACTTATTTGCAAAACGTCTGGTCGTAGTAAGCCGTTTGCAGGATGAGAAACTACTTCGTTCTTTAGGGCTCACCCAACTTATTGATAAAACAACACATAAGGCCGACTTTGCCCTATGGCAATTTAATATTCTGACCTATAAGCATGTACCAGATTGGTTTAATTCCAAATTCTGGGCCAATCCGGAAAATTGGAATAAGTTCCGTTGGTAAGGAAAAAATCTAATAAATTTCATTGCAAATATTAACATATTCATCCATTTCAACCTTCTGTTCAGCACGTATGCTGTAAGAAAGATTGACAGGATAAGCAGTATGACAAACCTCAGTAATATTGTAGAGATGCTGGCCAAGCAGGCCTTAGGCGGTAGTCAGCAACAGCAGAATACCAATCAGCATCAATCCCAAAACCAGTCGCAACAGTCACAAGGTGGTTTGGGTGGAATTCTTGGTGCCGTACTTGGACAGTTAAATCCGGGTAATACGCATCAAACTGGTCAATCCCAGCAAGGCGGCTTGGGTGGGATTTTAGGTTCTGTACTGAGTCAACTGGGTGGTGCTGGTCAGCCACAGCAGCAGTCAAATCAGCAGACGCATCAGCAACCTCGATCATCAGGATTGGGTGCAGGTGGAACTAAGACCTTACTTATTGCCGTATTGCCATTGGTACTTGCCTGGATTCAAAAGCAGGGTGGTTTACAGGGAGCACTGGATAAGCTTAAAGGTCAAGGCTTAAATAGTCAGGTTGATGACTGGGTGTCTACAGGTCCTGGTGAGAATGCGCCCGTGGATAACCAGCAGTTACAGCTGTTATTTGATGATCAGGAAGTCGAACAGGTGGCTGAGCAGGTGCATGCCCCAAAGCAGGATGTATATAGTGCTATTTCTAAAGTCTTACCGCAGATAATTGATTCATTAACTCCGCAGGGTGAGCAAACCAGCAAGCAGGAAGCCAATAATGATATTCAGAATGTCCTGAACATGGTTTCAGGTTTCTTAAAGCGTTAACTGAAATTTCTTTAAAAAAAGCCCGGCTATAAATGCCGGGTTTTTTGTATTTTTATAAATTATGAGTGTTCCAAATCCAAGCTAAACAGACGATTAGATTTGCTGATTTTTTTGGCAACATAATGTGATTTGCGCAGACGTATTAAAATAATCTGAGATTGGAATTCTAGCTCACCAAATTCCGGCTCCACCTGCACATAATGTAGCTGACCAAATTCATCCCTTACACGGGCTTGAGCTGAAAATCCGGGACGAGCATTGCCACTGGAAATGGTTGCCAGACGACCAATCAGATTGACATGGTGCTTTTTGTATTTAGGTGGAATCACCTGATCCAGACAGTGAATCATAAATACTGTAAAAAAAATTGCAATAATCAACGCAGGAATAATCAGGTAATACACCGGTAGAAATTCCTGTTCCTGAGAATAGATCAGCAGTTGCAGCACATAACCGGCAACACTAAAATTCATCAGCAGGAAAAATACAATTAAAATTTTCGAAAATTTAACATTAAGCAGGTCGAGATTGCGGAAGTAGAAAGGGGAAATCTGTTTCAAAAATTTCGTCGGGCGAATTTTAAATAAATAACCTAAGGTTTCTACCACGCCCAGCAAAATCACAGCGAATAAACTTAAATGAAAAGGCATCAAGTTATAGTCTACGAAAAATGCCGGCATGGTAGCGTCCAATTTCAGAGTTATTCTGTGAGGTAAATCCCACCATCAGAATGCACGTTAATCTCTACTTTTTCAAGTGCTTGACCTTGACATGGACCAGAAATACATTCTCCGGTTTCAACCAGGAATAAAGCACCATGGGTTGAACACTCAATAAATTCCTGATCACGATCTAGAAACTGGTTTTCCAGAAACTCCAGTTCAACCTGCAAGTGTGGACACAGGTTCTGGTAAGCATAGAACATACCATCGCGTTGAGTAATGAAAATGGTGTCGCCATTTGGCGTTTCAAAAGAACGTGCTTCACGTTCCGGGATGTCTTCGGTCATGCAAATTTTAAACATTAAGCGCATTCCTTTTGGAAGTTTTCCAATAACGCAGCATAGTCAGCAATGGCCAGACGTGGGCCAAATTGTGAAACCACCTGACTTGAAATCAGAATTGCCAATTCAGCTGCAACTTTCCAGCCTAGGCCTGCATTCAGTGCATACAGGAAAGCACCGGCAAAGGCATCACCAGCACCATTGGTATCAACTGCAGTTACAGCACGACCCGGTACAGTAAAGCTTTGACCTTCATTGCAGATCAACGCGCCTTTGGCTGACAATGTAATGACAATGTGTTGGCTGATTTCTTGCAATTTAACTAAAGCGGCTTCAAGCGTTTCAGTCTCAGTGTACATCAACGCTTCTTGTTCATTACAGAACAATAGATCTACGCCATCTGCAATCATTTCGTCCAGGCCGGCACGTGCATATTGCACCATGGCTGGATCAGACAAGGTTAAAGCAATTTTCGCATCACTGGCACGGGCAATGGTACGTGCCTGTTCTACAGCATGACGGGCAGTTTCTGAAGTCGACAGATAACCTTCGATATATAGCCATTTTGCAGTTTTGAGAGGTGTGAAATCAATTTGAACGTCAGTCAGTTCCGCAGTGATACCCAAATAAGTATGCATGGTACGTTCTGAATCTGGACTTACCAGTACCATACAGGTACCAGTAACACCTTCACTGATTGAACGGGTTGTGGTTTGTATGCCGGCTTCATTTAAACCATCCAGGTAGATTTGACCCAGATCATCATTCCCGACACGGCAGGCATAGAAAGCTGAACCACCGAGCGCAGCAAAAGCCACAGTCGTGTTTGCAGCTGAACCACCAGATGCCTGGCCTTTATAGTTTTGCGTGGCTTTCAGGTTCTCATACAGCGCAGCTTGTGTTTCACCATCAGTCAGTTGCATGGTGCCTTTTTGCAGGTTGTGTGCAGTTAAAAAGTCGTCAGATACTTTAAATTCCTGGTCAATTAGCGCATTACCAATTGCAAAAAGATCAACATTTGCCATGTCAGAGAGTCACATTCAAAAAACGAAAGTCATAAGTTTACACGAATGCTCAGGTTTGCTATAGGGTGTTAAATCATTTTCAAAAAGTTTTAGGGTATGCTGTAAGGCATTCATTTCGCACTTTGGTCGAATTAAAGCAGATAAATTTCGTAATCCTGCGGTCGTGCCATTGATTTAAATAGCGGATTTTATTTATAAGTGTTATATCACCTGTAACTGCATATTCATGCAAATGCAGGTTGAGCCGAGACTACAATTTCTGACAGTGTGTATATATGGATATTAAAATCGTAAAAGCCGAGCAATTACCAGATCAAATCGAAACTTTTGCTGCTCTGGCAAAAAAGGAAGGCTATGATTTAATTGAGAAATTAGTTGAAGAATATCGCACAGGAAAAAACTCCTTCAGTAAAGATAATGAATATCTTGCTGTGGCTTATGATGGAAACAAGCTGATTGCTTGTGGCGGTTTGAACCAGCAATGGGGACCAGATGGTGTGGAAGAGCGTATTGGCCGTGTACGTCGTTTCTATGTACATCCGAAATATCGCCAGCATGGAGTAGGCAAGCAATTACTGGCTTATCTGGAACAGTTAGCACGTCCGCATTATTCTGCACTTTGCCTGCATACTGAAACCAAACTGGCGGCGAGCTTTTACCAGAAGCAAAATTATGTGTTTGTCGAAAACCATCCGAATTACAATTACTTTAAATATCTGATCTAGCCGATTTTCAATTTTACAAATACGGTTCATAAACTTGGTGATTCAATTTCTGAATGACCAAGTTTACTTAATTCGATCAAAATGATCGGTTTTCAGCGTGAATAATAACAAAAACTACAGCTATAATGCGATCAGTTGTTTTTTATCTAAAAATTAGGAGATCGCATGACTGTAGATGTCACTGAAACCATTTCACAAACTGTACATCCTGCGTTTCAGTTGGTACGTCAACACCATGTTGAAGCTTTAGACATTTTAGTGTCTGAATATAAACATAATGTGACCGGCGCCATTCATTATCACCTGGCGACCAATCACGATGAAAATGTCTTTTTAGTGGCTTTCCGTACGCAGCCAATGGACTCTAAAGGCGAAGCGCATATTCTTGAACATACCGCGCTTTGCGGTTCAGAAAAATTTCCGGTACGTGATCCATTCTTCCTCATGATTCGACGTTCCCTGAACACGTTCATGAATGCCTTTACTGCGGCGGACTGGACAGCTTATCCGTTTGCCACCCAGAATGATAAAGACTTCCAGAACCTGTTAGAAGTATATATGGATGCTGCTTTTGCAGCGAACCTGAATCCGCTGGATTTTGCCCAGGAAGGGATCCGTATTGAGCTGGAAAATGGTGAACCGGTTTACAAAGGTGTTGTGTTTAATGAAATGAAAGGTGCAATGAGTTCACCTTCAGATCAGCTCTATCATACGCTGGCGCATTACCTGTTCCCGGATACCACCTATCACTACAACTCAGGTGGTGATCCTAAAGATATTCCAGATCTGACTTACCAGGAATTAGTTGATTTCTATAAGTCACATTACCACCCAAGTAATGCGGTATTCATGACCTTTGGCAAGAAGTCAGCTTATGAACTGCAAGAACAGTTTGAAAACTTGGCACTGTCTAAATTTGAACAGGGTGAGACTTTATACTCCACACCTGAAACCCGTTTGTCTGCACCGGTATCAGTGACTGATACTTATGCAGTTGATGCAGAGGATTTACGTGATAAAACCTATCACGTTATTTCCTGGTTACTACCGGAAGCAAGCGAAATCAAACTTCGTCTGGGTATGCGTCTGGTAGAAGGTATCCTGTTAGAAGATTCGGCATCTCCACTACGTCATTATCTGGAAACCTGTGGTTATGCAGATGCAACAGGCCCATTCATGGGGGTTGATGACTCTAACTTTGAAATGACTTTCTATTGCGCAGTTCAAGGCTCAAACCCAGAACATGCTGAAGAATTTAAAAATGGCGTATTCAAGATTCTGGAAGATGTTGCTGCGAAACCGGTAGATCAGCAGGCAGTAGATGCGATTCTGCATCAGATTGAATTGCATCAGCGTGAAATCAATGGTGATGGTACGCCATATGGTTTAAGCCTGATCCTGAATGGTTTAGGTAGCGCAATTCATCACCGTGATCCGGTTGAAGTCTGGGATGTGGATTCTGCAATTGCCGCAGTTAAAGAAGAACTGAAAGACCCGATGTGGCTGTCTAATCTGATCAAAGAACATCTGATTGATAACCCGCACCGTGTGCAACTGACACTGGTTCCAGATGCCACCAAATCTGCGAAAGAGGCCGAAGCGGAAAAAGCACGACTGGCAGAAATTGGCAAGACACTGACTGAAGAACAAAAAGCTGAAATCGTTGCGCAGACTGAAGCTTTAAAAGTTCGCCAGGATACACCGGATGACCTGAACCTGTTACCTAAGGTTGGCCTAGAAGATGTGCCTGCTGAAATGCAGATCGTACAAGGTCAGTTGCGTGAAGTGATTTCCAATGGCATCGATACGCCATTAAACCTTTATTATGCTGGTACCAATGGTATTTATTACCAACAAGTCTTGGTACAGATTCCTGATGAAGTGGTGCAATCGCCATATTTTAACCTGCTGTCGATTCTGGTTGGTGAAGTGGGTGCGGGCGAATATGATTATCTTGAATTCCAGCAAATCCAGACTGCTGTTAGCGGCGGATTGGGTATGGGAGCTTCATTACGTTCAAAAGTAGATGACAAGAATAAGATTTCTGCCTGGTTAACGCTCACAACTAAATCTCTAGTAAATAACCTGCAAGCGATTCAGTTGCTGAAAACCGGTTTTGAGCAGCTTCGTTTTGATGAAAAAGGCCGTATTATCGAATTGCTGCAACAGCGTAAAACACGCTGGCATTCGCGTATTTCGGGCTCAGGCCATAGCTATGCGATGCAGGTAGCTTCACGTCAGCACAGTGCTTTAGCGACCCGTGATTATCATAACACTGGTCTTGGTGCATTGAACTGGCTGATGAATCTGGTTGCTCAGATTGAGAAAGATGAAGCTGCTTACGATGCCATGATTGAAGAGCTGAAACGCATTCATCGTATTTTACTGCAAGCTCCAAAACAGTTCTTACTGGTTTGTGAAGAACCGCAAGCGGACCATCTGGTAGAAGAAGTTCAGAATGTTTGGGATAAAGTTGCTGTGGACCGTAATCCGGTACAACTTGCTCAAACTGAAAAAGTACTGAATGAAGCAGATGAGGCATGGCTGATTCAGGCCAATGTTCAGTTCTGTGCAGCAGCTTATCCGGCAGTAGAAGTATCTCATCCAGATGCAGCACCATTGATGGTCTTGGCAGGTTATTTGCGTAATGGATACCTGCATAGTGCGATCCGTGAAAAAGGCGGTGCTTATGGTGGCGGTGCCAGCTATGATGGTAATGCCTGTTCATTCCGTTTCTACAGCTACCGTGATCCACGTTTAGCAGAGACTTTCAAGGACTTTAATGCAAGTGTTCAGTGGCTATTAAATGCGGAACAACAGCCACATCAACTGGAAGAAGCGATTCTGGGTCTGATTGCCAGCATGGATAAGCCGGGTTCACCAGCAGGTGAGGCAATTACAGCTTGTTATGCTTACCTGCATCAGCGTACTCCAGCATTCCGTAAGCAGTTACGTGAACGTCTGCTCAATGTGACGCTGGAAGACCTGAAACGTGTGGCTCAGCAATATCTGGTAGAACAACAGCCGTCGCGTGCTGTGGTTGCACCCGTGGCAAAACGTGAAGCACTGGAACAGCTCGGATTTGTAATTCAACAAGTTCAATAAAATAAAAAAGGAAAATTGAATGGCGCTTAATTCGTTTAAGCGCCCAACTTTGCAGCTGAGCATTTTGCTGGGCTGTATGGGTGGGGCGCAGGTGTATGCAGAAGAAAATCAAACGACTATCCCCAGCAGTCCGATGCCAGCAACGGCTGAGGCCTGTGCCGCGGTAGAAACCAGTGCAGAACGTCTAGCATGTTATGATGCTTTGTTCAAAGTACCAGAAGCTGAAAGAGTGGTACTGGTATCTGAACGCCGCGCAGCTGCTGAACTTGCGCCTGAACCCGATAACCTGAAAGCTAGAATTGATAAAACTGTTTCTACAGTAACGGTCAGTGAAGGCTCGCCACTGAAACCAAACCTGTCTTTATTGGACAGCCGTTGGGAACTTTCACCGGAAAGTAAACTGGGTACTTGGAATATCCGTTCTTATCAGCCGGTGTATGTATTACCAGGATTTTGGACCTCTGAGAAAAATGAGTTTCCTGAAAGTCCGAATGAACGTAATACGGTAACAGAAGATCAGAACCTGAAATCCATGGAAGCCAAGTTTCAGCTTTCACTAAAAACCAAAGCAGTAGAAAATATTTTTGGTAATAATGGTGATATCTGGCTGGCGTATACCCAGTCTTCACGCTGGCAAGTATATAACTCTGAAGAATCACGTCCATTCCGTGAAACCAATTATGAACCAGAAGCCAGTATTGTATTCCGAACCAATTACGATTTATTTGGTCTGGACTGGCGTATGCTAGGTCTGACCATTAATCATCAGTCAAATGGCCGTTCCGATCCACTATCACGTAGCTGGAACCGGGTGATGCTGAATCTGGGCTTTGAGCGTAATAACTTTGCCCTGATGCTACGTCCCTGGTATCGTTTTGAAGAAGACCTGCCAGATGATAACAATCCGGATATCGTCGACTATGTCGGTCGTGGCGATTTGACTGCATTTTATCGCTGGAAAGATCATGACTTTTCACTTATGTTGCGTCATACCTTAAAAGGCGGTGATGACAGTCGTGGTGCAGCGCAATTTGACTGGTCATTCCCGATCAGTGGTCGTCTGCGTGGACATTTTCAGCTGTTTGATGGCTACGGTGAAAGCCTGATCGACTATAACCATAAGGCGACGTATGTCGGCTTGGGTGTTTCGTTGATGAACTGGTTCTAAAAAGCATTATCATCAAAAAATCCACGTGCTGACATGGATTTTTTGTTTTATATCGAAATTACCCAACCTGAATTTCTGAAGGTGGATGTTTAAGGCGGCTCTTTTTCGGTGTGGCAATAAAATAGGCCAAGGTCAAAGGGCCTAAACGACCTGCAAACATTAACAGCATCAGAATCAACAGACTGGCTGGCTGTAATTCAGAAGTGATGCCACGAGACAACCCAACTGTACATGCGGCAGAAACCGTTTCAAACAGCAGATCCAGAAAGTCCTGATCTGGCTCCAGAATAAGCAGACTCATAAATCCGGTTGCAATCAGGAGAGCAGTAATACAGACCACTGCCAATGCTTTAAAGGTGGTTTTCTCTGGAATCGAATGCTTGAATAAACGAATTTCATCTTCACGCCGTAGGAAGCTAATTACACTAATCACTACAATGATAAAAGTTCCGACCTTAATGCCACCTGCGGTACTTAAAGAACCACCACCAATAAACATCAGGAACATGGTAACTAAGGTGGATGCATTGGTCAGCTGATCCATCGGCAGGCTGTTAAAACCTGAAGAACGCGGTACTGTGGCATGGAACCAGGCATTGACCGCCTGATCGCCCATACTCATCAATGCCAGTGTTTGAGGATTAGAAGCTTCCAGAATCCAGATCAGGATAAAGGCAGAAAGATTCAGTGCAGCAATGGTACTCAAAATCAGCTTACTATTGGTACTCAGTTTGCGCCAGCGTTTATGCTGTCGTACATCCATCAACACCAAAAAGCCAATGCCGCCAATGATATACAGCATGCTAATGGTGAAGGTAATAAGATACTGATCGGCAAAGCTCATTAGACTATTCGGGAACAGGGAAAAGCCACCATTGTTAAAGGCAGAAATACTATAAAAGGAAGCGTAGAAAAAAGCCTGGGCAAAGTTATAGTCCTGCAGCCAGGCAATAGTCAGAATTACTGTGCCAATTGCTTCAAAGAACAGCGAATATAGAAACACACCTTTAATGGTAGTACTGATCTTTTTCAGGCTGGTCTGACCGATGGACTCCTGAGCCATGACCTGTTGCCTTAGTCCCATTTTAGGCGCCAGACTCATGGCAGCCAGAATGGCAAAGGTCATAAAGCCGAGTCCGCCACATTGCAGGAGAATCATGATTACGATCTTGCCGAAGACCGTATAAGCTTCTCCGACATTGACCACAGACAAACCGGTAATGGTCACCGCAGAAGTTGCAGTAAAAACAGCCTGAAACCAAGTGACATCACCATGATGAGAAACTGGCAGTATTAACAAGATTGAACCAACCAGAATCAATGCCAGAAATCCCAATGCGATAATGCTGGGTGGACTGAGGTTAATAGTCCGGTTTTTATGAGCAGTTATTTTCATAGATTTTTAAAATGTTTGGACAGGCGACGTAAAGGTTCCAGCAAGCCCTCAACAAGCAGAATATCACCTTCTTTAAGAATAAGATGCGGGTCGAGGATATATTGAACCACGGGGCCACGCTTGTGCAGAATGGTTTTAATTTCTGATGCATGATCCATCAGCTGATTGAGTTTGATACCACTTTGTTCGGTATGAATCTCAATTTTGACCAGATAACGATTATCCTCAAGCGCCATATAGCGGCTGACCATCGGATAACTTAAGGATTGCGCGATCCGAACGCCCATATCTTCCTCGGGATGAATAATCTTATCCACCCCAAGATGAGTCAGGATCATATGATGGGCTTTGGACTTGGATTTGGCCCAGATTTTTTTAACTCCCATATTCTTGAGGTGTAGGACGCAGAGAATACTGGCTTCAATATCTTCACCAATCGCCACCACCACCGCTTCACAGTTCTGAACATTTAGTTCGTCCAGCACATGTTCATCCGTGGCATCTGCAATCACGGCATGGGTGAGTTCATCTGAAATGCTTTCAACATATTTTTTATTCAGGTCGATGCCAATTACTTCATGTTTGAGTGACATCAGTTGTGTGGCAACAGTGGCACCGAAACTTCCTAAACCGATCACAGCAAACAGTGCCATGTATTTTTCCTAAAGTTGCTGCGCTTATACATGCGCTTTCTATTAATTTACGTGCTTATCTTAGTGCTTAATTAATTTTTCAGCTATTTGCTTTACATAAATATTATCAAAGACCTGCGTTCTTATTTGCTTATATCAAAAAACCGCCTCGAAAGACGGTTTTTAGTTTAGATATCAGAATCTGAAATTATTTCAGGAAGCGTTGATAACCCAGGTTATTGGTAATCTCGTCATATGGATAGGTGATACTCTCCAGAGTTTCGATCAAACCGTCTGGATTCTGCTTTGCATCTTCAGCTTCCAAACCGACTAGTACACGACCTTCAGCCGCGCCGTGGTTACGGTAGTGGAACAGAGTGATGTTATGAGTTGGGCCTAGACGTTCAAGAAAAGTCAATAATGCACCTGGACGCTCCGGAAATTCGACACGGAACAAACGTTCATTTTCAATGTCTGCGTGACCACCAATCAGATAACGGATGTGCAGTTTTGCTACTTCGTCGTCAGACAGATCATCAACGTCATACTGGAATTTCAGGTTTTCATAAATTTCCTGACGTTCTTTTTCGCCATTTTTCAGGCTAATACCCACGAAGACCTGAGCTGCAGTTGCATCGCTGGCACGGTAGTTAAACTCGGTGATGTTGCGGCCTTGCAGGGCACGACAGAAACTCAGGAAAGCGCCTTTCTGTTCAGGAATGGTCACGGCAAAGATTGCTTCTTTACGCTCACCGAGTTCAGTACGTTCGGCAATATAGCGTAAACGGTCAAAGTTCATGTTGGCACCACAAACAATCGACACGATATTTTTACCTTGAATGCCGTGTTCAGCGACGTATTTTTTAATCCCTGCCAACGCCATTGCACCAGATGGTTCTACAATACTACGGCATTCGTCATAGGTATCTTTAATTGCTGCACAGACTTCATCAGTATTGACCAGTACCACATCAGGTTCAACAATTGGACCAGAATTATCTGATTTTTGCAGGCGGATGACCTCAAAAGGTTTTTCACCAATTTGTGCCACTGCAGTACCATCGGCAAATAAACCGACAGATGGAAGAATCACACGTTCATTGGCTTCTAAGGCCGCTTTTAAGCACGCGGATTCATCATATTCCACAGGAATAACTTTGACATGCGGAGCAACATCTCCCAAGTACGCTGCAACACCGGCTATCAGACCACCACCACCAACAGCAACGAAGACATATTCTACATCACGCCATTGACGCAAAATTTCATTGGCAATGGTACCTTGACCGGCCATCACCAGTTCATCGTCATAAGGTGGAATAAAGGTCATGCCATCTTCTTCGGCACGTTGAATCGCATATTTATTGGCAACGTCGAATGAATCACCGTGCAATACGACTTCGCCACCTAAGCGTTTTACCGCCTGAACCTTGATATCAGGCGTAGTTTTTGGCATCACGATAATCGCGCGAATCCCCAGCTTTTTCCCTGACAGCGCCACACCTTGGGCATGGTTGCCTGCTGAAGCTGTGATAACGCCACGTTCGAGTTGTGATTTCGGTAATTGACTAATACGGTTATAGGCACCGCGTAGCTTGAATGAAAAAACCGGTTGTAAATCTTCACGTTTAAAGCGAATGTTATTATTTAAGCGTTCGCTAATTCGTGGCGCTGCTTCGAGTGGGGTTTCGATTGCAACATCGTATACAGTTGCTTGTAAAATTTGTCGAACCAAACGAGACAGCATGTTAATTTTCCATCTAACAGTTTAAAATAAGCACTTATTGTAACAAACCACGCGGCTTTGCGGTTTAAAAATACTGCAAAAGTCCAAAATAGTTGAGTGATGTCATGAGTCTATATGCAACCCAAGATGAGAAAAAGCAAGCTGCAGCAAAAGCAGCGTTAAAGCACTTACCAAAAGGGGGCATTTTAGGCGTCGGTACTGGGAGTACTGTTAACTTCTTAATCGAACTTTTGCCTGAACTTCAATTGGAAGCAGCAGTTGCAAGTTCTGAAGCCACTGCACAACGCCTTAAAAAATTAGGCATTGAAGTTGTCGATATGAATAGCGTAGGCGGTCTGGATGCCTATGTCGATGGTGCGGATGAAATCGACCGCCATATGCACATGATCAAAGGTGGCGGTGCTGCGCTGACACGTGAAAAAATTGTTGCATCTATTGCGAAAAAATTCGTTTGTATCGTTGATGATTCTAAGTGGGTGGAACAGTTAGGTCGTGAATTTCCGCTTCCTGTAGAAGTGATTCCAATGGCACGTTCTGCAGTCGCACGTAAAATTGTTGCTTTAGGGGGGGACCCTGCGTACCGTGAAGGTGTAGTCACCGATAACGGTAACGTAATTTTGGATGTTTATAACTTAAATATTTTGAATGCATTAGAGTTAGAAAAAACTTTGAATGACATTCCAGGTGTTGTTTGTAACGGTATCTTTGCATTAAATAAAGCTGATATTGCTGTGGTTGCTACTGATAACGGTATTGAAGAGCGTACTGCGGTTTAATTAAACTTTCTAAAAAAATCCCCCTAAATCTCCCTGAGTGAAGTTTTAAAGCACTGCTTTAAAACAAGCGCAAGAAGGGAGACTTTTGAAAGCCCCTCTTTGAGAAAGAGGGGTTTGGGGAAATTAAAAAAAGAATAAAAATGACCTTATCCGACTTACCTGAAATTCAAATTGTCCGAAATATTCGCTCAACACGTTTAAAGCTTCGTGTGGATGGTACTCAAATTCGCCTGACTGCACCCGTATTTTGCACAAAAAAACAAATCCAGAATTTTATTAATGACGCCGAAAGCTGGTTACTCAAAACCTGGCAATCCCAGCAGGAAAAAATTCAAAGTATTGATCGTAGTTTGCCTGCTAGCTTGCAGCTATTTAATCTGAATCAGCCAATATCAGTTCAATACCAGGCTCAGAAGCATAATTTTATTCTGGATCATGAAAACTATACGCTCTATATCAGTGATCGAAATCCTGAAAGCTACTTAAAAGCTTTTGTGATTGCCTATGCCAAACAACAGTTACCGGTTTATCTTGAACAGATTGGTCGGGAAACAGGATTATCTTTCAATGTCTGTAATATCCGCCAGCCGAAAACCCGTTGGGGCAGCTGTTCTGCCAGACATGACATTATGCTGAATAGCGGTATTATTCTGTTTCCTGAAAATATCGTCCGTTATCTCTGCGTGCATGAACTGGCACATACCCGGCATTTTGATCATAGCCCGCATTTTTGGACTGAAGTGGCCCGGCATGATTCAGACTATCTAATCCATCGAAAAATATTGAAAAACACTGCAATGCCATGGTGGTGGGTCAGTCAGAATTAATGCAAGAATCATTGGACTTCTTTCATAAGTCATTTTTTACTCAGCTCCAAATTATAGATTCCCGCGATTAAACTAAATCTTAATCCTAGTCTTTTGCCTCTGTTACGATATCGCTCGGCAAGGATTTTGAAGGTTTTCAAACTGCCAAATACATGCTCAATCCCAATTCTTCTTTTATTGATTTCCTGATTGTAAGGTTTTAGCTCGGGATCTAGTTTGCAGCGTTTTTTTTGCTTTTAATGGCAATAAGCTATTTGGATACACTGTATAGATCCCTTGATAACCCTTATCTGCAAGGATAAAGGCGCCTGCAGGAATCTGATTCAAGTTGCGTTTGAAAAGCTCGAAATCATGTACAGCACCACGACTCGTGCATAAACTCAGAATTTTCTGAGTTCTATAATGAATGATGGCTTGAACTTTGAAGGTATGTGTTTTCTTTTTGCCACTATAGCTTTTTTTCTGTTTTTTTAGGCCTTTGTATTGGAATTTCTGTGGCATCTACGATCACTACATTCCAGTCGATGCCTTCACCTTCGGGCAAGTTTTTCGGTAAATTAAATAGTTTAGACTGAATCAGGCAGTCTTCAACATGACGGACGATTCTTGAGGCAGTCGGTTCTGAAACCCCATAACTCGTAGCAACGTGAAATAATGTCCGGTATTCACGCCAATAGCTCAGACAGAGTAAAACCTGATCTTCTACACTTAACTTAGATGGTCTACCTTTAGCAGGGACATGCATTTTCAGTTGTTCAACCATTAAATCAAAGGTTGACCATGAGATGCAGGTGTATCGCTTAAACTGTGTTTCAGAAAGCTTCTTTGAATCGATGTATTTCATCCGCAGATTATGCACGAATGCCAAGAAATCCGGAGTGCAAATATTAACCAAAAAGAAGATCGTTTTTTGATTTATGAAAGAGATCTAATGATAACGATAAATTAGAACTCCTCATGATGCGGTTAATCCTCACAATTTTAATTTTTATAGTCTCGCTTCCTGCGCTGTTTTTTTACGGACTATTTTTATACAGTATTTTTTTCCCAAGTTTACCCATGGATTATCCTTTAACCGTCAAATTTTTTATGCTGACAGGAGTGCTCGCGTGGGGAATGCTATTTTATATGGCTATTTTATGGGTTAAATATCGCCAAATACCTAAAACAATTTCAGCCAGTGCAACACTATTGGCTATTTTAGGGTTAATTCCATTTATGATTCGACTAGACGCCATTATCTTTTTGGCATTACCTGCTTTCTTATTTGTAATTTATCTTTGTCATTATAGTTGGTCTACTCCAGTAACGAGCAAACACGTATAAAGGTGTTTCAATTTTATCTTTAAACATGCATTTCAAAATATATAAAATCAGCATTCCTCAGTGAAAGAGTTTAGAAAATGTGAACTTCCTGTCATACTACCTGGCATAAAGGAAACATCTAGTTAGAGGTAATTATCGTGATTTCAGTGGGTATTGTGGGTGGCACAGGTTATACAGGCGTTGAACTTTTACGTCTATTACTGCGACATCCAAACGTTAGCGTCAAAGCACTGACATCACGTACCGAAGCAGGTCGCTGTGTAGACGATATGTTCCCAAGCCTGCGTGGTCATACTGATCTTGAATTTTCTGATCTCAGCCTTGATTTATTAAAATCTTGTGATGTCGTATTTTTTGCGACACCACATGGCGTTGCGATGAAACATGCAGAAGAACTGCTAGCTGCAAATACCAAGGTAATTGACCTTGCCGCAGATTTCCGTTTACAGAATTTGGCACAGTTTGAAAAATGGTATGGCATGCAACATGCTTGTCCATCTATATTACAAGATTCTGTATATGGTCTGTCTGAACTGAATCGTGACAAGATCAAACAGGCGAATGTGATTGGTAACCCGGGTTGTTATCCAACAACCGTGCAGCTCGGCCTTGCACCAGTATTAAAATCTGCGGAAGCTTTAGTGAAACCTGAAAGTATTATTATTGATGCTAAATCAGGAGTTTCAGGCGCAGGTCGTAAAGCCAGCCTAGGCATGATCTATTCTGAAAATGCAGATAACTTTAAAGCTTATGGCGTAGCAGGTCACCGTCATCATCCTGAGATTGTAGAATCGTTAGAAAATATCTCAGGTCAAAAAGGTGTATTTGACCATATTTTATTTGTACCACATCTGGTGCCAATGATTCGCGGTATGCTGTCAACTATTTACATTGACCTGACTGAAGCAGGCCAGATAGCAGATTTGCAGGCACTCTATGAACAGTTCTATGCCAATGAACAGTTCGTTGATGTCATGCCATCAGGCAGTTCGCCAGAAACCCGTTCAGTACGTGGTGCCAATGAACTCCGTATTGCACTGTACAAGCCTCAACCAACGAAACTGGTTATTCTGGTAGCACAAGATAACCTGGTGAAAGGTGCAGCAGGTCAGGCGGTACAGAATATGAACCTGATGTTTGGCTTTGCTGAAAACGCTGGCTTGCAAAACATTGCTTTATTACCATAAAAAACGTATTACAACTTCACACACATTTGAATTTCGATTTAAATGTGTGTCTTGAAAAAGATAGAAGAGATGACAATGCCGAATAATGAGCCTCACGATCTGACCACAGATGACAAGAAGAAAATGCCATTTCTGAAAGGGAACACGCCACTTGCGATAGGTGCTGCAATTCTGGTACTGAGTAGTGGTTTACTTGGCTATTCGATAGGTCATCGTCAAGGTCTGACCGTTGTAGGTTTTGAGGCGGATGCTGAACAGCTGGTTGAGGTTGTACAAAAGCAGAAAGCCAGTCTGGAAACACTGAATAAAACCCTGAATACAGCAACGCAGGAACGTGATCTGGCCGTAAGTAATGCCAATGACCTGTATCTTGCGATGAATAAAACCCGTGATGAATATACGCAGGCAGAAAGCCTGGCGACCTTATATCGTGAAGTACTGCGTCAGCGTGGTGGTATGCCTTTATCTGTTCAGCACTTGGCAGTAAAGCCTCTGCCTGAAAATGCCTTTGAATATCAGCTTGATCTGATTCAGGTAAGTCCAAGCAAGGGGCGTGTTTCCGGTTCGGTTGAATTGCGCCTGATTCGGGGAACTGAAATTTTAATTGTGCCTTTGGCAGATAAAAACTTCAATTTCGAAAATTATGAACGTCTGACTGGTCGTTGGACAATGCCGAAAGGTTTTGTACCAGAATTTATAGAAGTTCGACTGACTGGTACAAGCAAGCCTGTTACCCGCCGTTTTAGCTGGAGTAAGGGCGAGGCAATTGAAAATCAATCTGCATTCCTGTCAGAGATTCCTCAGACAGAAGCCAATGCAAACTAAAGTGTGAAATGTAAATCTTATGCCTAGCAACAAGCGTCATATTTGTTTAAGTGAAATCAAGAACTCTTTTAATCAGTCCGGGGTGGTTGACTGGCACATAAGCCCACGCTTGGCAAACGACCCTTTTCATGACGAAAATGCTGATATTGCAGTACAAACAGCACCGCCAGAGTTGAAGCGTCCACCGATGTATGCGGTGGTATTGATGAATGACGATTACACCCCAATGGAGTTTGTAATTGAAATTTTACAACAATACTTTGCAATGAATCTTGACCAAGCTACGCAAGTAATGCTAACTGTACATTATGAAGGAAAAGGTGTTGCTGGCGTCTATCCAAGAGACATTGCGGAAACGAAAGCGAACCAGGTCAATAATTACGCTCGATCACAAGGTCATCCTTTACTTTGCCAGATAGAGCCTAAAGATTAAGGGGGTTGCATGCTCAGTCGTCAATTAGAAGTATCACTACGTTTGGCTGTTAGCATGGCTCGTCAAAAGAGACATGAGTTTCTGACAGTAGAACATTTATTATTGGCTTTACTCGACAACGATTCTGCCGTGAATGCCCTTAAAGCATGCGGTGCAGACATTATTGTGCTGCGTAAAGAACTTGAAGAATACGTAGAACAACACACTCCAAAACTCGGCGAAAATAACGATCAGGCACCTCATCCGACTGAAAGTTTTGACCGGATCCTGCAGCGTGCCATTTTCCATGTACAGTCAAGTGGTGGAGACCGTACGGTAGAAGGTGCGGATATTCTAGTTGCGATGTACTCAGAGCGTGATTCGTTTGCAGTGTATCTGCTGAAACGTCATCAGATTAACCGTTTAACCTTGACTCAATATTTGTCGCATGGCACCCGCAAGGAAGAAGTGCAGAACGAAGAAGAAATTGAAGAACTGGACGGCGAAACTGGTTCATCGAATGCTTCAGGTCCACTGGATCTTTATACCACTAACCTGAATCACGAAGCGCAAAAAGGTAAAACTGATCCATTAATTGGTCGTGAAAAAGAAATTGAGCGTGCTGCACAAATTCTTTGTCGTCGCCGTAAAAATAATCCGTTGCTGGTCGGTGATCCGGGTGTGGGTAAAACATCGATTGCTGAAGGTCTAGCTTGGCTGATTGTCAATGGTAAAGCGCCTAAACCATTAGAAAACGCTGAAATCTATAGTCTGGATATCGGTGCACTGGTGGCAGGAACCAAATACCGTGGTGACTTCGAAAAACGTCTGAAACAACTTCTCAATGCCTTAAAGAAAAAACCGGATGCAGTGCTGTTCATTGATGAGATTCATATGATCATTGGTGCAGGTTCTAGTATGGGCAGCACCATGGATGCCTCGAACCTGATTAAGCCAGCACTGGCAAATGGTTCATTGCGTTGCATAGGTTCGACCACATTCCAGGAATACCGTCAGGTCTTTGAAAAAGATCATGCTTTATCGCGCCGTTTCCAGAAAATTGATGTGAATGAGCCTTCTATCTCTGAAACTATTGATATTTTACGTGGTCTGAAATCTAAGTTTGAAGATTTTCATCATGTTCAATATGAAGATCAGGCTTTGGTATCAGCGGTAGAACTATCAGCGAAGTTTATTAATGACCGTTTCTTGCCAGATAAAGCCATTGATGTGATCGATGAAGCGGGTGCGCAACGTCGTTTAAAAGCCGAGCAAGACGATAGCCTGATTACGGTAGAAAATATCGAAGACATCGTGTCGAAAATTGCCCGTATTCCACCAAAAACAGTTTCTAAAGATGACAAGACTGTATTAGAAAATCTTGAGCGTGATTTGAAACGTGTGGTCTTCGGTCAGGATGAAGCCATTGAAGCACTCGGTTCGGCAATCAAGCTGTCTCGGGCAGGCCTGAAATCTCCAGATAAGCCAGTCGGTAGTTTTGTCTTTGCCGGTCCAACGGGTGTAGGTAAAACTGAAGTCACCAAGCAATTAGCAAAACTGATGGGCGTGGAGCTGGTTCGCTTCGATATGTCTGAATATATGGAACGTCATGCGGTATCCCGTCTGATTGGTGCACCTCCAGGCTATGTTGGTTTTGACCAAGGTGGTTTGTTGACCGATGCGATTCACAAGAATCCGCATTGTGTATTGCTACTGGATGAAATCGAAAAGGCACATCCGGATGTATTTAACCTGTTGCTGCAAATTATGGATCATGGCTCATTGACCGATAACAACGGTCGTAAGTCAGACTTCCGTAATGTGGTGCTTGTACTGACCACCAATATTGGCGCTGAAAGCATTTCACGTGTCAGTATCGGTTTCATGGAACAAGACAACAGCAATGATAACCAGGAAGCGATGAAAAAAGCATTCTCACCTGAATTCCGTAACCGTCTCGATGGCGTGATCCAGTTCAAGGCCTTGCCAAGTACGATCATTGAAAATGTAGTCGACAAGTTCTTAACCGAGTTGCAGGCACAGCTAGATGAGAAGAAAGTTATTCTGGAAGTGGATCAGAGTGCACGTGAATGGATGGCTGAAAATGGTTATGACCGTTTAATGGGTGCTCGTCCAATGCAGCGTCTGATTCAGGAACATCTGAAAAAACCATTGGCAGAAATGATTCTGTTTGGTGAGCTGGCAGATAATGGCGGTAATGTTGCTGTATCTGTGAAGAAAGAAAATGGCAAAGCTGTAGGCTTGAAACTTGAAGTGTTTGAAGATCAGACTGCTGAACCAGCCTAAATTCTACTCATCGTGAAATAACCCGTGCTTGCACGGGTTATTTTATTTCTTTATTGCTATGATCTGATCAAGATTTATTGCCTGGCTAAGATTTAACAAGATATGGAATTTCAGTTCACTAAACTTATTACGACTTTTTTTCTGTTCCTGGTCACGGCGGTGATGGAAATTCTAGGCTGTTATTTTCCTTATCTGATTTTGAATCAGGGAAGAAGTCACTGGTTATGGATTCCGACAGCTCTGGCTTTGGCAGCTTTTGTCTGGCTATTAACTTTGCATCCAGCTGCTTCAGGCCGGATCTATGCAGCTTATGGTGGTATCTATATCTTTACTGCTTTGATGTGGTTGCGTTTTGTAGATCAGATCAGCCTGTCTCGATGGGATTTGCTTGGTGGTGCAGTGGTGATATTTGGGGCGCTGATTATTATCATACAACCCCAAGGTTTAATCCGTTGATTGACTTCCTGTAGAAACTTAGTTCCCTTTACAGTCCTTCTGTGATATTTCAACGTCATAAGATCGAGTAGTGGAACTCAGTTCTAGCATCACTTTATAGGGATTTTCTAACTGATAACGGTGCTCAAAGAAAATACCGCAGTTCTGTAATAAGTTTTTGCGGATAAGCTGAGTCACTTCCTTAGGACCTAGATCTTTTTCAAACTGGGCAAAGTCGGGAGTAATAATTAAACCTTTTAATTCGGTTTTATTAGCAGTGAGTTTCAGTCGTTCAATAATTGTGTTGTGATCAATTTGCAGGGGCAAAGTTTTAGAATCTTCCGCACTTAATACAGCCAGCATTTCATTCAGTTCTGCTTTTTTCTTGATTTTAAATTTTGAATCAATGATCTGTTGCTGTTGCAGGTATTGATCAAATTCGGAAGCATTAACCTGACTACTAAGAAAACTAATGCCAAGGGTTAAAGCAGTGAATAGATTTATTTTATATTTCATTTAAGGCCACAAATTATTACTGTGTTTTGCGGATTATAAGAGCATGAATAAGATCTGTACGCAACTCTACCTTGGTTAATTCTCCTGCCTCCTCAGATTTCTTCTTTTTGCTTATTTTTAAATATTAAAGTTTTAACGATCTTTTATGTGAAAAATCTATTAATAATTACACTTTATTTTTTGTGTGGGATTTCATCTAGGTTTATAGTCTTACACCTCCCCACGCAGCATACCGGTAAGTACGTAGGGTGCATGCAAAAAAATATCTAAGTTTAAAGGCATAAAATATTGACCTATAAACAAGAAACTTCAATGATTTAAAAATAAGGATGTCATATTTTGAGTCAAGCTTATTCCAAGCAGGAAAAAAACAGTCGTATTAAAGGAATTGTCGGGGCAGCCTCCGGTAACCTGGTCGAATGGTTCGATTTTTATATCTATGCTGTATTTGCGGTTTATTTTACCAAGGCACTCACTGCACCAAATATGGACAGTTCAACTCAGGCAATTTATGTTTGGGGTGTATTTGCTGCCAGCTTCTTTATGCGTCCGATAGGTAGCTGGCTATTTGGCCGTATTGCCGATAAACATGGCCGTAAAAAATCCATGGTCATTTCGATCTGTTTAATGGCCATCAGTTCATTCCTATTCGCAGCTTTACCAACTTATGAGCAGGTGGGTATGGCAGCACCATTCTTGCTGCTGCTGGTGCGTCTGTTACAGGGCTTATCAGTCGGTGGTGAATATGGCGCTGTTGCGACCTATATGAGTGAGCTGGGTTTAAAAGGTCAGCGTGGATTTTTCTCATCTTTCCAATATGTGACCTTGACCGGCGGTCAGTTGCTGGCAAGTTTACTCGGGGTTATTTTCCTGGGCTTTATGAGCGAACAACAATTACTTGATGGTGGCTGGCGTATCCCGTTTGTGATTGGTGGTATTGCGGCAATTGTTTCTTTATTGGCACGTAGCCGTCTAGAAGAAACGCTATCTACGGAAGATAGCGATAAGGAAGATTCAGGTACACTTAAAGAATTGTTCAAGAACCATTGGAAAACATTCTTGCTGGTGGTTGGCTATACTTCAGCGGGTTCACTAAGCTTCTATGTAATTACGGTTTATTCAAAAACCTATTTAACCAATATCGGTATTGATCCAAAGACTGTCGGATTTATTATGACCGCCTGTATCTTTATATTGATGATTGCACAGCCAGTTTTTGGTGCTTTATCGGATCGAATTGGTCGTCGTACCTGTATGCTGCTGTTTAGTGGGTTGATGGCGATTGCGATTTATCCGGTCATGGCGGTCGGTATGCGGGCCTTCAGTGATACCCCAGTAATCGTTGCATTATTGCTGATTTTCCTGATGATGTTACTGAGCCTCTATACTTCGATTGGCGGTATCGTAAAAGCAGAAATGTTCCCGCCACATGTACGAGCTTTAGGAGTAGGTTTCTCTTATGCAGTGGGTAATGCCGTCTTTGGTGGTTCAGCACCTTCGGTCGCATTACAGTTTAAATCAGCAGGTATTGAAAATACCTTCTTCGTGTATGTCATTGTGATGCTGATTGTATGTTTCTTCTGTAGCTGGCAATTACCGAAAGAACCAAAATATTTAAAAGATGATCATTAATCTTTGAGCAATAAAAAAGCACCAAATTCGGTGCTTTTTTATTAAAAGAGCACTTAGTCTTTTTTCAGATTTTCATTAATCAGAAATTCAACCAATGCTTTCTGAGCATGTAGACGGTTTTCAGCTTCATCCCAAACCATAGCATTTTTGTGATCCAGCATATTCTTTGAAATTTCTTCGCCACGGTGTGCTGGCAAACAGTGCATAAACAGGCAGTCGGGGTGAGCCAGATCCATCAAGCGCTCATTAACCTGATAATCAGCAAATGCTTTTTCACGGATTTTCTGTTCTTCTTCCTGTCCCATACTTGCCCAAACGTCAGTCACGATCAGGTCAGCATTGACTGCTGCATCTTCAGCTGAGTCAACCAGCTCTACACAGTGTGCAAATTCAGACAGGAATTTTTCTTGTGGCTCATAACCTTTAGGAGCAGCAATTTTCAGCTTAAAGCCCCACATATGCGCAGCTTCAATATATGAATTACACATATTGTTGCCATCACCGATCCACGCCACAGTTTTACCTTCGATTGGACCACGATGTTCCAGGTAAGTCTGCATGTCAGCAAGCAGCTGGCAAGGATGGTGGTCATCAGTCAGAGCGTTAATCACGGGTACTTTTGAATAAGAAGCAAAGCGTTCAACGATGTCATGACCAAAAGTACGGATCATCACTACATCAAGCATGCTTGAAATAACACGTGCAGAATCTTCGATAGGTTCGCCACGGCCCAATTGAGTATCACGTGAAGACAGGAAAATTGCGCTGCCGCCGAATTGGGTCATGCCAGCTTCAAACGAAACACGCGTGCGGGTACTGGATTTCTCAAAAATCATCCCCATAACTTTACCAACAAACGGTTGGAAAACTTCATTGTTATGCTGTTTGCGCTTGAGCTCGATGGCGCGTTGCAGTATCTGGTTAAGTTCTAAAGTCGATAGATCGCGTAAAGTCAGAAAGTGACGGAGAGCCATTCGTTACTCCACAATAATTGCTGAAAAACTGGTTCAACAATTAGTTGTTGGTTAGTTAAAAAAATACGGAATCGGCTAATATACTATATGAATAGGAAATTGCAAAAAAACTAGACTTTTTGATGACCGTCCAAGAAACGATCGACACAATAATTCACATATTCGACAGTTTCCTGATCAGTTTCATCGCTTGGCAAACCCATTAAAATGCGCCATTCCATATTTCTTAAAATACCGAAATACAATTGTGCAGAAAATAATGGATTTGGACAGCTAAGTAGTCCTTTGGCATGTGCCTGTGATAAAACTTCAGCAATCGAGTGCTGGATATGTTTTGGTCCCTGTTCATGAATATGCCGAGCAATATCCAGATTGCGTCCACTTTGTTCCAGCACCAGACGCATAAATGCGGCATTTTCCGGCTGTTTGATATGCTGGTAGAAGTTCAGCAAGGTCTGAATCAAATAGCTTCTAAAGTCTTTAGAACTGTCTAAAGAGAAGGGCAGACAGATATCTTTAAAGAACTGGGTACGGCGATAATCACAAATCGACTTAAATAGGCCTTCTTTATTGCCAAAGTATTTATAAATAGACGCCTTGGAGCCACCGGCATGATTGACAATATCATCCAGTGATACAGCATCATAACCATGTTCCAGGAACAGTTCTGTTGCACTGATCAAAAGGGCGAGACAGCGCTCATGACCACGCTTGGTCTGTGGCACATCTTTGGCTAAGGGTTCCAGTTGAACGAGATCCTGCATATTGACGACTAAATCAGCACTTTTCGATTATTTCAGTTGCCATCATAACAAAGTTGTGCACACATTTCATGGAGACTGCTGTATCTATTATCTTGACTAAGATTTATGTTAAATCTATCCGCATTATTTGACTAAAGTTTTAGAGTTTTTATTCTATCAGACCATGGATTGAGCATTTTGAATAGGTATACTCGAACTTCAATAATTATAGCCAACACTGTGGAAAGGGAAGATGACACAACAAATGTCTGCAGGTTTAAAGTTTAGAGAAGCATTAGAAACTGAGAAACCACTACAAATCATTGGAACCGTAAATGCCTATGCAGCCATGATGGCGAAACAGGTCGGTTATAAAGCCCTTTATGTCTCTGGTGCCGGTGTGGCCAATTATTCTTATGGATTGCCTGACCTGGGTATGACCAGTCTTGATAATGTCCTTGAAGATGTACGCCGTATTACTGAACGTGTGGATACGCCATTACTGGTAGATATTGATACAGGCTGGGGTGGCGCATTTAATATTGCTCGTAGCATTAAGCAGATGATTGCAGCTGGCGCAGCAGCCGTGCATATTGAAGACCAGGTAGCACAAAAGCGTTGCGGCCACCGTCCAAATAAAGAAATCGTATCGCAACAGGAAATGGTAGACCGGATCAAGGCGGCAGTGGATGCCAAAACGGATTCTAACTTTGTAGTCATGGCACGTACCGATGCCTTGCAAAAAGAAGGCTTACAGGCTGTGATTGATCGTGCTTGTGCATGTGTAGAGGCGGGTGCGGATGCGATCTTTGCTGAGGCAATGACGGACATCACTATGTATAGAACAGTCTGCGATGCGGTGGGTGTACCTGTTTTGGCAAATATCACTGAATTTGGTGATACACCGTATTACACCACCGAAGAACTGGCTGAGCAGGGCATTCGTATGGTGCTATATCCACTGTCAGCTACCCGTGCAATGCAAAAGGCTGCTTTGGAAGTGATGCAGTCGATCCGTCAAAACGGTACTCAAGTAAATGTACTGGACAAAATGCAGCAACGAAAAGAACTCTACGAATTTTTAGATTATCACAGCTTCGAAGACACATTAGATAAACTGTTTAAGCAGGAGAATTAAAACAATGGCTGAAGGAAAAGTACTCACTGGCGCAGGATTGCGTGGACAAGTTGCAGGGAAAACGGCACTTTCAACAGTAGGCAAAAGCGGTGCAGGACTGACATATCGTGGTTACGATGTGCAGGATCTGGCAGAACACTGCCAGTTTGAAGAAGTGACTTATCTGATTTTCTTTGGTGAATTGCCAACTGCTGAGCAGCTTGCAGCTTATAAGACAAAACTAAAGTCATTACGTCGCCTTCCGCAAGTACTGAAAGAAGTGCTGGAACGCATTCCGGCGGACTCGCATCCAATGGATGTGATGCGTACCGGCGTCTCCATGCTGGGTAATCTGGAAACAGAAAAGTCTTTTGCTGAACAGCAGGATGTAGCGGATCGTATTCTGGCAACGCTACCCGCGATTATCTGTTACTGGTATCGCTATAGCCATGACGGCATCCGTATTGATGAAAATACCGATGATGATTCAATCGGTGCTCAATTCCTGCACTTACTGCGTGGTGAAAAGCCAAATGCGCTGCATGAGCAGGTGATGAATGTATCACTGATTCTATATGCAGAGCATGAATTCAATGCTTCAACTTTCACTGCACGCGTATGTGCATCGACATTGTCTGATTTGCATTCTTGTATTACCGGTGCGATTGGCTCACTACGTGGTCCCCTGCATGGTGGTGCCAATGAAGCCGCGATGGATATGATTGAAAACTGGAGGTCGCCAGAAGAAGCTGAGCGTGAAATGCTGGGTATGCTGGAACGTAAAGAAAAGATTATGGGCTTCGGTCATGCAATCTACAAAGACAATGATCCGCGTAATGGCATTATCAAGCAGTGGTCAGAGAAGCTGGCGAAAGATGTAGGCGACACCGTACTTTATCCAGTCTCAGTCCGTTGTGAAGAAGTCATGTGGCGTGAGAAAAAATTATTCTGTAATGCTGATTTCTTCCATGCATCTGCTTATCACTTCATGGGTATTCCAACCAAACTGTTTACACCGATCTTTGTGATGTCACGGGTTACCGGTTGGGCAGCGCATGTAATGGAACAGCGCGCAGATAACCGTATTATCCGTCCGAGCGCAGACTATACGGGTCCGGAACTACGCAAAGTGATTCCAATTGCTGAGCGCGGCGCCGTAGCAGTTTAAGGTGCAGATATCATAAAAAAATAAGGTCTCCAGTCAGACCTTATTTTTTTATACACTATTTTTATTTAGTTCTAGTTTTATTAAATTTTCGTTTAACGGCTGAGCAGGGCGGGATCTTCAATGTGATACCCGGTTTCAAATTGAATGCCTAAATATTTTACAGTGACCAGTAATTTATCCTGTTTCGGAATTTTATAGATCTGATTCAATCTTAAATCAGGTTTATAGCTGATGGCCTGTTGTATTGGACTCTTATAGTGACCTGATTCAATTCGATATTGATAGGTCCATTTAGGTACGCTTTGTTTCGGATCATGCCATGCAGGTGCAGTGCCTTTTCTGGTCTTTAGTAACTTGAGCTGAATATTCTGCTTCGGAAGAGGAACTACCGGAGTCAAACGTTTTTTGATTTTGGCAATTTCCTGATCAAACTTCTTGCTATTCTGATCATAGTCAATTTTCTTGGTTTTAGGATTGATATATAGGGAATTGACCTGAATCAGCTGGTTTGGCATCTTGGATTTAAAATTATAATAATACAGTTGAGGCAAGCGTCCACGCCCATCCAGATAATGGCGCAACAGATAGAGTTTTTGATCCTTGGCTTCATAACCCAAAACTTCAAGGTTTTGTGGGCCGCCCACCGTCGCAAGGCTCAATGGACTAAGACAAAGACCAAGTAAAAACAAACTAATATTAGCTTTCATCATTATCCTCATCCACTAATTTTTTATAAAGACGCGAAATTAAGCAGTTTTGCTATCAATTAAATCCATCATTTGATCCGCAATCTGTTCTGTCAATATATCCAGGCGTTCCTCAGGTGTACCATCAATCAGATAGCGATAATCATAAGTTTGACCTTTATAGAAAACCGAAACAAAAAACGTTCCTACCGGTTTTTCTTTACATTCACTGCCACCAGGTTTGAGCAAGCCGGTACAAGCTACGATCAAATCTGCTTCTTGAAACAGCTTCTGACCGGTAATCGCAAGCGTATTCGTCACTTCCGGGGATTCTGGGGAATATTTATCAATTAAATCCTGAGGTACCCCTAAGATTGACATTTTCAGATTGGCATCATAACAAACCAGTCCACCGAGTAAAATTTGTGCACCACATTCTTTATAAAGTGAAAACTGGCTGCTTAAATAGCCTGAGCTTGCACTTTCTACAAAAGCAACTTTCAGTTTTTTTTGTTCGAGTAAATCACAACATTCTTTTAACATGGCTATCATTTTTATTTGAGGGTGATGTATTCAATGTATAGACGAAATGCGGGTTCTTCAATCACCCTTACGATTGTATACATTTATACAAAACATGCTGTTAAAAGCTAAATATGAGATACACATGTTCAAAATTCAGCTGATGAGGCTGTTTGACCAAGAGTTAAGCAAAATTTGCATTTAACGGTATCATCTCAGCTTAAACAGTGGTAAAAATAAAAATAAAGTGCTTGATGAAAGTAGGTTGTTACAATGAAAACTACAGTTAAATATGTAGTCCTGAAAAGTCTGGACTATCAGTTGGGTACCCCTTTATTTCAGGAAGAAATTGATGCGGATGCACAATATTTTGATCAGATTCCTGCGATTATTACCTACCAGAATTTAAAATTAAAGGTGAAAAGCAAGGAGTTAAAACGTTTGCAATTACCCGATGAAAAAGAAGATACCCAAACGATTATTGTAAAAATGGTCGCGATTTAATTGATAATTTGAATAAGATTAAAAAAAAACCTCTTTCTTAGAGGTTTTTTTAATAAACTATTAGATAACAATATATTATAAAATATTTACTTGCTTATTTTTATTTATAATATAAAGTGTTTATAATGCAGTAATTAATATCTTAAAAGGGTTACTTTGTTTTGTTTTTGTTCCTCGCTTTAATCATATACTAATAATTAAAAATAAAATTTTCCTTAATTTTTAGGGGAATATCATGAAAAAACTTTTATCAGCAGTAATTCCTTTGGTTTTTATTTTTGGTCTTTCTGCATAAGTGAATGTATTGATCAATCTTCAGATGGTTACAGATTGCGGAAACTATGTCGTAGCGCATGGGATTAACGATTCTGCTTATATACAAAATTATAATATGATGGAAAGCTATACTAATTGACTTAACTATATTTAGACTAGAATGATCGGTAATTGGGTCTTCGCCCCATACTTACCCCAATTGTTTAATCTTCTCAAAAATGACTTATATTTTAATTGAGTGTATAACCAATCTTTGATATTCCCTGTATAAAGTATTTAGAATCTTTATATAGGTTTTGATGTCTTGAAAAAATATTAAATCTAAGTTTTATAGTTAATAATTTTACGAATTATACATAAAATATTTATATTTTAAAAAAATAGAATTTTGCATTTTTTAAGATATAGATTTCATCTGCACATATTAGTAGCTATTCTTATTATTTACGAGATGCTTGGGTAAATAATGTAAGTGTAAAAATGGATTATCAATAGTTTAAATCAATTTATTTTACATTGAATTAGTCTGTAACAGGTTATGACTTGGAGTTTATGCAGAAGGCTGTAGAGTAAATACTGAACTCGTAAAGATCGGTTCATTTACTTATAAAGGAAAAAGGAGCGTCTCCAATGGCTAACCAAAACCAACAAAATCCGAACCAGAATCAGCAACAGCGTCAGCAAAATCAGCAAGACCAATGGCAAAACCCAAATCAACAGCAACAGCAACAGCCTAACCAGCAAAATCAACAGAACCCAAATCAACGTCAGCAAAATCAGCAGAACCAGCAAGATCAACAGAATCAGCAGGATCTGCAACAGCAACAGCAGCCTAATCAACAAGGTCAACAGCAAGATTCAACACAACAAGCTCATCAGCGTGATCAACAAAATCAACGCGGACAACAGCGCTAAGTATTGAAACTTGAAGAAAGCCGCTATAAGGCGGTTTTCTTTTGGGCTTCATAACTGAATTTAAGTTTGGAAGGACGTTGATGAAGAAAATGTATAATAAAGTACAATCCCAAAAATTATGCGCCTTATTTTTAAAGGTTATGTAAATAGATAATAGTTAATTAAATTTTTGATCATTCTATAAATCAAAGAAGCTAAATTGATTGTAAATTAATCAATAAAAAATATATTAGTTTCATTTATTATTAGACTTGTTAAAGTTGGCCTGCATTGTAATAGGTGGACTTTGATAGGACAGTCTGATTTTTATTGATGAAATTTGAGTCTAAACCTCTACGATCCAGCGTGGATAAAAAGTATTTTCTGTTTCTTCAACGAAAATAATATTATCAACATGAAAATTTCGGATACCATCTCTGCGAATGTCATAACAAAAAAATTTCTCAGTCTTACCTTTACGACGATAACTATAAGGTTCCGCCTCGCGTGTTTCAATTGAACCGTCATCTTCTCGCGCAGTGATGATAATGGTATGCAAGTTACGTCCAGCTGAGGAAATTATTTCTTTGATATGCCGATTACTCATATTAACCTCGATATCAATATAAATATCGCATGAAATACAAATGATAAACTCATGTTTTAAAAATAATTCTAATCGGAGTTTTATTATGTAGTATCTCTAGAAGGTTATGGTTTTGTTGTGTATCCATCCCTTAATAAAATTTCTATTTTAATCAGCTATAAGATAACTGATTATCTTTGTTAGCTGACTTTCAAGAAAAATTTTATTTTTAAATCATTTGAATTATAGATTTAGGCTAAGAGCAAAATTAGCGTATAATTTTTTTTAAAACATTTTAAATTTTACTCTTCTTTCTTTTTAGTTACACAAATGATGATTGTTGACTATTGAATAACTTTAACCAATGTTTGAGCATAAGAATTTCTCATGATAATTATGAAGGGATCGCCATGAAAGATGAAGAAAAGCCTTTAAACTTTAATGATGATAATGAGCCTCTGGAATTTGATGACGAGGAATTTATTGATGATAAGAAGGAAGATGAATTATATAATGCAATTACTAAAGATGGTTCAAGTGTTGACCCGGCAGATGATGCTACGCGTCATACACGTCCGGAAGATGGTGATCCTATAGAAGTGGAAGAGTGAAACTAATTTTAATCCAATAAAGCCCAATTTTATTTGGGCTTTTAATTGTCTTTTAAAAAGTGTTAATAAAATATTTTTGCTCTATAAGTATTTAAATAAGTAAACTGAATGCTGTTATGAGTACTTAATTTTTCTTATCTAATAAATTTTCTTTATTCTGAGGCTTGGCAATAAATTCGTCTTTCATTTCAATAAAAAAATCATTGGCTTCTTCATGACTACAGTGCAACCAGTCATAGCGCAATTCTTCTGGGATGACAATAATCGAACGCTTTTCATCGTCTGGACGGTGAAACTGTTTCATAAATGGATGTTTATCTGCGTTCATGGTCAACATTGAAAAAGATCTGATTCTCTTGCCATCAATATGGGCATCATCATAAATTGCAGCAACAGTAAAAGGGTTACCATCTGCATGTGAAATTCCAAACCAATGTGAATTTCCCTCTATATATTTAGGTTCATAGAACACATCTACAGGCACCAATGCAAATTGGTTTTTTACCCAGGCATGCCGAAAACTGGGTTTGCTGGCAACTGTTTCAGTACGTGCATTGTAGGTGTGACGACCAAATTTTAATTCTTTTGCCCAGGAAGGGATTAGTCCAAAATGAGCAATATCGAGTTCAAAATTTTCCGTGCCACGCATAATGATAGGAGCAGGTGCAAGTGGATAGACATGAGATTTAATTTCTAATTCTAGCTGCTCTTCATGAATGTCGAGTAAAGACAAGCGTTGTTTCGAAGGAAACTCATAGTTTGAGCACATAATTGACCTCTACATTCTAATTTTTATCTGTAATAAAAATTAAGATAAGATGAATATAGACACAAAACCACTTAAAAACGTAATTACACTTTTTGCAGGTTTGGAATAACTTTCCACTCAGTATTAAACATGAAATATAAATATTTTACTCTTTAAGAAATTGATCATGTAATGCACTCAGACTTAGTATGCCGGATGCCTGTTATTTTATTTTTATTAGAATAAGAACATAATTAAACAGAAGTAATTTAAGTCATAATTAACTTAAATTGACCTTTTTGACAAAACTGTGGTGCAAGACAGTAGGTTAATTACAATGTTTACTTAACTGTATATTTTTTACCCAACACCATTTATCTTACCTACATTCAATTACATACAGAACATAAAATCATCAAAACTAAGTTGGAAGGCAACAATTTTGAATGATAGTTTAAGTTTAACTTTTTAGTATCTGAGGTGAACAATGAAATTGTTGACATTATTAGGTGTAGGTGTGGCTGCAAGCTGTTGCTATCAAGTTATTAAAAATAATCAGCCAATTCTCGCAAATCCGGATTTTGATGAGACAGTAAAGCGATTTTTATTAAAAGAGTTCTCGGCTTAATTGCTGGAACAATATTGTTAAGTAGATTCCTCAAATTTTCTTAGATTCAGGAAATTCTTAATGTGATGTAAATGATCTTATTTAATTTTTAATAAGATGATATTTAAATCAAGGCAGTTAAAAGAGGAAAATACTTAAACATTCCCATAAACTTATTCATAGGAAGAAAAATTATGCTAAACCTTATATTTTGTTTATTGGCTTTGAAGGGTGCAACTGAAATTGATCATCAGGTCCATGGGGGCGAGGTAGGTGACAATAACGATTGAGTCTAATTAAATAGACGCTCATAAAACCCGCTAGAGAGAAAATTTTATCTTTATCAATTAAGATTTTAGTTAAATATTTTATTGACAGTTTCTTAAATCTTGATTATTTTACTAGGTGTTCAAAAAGCTCCACACTTGATTAAATATCGAGTTTTATCCGCATCTTCCCCAAGGTGCGGTTTTTTTTATAAAAAAATATTAATTTTTGCCCTTCCTAAGAAAAAAACGATGTTTTAAATACTCACTTAAATTTAATTTTTTCTAAATCTGCTGGGAAAAATATAAATAGGGCAAGAAATGTATTTTCATTTATTTCTGCCGTTAAAAATACCTGCATGTACCCTGATAAATAAGATAGCAATCCAGATATTGCTTCTTACTCTATTATCAAAATCGATAATGAAGTCTCAGCTGGTTGATAAAATCAGGAGGGTGTTACGATGAGTAATTTCAGTTTATCATCACTATTCCGTCGGAGTATTGGTTTTGACCACTTAAGTGATCTATTCGATTTTGCATTACAAAGCGATACGCCAAATTACCCCCACTATAATATTGAAAAAACAGGAGATAATAATTATCGTATTTCTGTTGCAACTGCAGGATTTAATCAGGATCAACTCGAGATTAATTTGGAAAACAAGGTACTGACTATAACTGGTAAAGTAGTAGAAGAAAACGATCCAAACGTTGAATATTTATATAAGGGAATCGCAAGCCGTTCATTTAAGTTATCGTTACGCCTGGATGAACATGTAGAGGTTCAGCAGGCAGATTATGATAATGGTTTATTGACTATAGATCTGCAACGGAGAGTCCCTGATGAGGTGATGGCACGCTAGATTCCTATTGGTCGTAAAAATAATGAAAAGCTATGGGGAGAGTCGAAGACTCAATAATAAAAATAGTTTTTCTAATAAGAATAGAACAAATTTAAGCCACCTTCGGGTGGTTTTTATTACCTTCAGAACTAAGTTGCTGGTTTGATTATTTGTTGCAATAATTAAATTTCAGACTTATTTAATATGGATATATATTTAATTTGTATATATATTTATATTTTTTATAGATTGTCTATTGTTTGATCGTTGTATGTTTTATCAACGATTCTAAATCAGCGCAAAATGGTTAAGGGGAAAGCTCACAAGAATGTGGGCTTTTTTATTTTATACACATAAATTAACCTTTCATTTAAAAAAACTTTCCAAATAGCTTTGGAATGCAATCCATATAGATGATACCTATAGAGGTTGTTATTTCTAATCTATTGAGGTGAGCAATGAAATTACTAACATTGATTGGCGCAGGCGTATTGGCTGGATATTGTTATAAAAAGGCTAAATACAAAAAGGGAAATGCAAAAAACTGTTCTCATCACGAAGCGGAGACAGAATCTAAGGCATCAAATACCCCTGAATAAATTAATAAAAGACCTCACAAATGAGTGAGGTCTTCGACTATTTAGAAAGGAAAAATAACAATCAAATGCAAATATTGGCTAAATTAATCCTTGGCCTTGTTTAACTGAAGAAACGACTAGGCTGAGTATTTGTTGATTTTGCAATTAGTAGCTTTCTAGGTAATTTATATATTTATGAGAAGTCCTCAACTAGTTTAACAAGTACTTAAAGAAACATAAAACTAACGGGTAAGAACTATTAGTATATATTTCCTATACTTAAATGAATCTATTCAGAAGTTATCTTTAAATAGTTTAAAGAGAAAATATTTGGCTAAGGACCATAAAATGGTAATCAGGGATTGATTTGTTTAATTTTATATTAATTTCTATAGTTAGATGAGATTTTTAAATTCTAGGGATCATTCCCCTTATATTTTGAAATAGGGGGGGCACTAAAGCAAGGAGATCGATATGTTCCAGTTCGTACTTTGCTTATTTGGCCTACATAGTACGATTGAGTTTGAATGTACGGCTGATAGCGAAGAAATTAAGTTATGTCGCGATTGCTTGAAAGAAATTAAATAGTTTTAGTAGAGCAGGGCTACATGTATTTGGATATAAAGTTACCCTGTTTCTTAAGGTGAAGTCAGGGTTTGTCTATTAGAAGCTAAAAAATATCATTAAATATTCAATAGAAACTAAAAATGATAAATCTTTGTATGTGGTTCAATGATTTTGATGAAAATGATCAGTGTGAATAATGAAAGTCATATTTTTAAAGATTGCATATTGAAGTATATCGTCTGTCGATTTAATGATAGAAAATATAATTAACTGGATTCATTAGATTTAATCTGAATTAATAAAGTGCAAATATTTTAAAATTTCTAGTAATCCTTTATATTTAGGATTCAGTGTTAAGATAGGCTACAATATAAGTAACAAGAAGTCAGAGTGTCCTTTAATGACTAAGCTTGAAATATTAATAACTTTATTGGCTATCGTAATTATTAGTACAGTCATCTACGTATTGGCCCATACTTTGTAATCAAACCTCCCTCGGGAGGTTTTTTATGAAGTATTATTTGTGGATACTCATTCATATAAAGCTGTAATGAACCAAAAGCTCATAAAAAATATACCAAGTATCAAATGTTAATGAAATAAGGTGGATATTTTTATTGATAATGAGAAATTTCTGATATTATTTGATGTATGACAATGATTTAATTAACAAAAAATTGGATAAAATTTTGTAAAATTAATTTCGTAAAATCTAAGAATTTACAAAAAATAAACTTTATAGATTGTTGAGCCGAGATGAAGACAAACGAATACAATATGATTCATTCTTAAATCTTTTAAGTTTATAAATCATTAGGTAAGCCTATTTTAATGCTCAATCTTCCCCTCCAGTCGCGACTTGGCGGATTCTATTTCTGTTATAGCATACTTGTGGGGTAGGTTAATTTATTAAATTAAATAAAAACAATTATTTATGGTGATTTTGAAGGGTGTTTTATTGATTAAAAGTTTGACTTGTAGACTATTTGTAGACTGTTGAGAAACATGATTTAATCATTGCGAGCTAAAATTTTGATGATCAAATTATGAAACTCAACAAGTCCAATGTTGATGCTATCTCATTGTGTGATTCTGGTCAAAAGATATACCGTGACCAGGAGTTAATCGGATTCGCTGTCCGAGCTACCACCAAATCCAAATCTTATATTGTGGAGCGCCGTCATGCAGGGAAGCTTTACCGAGTCGTACTCGGTAAGACCAATGAAATATCTGCAATCGCTGCACGTGCCAAAGCACAAATGATTTTGGCTCAAATTGCTAATGAGGAATACCAGAAACCAGTAAAAGGGAAGGCTGCTGAGAACCCACTGGATATCACAGTAGGTCAGGCACTGGATATCTATATCAAGCGCAATGACTTTAAACCTAAAACTATACGTCAATATAATAAATATTTTGACCTATATTTAGGCTGGTCAAATCGAAAGCTATTTGAGATTACTAAAAATGAAGTACTGGATAAGTTCCTGACAGTTTCAGAACTAAGCAAATCATCCGCAAATGGAGCTATTTCACTACTAGGTACATTGTGGAAATACATCCATGTGCTTTATTCATCGGATGAAGCTCCAATCCTAAAATCTAATCCGGTTGATATTATTTCAGTTACCAAAGGCTGGAATACACTTGAACGTCGAGAGCGTCATCTACATAAAGATGTCATTCACAAATATTATAACGCTGTCCTGAATTACCAAGATGAATTGAATCTCGAAAATACGGCACGATCCAATACTCACCGAGACATTATCCTATTTACGATGTACACCGGTTGCCGCCGTCAGGAAGTTTGTGGACTGAAGTGGTCAGATATCAATTTTAAAACTGGTACCGTACTTTTTAGAGATACAAAAAATGGTACGGACCATCTGTTCCCAGTAGGTGATCATCTGCTGAAGATCTTAAAGGACCGTTACCTGTTAAGAGAAAATGACTGGGTGTTCCCAGCAACTAAAATGCCGACTGCAGCTAACATGCATGCAACTAAGGTTGACCGTGCATTAAAAGTGCTTGGGGATCAGGTGGACTACTATGTATCAATGCATGATTTCAGACGTACCTTTGCCACGATCTGTAACCTACTACGCTTCAATATCTATGTGACTAAGCGACTTCTCAACCATACACAAAAGCCACGCATTGATGTCACTGGCGGTTATGTACAAATTCCCATGGAAGAGCTGAAAGCATCTATGAATATGATTGAAGCGGTATATCAAGGAAAAATAGACTGCTTTAATTATGAAAGCGTTTGGGATGAACGTCTAAAACAAATAAAGGCAGGGTAAACCTGCCTTTTACTATGCATACTGCGCTGTACAGGTGACTGTACGGCTTTTCTCATATGCCAGTACATCACTTTTCTTATAGGCTACACGCCGTCCAATTTTGGTGTAAGGCAAGTCAGATCCATCACACCGCATACGTGCCAGCGTCCAAGGTGAACAACCCAAGTACATGGCTACAACCTCATGACTAAAGTTTTGATCAGCTGGAGCTTTTAGAAACCGCTGAAGCATTTCTTGTTTATTCGCTTCAGTTTCATTTGCTAAACTTTTTAAGCTCATTAAGAAACCTCCTTTAAGCTTTGTTTTACCGTTTCAGGCAGTCCAAACACATCTTTAAAAGCTTCATCAAATCCACCACTAGCAATAAATTGATCGATACTGTTTTCAGGTTCTTCATGCTGTTCAGTATGGGGTGAAAGCATGAGGTAGATTGCATCTATATTTTCTTTATTGACTTGAATGATGGTTGATTCACTCTTGCATGTCATAGGAAGTCGTAAATCTCCCTTATAACCTTCAACAAATGTCAAAAATGCTTCTGTTTCTGCCTGGTTTAAGATAAGGTCAAAAGGCAATTCTTTATGTAGTTCGCCAATAATAAAGTTGGCCACTTGGATATTAGTCATCATGCCAGCTCACTATTTAAAAAGGTAGTTTCATTCCACCAATTAGGGCTTTCTTCCAAATATTTAGAATGATCATCCGCGGAAAGATCCCATTCCTCAAGGGTGACCGCTTCAGCAATGCATTCACCAACTGTTTCAAATGCTTCAATAGCCTCTTTACGCAAACGTTCAACAACTTGCTCACCCAATTCTTTTGATGGAACAGGATATAAAATTTCTTCTGAATCAGGTTCTTCGGGAATATTGACTGCCCATAATTTGTTATCTTCCATCACGCCACCTTCACATCTAAATAATCAGGACAACGCAAGTGCATTTCATATTCATCAAATAGCACCTGACATGCTGCATTACCTGTTAAATCTTTCTTTAAAAACACATAGCTCAATGCTTTACGTGTGTCTTTCCCACTAAAAGTCGAACTGCCATCTGCAAGTTCTTTTTTCACATAACCCAATTTTTCCAACCAAAGCTTGAAGCCTGCTTCATGTTTCTGTTTGATTCTGAAGATCATCTGTACCCCCAGCTGTAAATAAAGTTTTGAATACAATCTTCAATACCGAAAAGACTGATATTGCGATAAGTCCGGATCCGACCTCTGTGCTGAATAATCAGCACTCGGGTCATTGATGAATATTGATAACTCATGATGCCTCGCTATTGTAATCAGCATGTTGCATTGCAGTTTTACGCTCAGCGTAAATTTGCAATAGTTCCTGGTGATCTTCTGGATTGAATTTTGCAGCTGGTATTGCTGGCGCTAGACGCTCTAAAGCTTCAATCGAATCCATTTCCTGAATGCGGTTAATCAGCATCTTTTTCTTTTGTGTATAGAGCATATCGACTGGATAGCTTGATTGACCGCTACCTGACATCATGTCTTTACAGATTTTGTCCTTAACAACCTTAGTGGCTTGTTGATCAACTTCATCAATCAAACTTGGTTGCATGACTTCAATGACCTCATCTGCGATTGATTCAGGTTCAACCTTAGGCGTGTATTGCTCAGGATCCAGTTCAAGCAATTTATCTTCAGTCAGCTTGCACAAGTGCTGTTGATCTTTTTGATCTAGGTGTCCATTGGCCAGAAATACGTGACGGAATGAAAGAATGTCATCAGCCTTAGTAAACTGGTCAATTTGTGCTGTGAATTTCTCAACAAGCTTTACAGGGTCGGTTTCAACTGAATCTTCTTCAGTTTCTGTAACTGGTGATTCAGTATTATCAGTGGCTTCTTGCTCTATGGATTCAATAGGCTGAACTACCTCTGGCTCAGGCTGTTCAGCATCCTCCTTGGCTTTTCGACTACGACGCTTCTTTTCAGGCTTGTAATGACTTTCTAGCGTCAAAGGGTAAGGAATATCTCGTCCAAGAAGTTTACCAATTGCCTGAAGTTGCAACTCAGCATTTTCCTGATCCGCTTGGGCGAAACCATAACGTACAGATTCAACATACTTTCCAGACAGTGAAGTGAATTGAGTATGTACAACACAATGAGGGAAAACCAGGAAAATTTCTTGACCCTCCACCACGTCATCAAGTGTTAAAGGTTTAGTAAACGTAATACCAGCCAATTCCATGGTTTCAACCTTGATGCAGAACTCATAGCCAGGCATTGCAAAGATAGTTGCCGGGAAACGATCCAGATCATCGAAATCCATCAATTCACCAACGGCGCGGCACATAATTTTTCGGCCAGCCATCATTGCTTCAAAAGCTTCTTTTCCGTTTAAAATTTTCATGCCATTGATTCCTTTGCTAATTGTTCAATTTCTTGTTGTACCGCTGCCAGTTTGCTGGCTTCAATTTGGTTTAGTGCATCAATACCTAGGTGCTCACATACTGTTTTTGCATCCAGGCCACGTGCATCAATGAAGTCTTGAAATTCAGCTAATTGTTGATCTGAAAGCCCAAAAAACTCAGCAGGTTCACACCATGCACCACGTTCTTTATCAAATTGACATCCCATTTCTTCAGCACGTGTTTTCAGAGCTGCGCGCATTTGCTTGTAATACGTGTGATTCTTATCAATAGATTCAGTGAGCTGATTTAAGTCACTTGCGTATTGCGCTTCAGCACAGCTTTGAATGTAATTTTCCAAATCTTCTTGAGCTTTGATTGCTGCAAGTTGCTCTGGTGTCATGGTGTTAATGTGATCTTTGGCCTGCTTGATTAAGTCAGCCAGAAACGTAGGACTGGCCTTTAAATCTGGCACCCACACTTCACCAGTTTCACCGCCAAGGCCACCAGCATTCTTAGCGTGATGGGTAGGGCAAGGCTTAAAGCTGATTACTCGGGCATGTTTACCTTCACCAGTGGTAACCGTGGTTAGGTAACCCATGATGTCTGCAATACGGTAAAGCTCATTACGGTTCTTACCACCCAGATCAGGACGATAGATTACCTGGTCGCCGTTCTGGTCTTCTGATGCATGTGCAATGAATACCACATCCTTACCGGCTGAAATCAACGTGTTCACGTATTGCTTAAAGATGTTATTGGCCAGACCTTGGGCTTTAAGTTTCAGTGAGCCATCTTTCTGCTTATTGGTGCTG
Organism: Acinetobacter sp. VT 511; assembly: GCF_001077515.1. Classification (NCBI taxonomy): domain Bacteria; kingdom Pseudomonadati; phylum Pseudomonadota; class Gammaproteobacteria; order Moraxellales; family Moraxellaceae; genus Acinetobacter; species Acinetobacter sp. VT 511. The sequence goes on along the minus strand of NZ_LFRE01000058.1, from coordinate 35,391 downwards.
TTCAGCATTAAATGGGTCTTGATGCTTTCCAGCATTGCGCCCACAGTATCAATAACCACGGTGTTATAAGGTGCCAGGTCTTGAGGTGTAAGGTTCGCAACATCAGCCCATTGATTCACCTGAACAACTGCACCGCGACGAAGTTCACCAGTACGGTGTGCGCCTTTGTCAAAGTCGAAAGAAATAGCCTTGTCACCTGTAAAGCCAATAGATGTTTTCCCTAAGCCTGGATCGGCATACAGGTAAGTAATAATTGCTGAAACCAGTAAAGGTTGATTGGCTGGAATAATTGGTAGTGCCATGATTACACCTCCACCAGGTTATTTTTTTCAATGAAAGTAGAGAGCAATAAATTGATATTGCGGTGGTCGTTATGGTCAGTGAAATCGTTATATGGATTGCCATTGGCATCTGTAATCTTGTCTACTGCCAGATTGGTGATTTCAACCGCTGTAAAGTCAGAACCTGGTACGCCGTAGCTATCAGGATGTGCTTCAAAGTCAAAACTGACTTGCAAACGGAAGCCGTCAAGCTTTACAACAGCAACACCAGTTTCACCGTCAATTTTAAGAGTTTGCACGCCGTATTCAGAAGGCTGAGAATTGCCATAGCTTGGCTTGTATTCAGTTGCTTCCGGTTTAGCAATTAGAGTTAAGGCAGCAAGCGTTAATGCTGAAGAAGCAAGAAACACTTTTGCAGAGTTGAAAGGATTTGGTTTTACGTTCATAATTTCTTTACTCACTGAGAGAGAGTGGGTCATGCCTCAAGTAGTTACCGCTACGTTGGGGCTTTTTGTTGTTTGTGAGATTTAGTTTACCAAAGGAAACTTTATAGTCAAGAGGAAAGTTTATTGAAAGAAACTTTTTATTCTTTATGGAAACTTTTATGTTTTAATAGACAAAAGAAAACCCACCGCTGGGGTGGGTAATAAGATAGTAAAAGTCTATTTGAAAATATGAATTTATTAAGCAGTAAAGGGCATTTCTAAATCCATCTGTTTATTAAAAATATCGACTTGCTTTATTGAGTCACAATAAATCATTACCTCAGAACCCTTGGTTTTATAATATGCGCTATAGTTAAGCTCATAGTCTTCTTGGTGATACCCTTTATAGATTTCCTTAATTTCAGGGCAATTATCATAGGAAACTATCCACTTGGATTGAACTAAATCCAAGGCATTTCTAATTTCAACATGATCATCATGATTGTAAAAATTTCTGTAAAGTCCTTGGCCTTTCACATAGTATGGAGGATCAAGATAAATTAAAGAGCCTTGAGGGAGAAATTCATCTACCTGTTTTAAAAGGGCTAATGCATCAAGATTATAAACTTTTATACGATCTTGATATTGACCTATTTTTTCTATTCGTTTGACTAGATTTTCTTTTGTGAAACGAGCATCTAATTTATAGTGGCCATTCTGCTTTTTTCCGCCTATTACACCACCTTTCAGAATACCAGAACGGTTAGTTCTATTGAGAAAGAAGGCTGAAAATCCATGCTCTAGCAATGAATGGTCTTCAGGTGTAGCTAAAATATGCCTTTGTTTATGCCATTCTTCAATTGTAACTGGTGTGTCTGTTAGTTTCTTTAAAAAACTCTCTGTTTCGCGAGAAGCAGAATACCAAAAGTTAAAGATAGCCACATCAAAGTCGTTAATGTGAATATTTTTACAATAATCGTTAAAAAGTAAATCTAAAGCAACACCAGCTCCCCCAGCATAAGGTTCTAGGTAGTCGCCGCAAAGATCATTTGCTTCCATTAGATCTTTTACAAATGGTGCAAACTTACCTTTGCCACCAGGATAACGAAGTGGGGTATTAAAAGTAGCCATATCTAATTAAACCATAAAAAATTAAAGTTGGCCACAAACACTAGAAAGCGATTCAATGAATAGTTTACTCTCTTCGTTAAACTCTTTGGAGTAAATTTTGAATAATTGAATCTTGTCAATAATGTCTCTATGTGACATATACCATCGTTTAAGTATCTTACGATTCACTCCTTTAATATCCAAAAGTGTGGATATAACGGGCAAAGTTTCACCTTGTAAAAATATTTTTAAATCCATCATATGAGTATGATAATAGTCTGTCGTGAACCATTCTGGAGTTTGATTATTCCAGAACTCCAAATTATCACCTTGATTTTCATATTTATTAAATAAGTACATATAGGCCAATTTATCTGGTCCAACTCCTGAATAAGTATTACCCTCATAAGGAGGGAGGATACAAATATTATGTGAGTTACTGATTAATTTATTTTTTTTATTAGAGGGATTATTGTCAATTGAATCACTATCCAAAATTAAAACTGATTCTCTAAAATGTTGAGAGCTATTTGAAAGTGCGAATAAGTTATCGCAACCTAATTTTGCTGGAATTAAATTTAATTCCTTTCCAAACTGAGAGTAAGTATCAATAATATCTTGGGAAGAAATTATAGATAACATAAAGTCGTGTGCTTCTAAGTCTTCAAAGTATACATTGCATTGAGGAAGTTTTTCTTGGACTTCTGGAGTGTAAGGTACTAAAAGCATATCGTTCTTAATTTTAAGATATGTCGCATTTTGCATTGCCCTTGGTATATTTGTATCCATTAGATATACAACGGAATCCTTTTTATATTCCAAAGCATCTTGGTGACTTAGAATTGTTTTAATAATAGTAAGTGAATGACTTGTAACTATTATTTGTAAGTTTAATTTACTACCTAAAATTTTTAATTGTTCAATTAGTCTTTTTTGCGCGTGTGGGTGTAATCCTGCTTCTATTTCATCTATTACTAGCATCCCCCCAGTATACTCATTACCAATTTTATTTTTTAATTGATTAAATGATGCTAATGCGGTAACGATCGCGCTAATAGAATCTTGGCCTAAAGATATTGACAAGGAGGGGTGTCCAAGATCTGGTACTTTTGATCCTTTATTTGAATTTGAAAAATCATGAGTAAATATATTATTTTTCTTATTTCTGTAGGGTAAAATTGAGTCGAAAATATTATTAATGAAATCAATATCTTCTTGATCTAATTGTGAATCAATAAGGTCTATATCATCCCATGAAAATTCCCCAATAGGTGTAATTCTACTCATTCCTAAATATAGAGTTGGAATATTTACTTTTGCATCTTTACCAATACCATGCGCACTGCCCAGTAAAAAGCTTTCAGGAACTGTTCTTGGAATCACTCTTAATCTATAAATATATCTATCATTTGCATCAAGGGCTTTAACTTTTTCTATTTCGTCTTTGGGAACTTCAACCATAAATTTTTTTATAGATTTTTCACTTTCAATTTTTGTTTTTTGATTACCTTCTACACTACATTTTTTAGTGAAAATTTCAGCTCCAATTTTGTAGTCTAAAAAAGCTTCATATTGGTTGCTTAATTTTTTAAAGTCATTGGTATAATCTAAGAAGAAAATCTCTGAAAAAACTGATCTAAATGTTCTGCCAAATAACGATTTATGTTTTTTCCCTTCAGAACTATTAGCTATTAATCCCAGAATTGTGGATTTACCAATACCATTATGACCTGAGATAACGGTTATTCTAGGTGAAATTTCAATTTCGACATTTCTTAACTTACGAAAGCCATTATTAGTAAATCGTACTTTCTTTAATTTCATAACAACCCCAACTTAATCCCGATCCAAGAGCCGCTCGGGTTGCGGCAAACTAATCACCCATTAAAATGCTTGATAGATATGAATAAATTTCTCAACGAATCAAACATAAAATCATTCTTCGCCATCATCTTTTCCATTATTAATATTTATATTTTTAATAATGATCTGATTGATAACCTGAGAGGGGGAGGATTGAATGTCTACCTCATCTTTTTCTATCAACAACTTCTTTATATCGTGTTTTTTAGAGAGGTGCTTTATCCACTCAGTCAAATAGTTACCAGCAACACCAAGCGATAACCCTTTAGCGATTTCAATAATGATTTCATAGCTGCCACTATCAACAGCTCTTGTTTGTACCCCTTGATGCCTGCTAAATGGTGCTATTTTTATAACAAATTTATCCCTAAACTCAGGGTTGGTTCTAAATGCAACAATCTCTTCAATAGGTATTCCAGATATTCTAATTCCAACACCCGCACAAATATCCATTAATTTCCCCCCTGTTCACCTAAACTCTATTAAAAAGCCGCATATAGCGGCTTTTATTATTTTCTAAATTCTCTGTGATGCTGAACAACTACACCAATAATTGAAATGGGGTGCTTTTGCGAGTTGTGAATAGGGAAATCTGGATTTAGCGGAACCAATTCAAACACTTCACGGCCATGCTCATCAAAACCTACGACCCTGTATTTCTTGAAAGTAACTTCATATTCACCATTCTGAGCTACCACATAATCACCAGGTTGGGGAGTGATTGAAGCATCAATCACAATATCATCACCCGGCTGGAACTCGGGGTACATACTCATACCTTCGACTGTCACACTAAAAATAGTGCTTGGGTCTTTATTCTCATATGTAGTGAGGGTATATCCCTTTGGCTCACCACCATCATAAGCAACTTCTCGCCATAATCCCGCTTGAACAAAATCTAATACTGGAATCCTTGTAAGTTTTTTCCCGTTAAAGCTGACGTTATTAAAACCTTTGTCATCTTCTTCTTTTACAGGGCCGCCAAGATTTTTAAGGCCCTCACCATCTAAAATCCATTCGGGTGATGTTTTTAAGGCTTTTGCAAGAGATGTGATGCTTTTGCCACTAGGGACATTCACACCCGAGATCCATTTGGAGACCGTGCCTTTACTAAGGCCTGTGGCCTCAATCAGATCAACTTGCTGAAGGTTAAGTTCCTTCATTCTCATCAAGATACGTTCAGAAACGCTGCTCATTGCAAAATACCCATAACAATTGTTTCCAATGGTAAACACTATTATTGACCTAAAAAGAAACTTATGGTTTACTTAGGGAAACTAAAAGTTTATCAAGGTAAACATTATGACTGTCGATGACGTAAAGGAGCATTACAGAGCTGAAACTGATGCAGACCTAGCGCGAATTTTAAAAAAAACTCGCGGAGCAATTAGTAAGTGGCGCTCCTATGGAATCCCAGCTTCAACCCAAGCAATTCTCCAGATCCAAACCAAAGGCAAGTTAAAGGCAAATCTGGAAGCCTTAACCGCTTAAACCAATTATCACCAAATAAGCATTTGAAATAAATGTGAATAAACAAAGGGATTCACACATGGAATTCAGTAAAGAAGCGCAAAGCGCAATGTACAAGATGATTCACCAGACACCAGGTATTGATCCAAAGCAAATCGCTGATGTTTTAGGTGACTCACATAAAACTGTTTTGAATTATGCAAATCCAAATATGGATTACCTTCCAAGCCTGAAGAAATTCGAAATGATGCTTTCCTTCACTGGCAATCCAGTTGTTTTGCGTGCATGGGCGCATCAACTGGGATTGGCCTTGATTCCTACTGGTTGTGACGGCAGCAAACATCACGAGCTATCAGTGATCGAGGCAATGATGCAGGGAAATATCTGCAATGGACAGGCAAATCAAAAAGTATATGAGGCCTATGAAGATGGCGTAATCACACCGCAAGAATATGAAGAAATTCACAACATCTTTCAACGGATCATCGAGTTTGCTACAGCGGCAGATCAGGCGGCCTTCAAACAAATGAAGCGCTACACATCAAATGCACAAAATGAAAAAGCCTGACGGTCTAGGTCAGGCTTTTGATATTCAAAACACTTGGAGAGAATTTTAAATATGAAATCAAATCTAGCACATGAACCACCAATACCTCAAGGGCAAGTAGTTCATTTTCCAAAAAATGAGCGCAAGGCTATGTCGAATAAAGAAGAGCGCTACACCAAGATGCCTAATGGCTTAATTGACAGCCAAATAATGGCTCAACTGAACGACAAGGCATTCAAGTGTTTAATGTTTGTCATGCGCCAAACCATTGGATTTGACCGCACATCTCACCCAATTGCTATCACTCAATTTCAAAAATATTGCGGCATCAAAAAACGCGATACGGTTATGTCATGTATTCGTGATCTGGAAGAGCTTGGCTTAATCAAAGTTGAAAGAACAACAGGTTGCCTAAACGAATATCAATTTACTCCTGACCAGTACCGCGAAAAGGGACTAGTACCGAATGATGGTAGTACCCTTAAAGGTGATGGGACTAGTACCACCAAACGGGACGGGACTAGTACCGCGAAAGGTGACGGGACCAGTACCGTTGAACGGGGCACTATTAAAGAAACACTTAAAGAAACATTTAAAGAAAACTTTAAAGAGAAAAACGCGCAAGAAAATTCAGTTGATCAGGTATTGAATCTCTGGACACCAGATTTACATTCCCTGAACTCATGGTTGCAACGAGCAGGCGAAATGCCAATGACTCAAGACCTGATCAACCAGATCTTGCTTGAAGTGAATGCTCACTACGAACCACGTTTGAAAGCTGGATTGATTACAGACACCCAGATGTATTCAAACTTCGTGAAGTGGATCAAACGTAAATACACTCAAAAAACATATCAATCCTCTGAAAAACAAAATTCTAATCTGGATGTGAACACTGCCTGGAACAATCAACCGGTAAAGCAACATGCACCAGTGAATTCACCAGTACATATCCCGGAGGACTTCGTATGAACGCAATGTCGATGCTGAATCAGGGATTGAAACAAACACAAGAGATCTGCTCGAAACACAAAACCCCTATGGTACAAGCTGGGCCATTCCAGAAGTGCCCACAATGCGCCGTAGAGTTCCTGGAAGAACAAAAGCGAAATGCACAGGCCGAAATTGATCGTCAGGTACGTGAAAAGCATTTTTCAGGTGCTCAACTTCCAGAACGCCATGCTCAGTCAGGTTTTAAAAATTACAACGTTCAACACGCTGGACACCAAAACTCATTGAATCGGGTTGTTGCATTTGCAAAGAACATGATCAACGGCGACAAAAATAACTTCGTGATGGTAGGGCCTACTGGTACAGGTAAAACCCATCTGAGCTGCGCAACTGCAAGAACACTGCTCAACAAGGGCAAGTATGCACGCTATATCACCAGTGAGGATCTGGCACAACGAATCATGAACGCCTGGGATGCACCAGACGCAACTGAAAAATCTGTGATCTATGACTTTACGCAGTACGACTTGCTGATCCTGGATGAATATGGACTGCATGACCGTGATAAACGCCGTGAGCTGGTCCATAAAGTTCTTTATGCACGCTATGACCGCATGAAGCCGACTATGTTGATTTCAAACCTAACCCTTGAAGAGCTGAAGAAAGACTTGGGTGACCGTCTATGGTCTCGATTCCAGCAAGGTGGATTGACAATTGTCGAGTGTAACTGGGCAGATCAGCGTGTAGGGCAAGGCTTAGGGGGTGGGGTGTGAGTATAGATGTTCAGGTTACGGCAATTGACCGCAAAAAGCAGGTAGTAATTGTTGAGGCATATCAGGATGCAAGGCGCATTTTCAAAAGCCCAATGCCATACAAAACTGAAACCAGGGCAAGTATTGAGTCGTCACTAAGAAAGGAACTTAAGAATTTTAACCGCCCATCATGGGGTGGAATGAACATCGTATTCATGTGCCGTATTGGAGATGTAAAGTGAAAAATATAAGAGATCAAAAAACAATGGATTGGTGCGAGGAACTGGAAGGTCTTGTATATGCACCAGTAATCAATCACGGCACTGTTTACGCATACAACAAACATAAATGCCGCTGCGAGTTCTGTAAGGAAGCTAAGGCAATTAGCAATCAACGTGCTGCTCTTAAAGCGAAGATGAGGCAGGTGGCGGCATGAATATACCAACCATTCAGCGATTCGAGGAAATCAAAGACATCTTGGTGTATGTTGCCTTTTCAAAACATGAGGTCACATCGGCAGAGCTTGAAGAGCATGTATGCGACAAAACGCGCTCTCAACTGAATCTTAAGTTAAAAGCATTGGTTCAGGCTGGCTACCTGGCTTTTACTAAAAAGCGTTGCACCAGACTGTACGTGGCCACAGATAAAACCAAACAGTTATTTGGGGTAAAAGCGTGAAGGACTTAAATAAAACTCTGATGTTTATTTTCATGGCCATCGGCGCCGTTGTATTGAGGGTCTGGGGTGAATGACCAGCCACTCCATCGCTGAATATAAAAAAATGGTGAAAGCCACCAGACCGAAAGGGCGCTCTATACGCCCTAAGGTTAAAGGCAAAAGAGTACCGAATGAGTTTGAAGCGAAGCTGGCCAGAGAGTTAAGGACTTTAAAAATAGATTTTGAGCAGGAGTTTTATTTTCATCCTGATCGTAAGTGGAGAGCTGATTTTCACTTAATAGGTAAAAAGATATTGGTAGAGGTTGAAGGTGGGATCTGGAGTGGTGGACGTCATACAAGGGGTAAGGGGTATATCGGTGACATAGAAAAATATAACGCAGCAACGATGATGGGTTATCAGGTAATACGGTTTAGTACGGATCAAGTGAAGTCAGGTCATGCGATCCAGCAGATAGAAAAAATGGTAGGGGAATAGGGATGAATGCGATGGTTGATAGAAAACATTTTTCGGTAGCTATTAATTGGGCGGAGCAGCCTATTGAATGGCATTTGGAGCAATACGGGTCATGGCTTTTGGTTGATGAAAACTATGTGTGTTTAGGGGCATCAAGCATTTTAGGGCATTTAATTGATACGGTTAATGGGGTGTGTGTTGATAAGCGGGAGCGTGTGGCGCCACGATGTAAAATTAATGATGTGCATGCTGATGCTGTGAGTGACATGCTGACTGCTCTAATGAAGAATGAAAATTCCAAAGTTCAGAAATGGCTCAAGATTGTCATCATGTTCTATGTAGAGTTTAAGTCAGAGGCGACCATCGCTAAGCAGCTCGGCATATCTGAGTTCTCAGTGGCTAGAGACAAGATGTTAGGCATGGTTCGGCTGGCAACTAAGTATCAGTTTAGAAGCCGCATAATTGGGGCTTGAAAGTCAGGGTATATATTGATATATTCATGTTATAGTGATCGAAGTGTACGTTAAAGCACTAGATTGATTTAAAAGCTCGCCAAATGGTGGGCTTTTTGTTATTTAAACTATTATTATTTTTATATTTAGCTAAAAAGCAGTTTAATAGTATCCACTATGCTATAAGTCGACTCCGTTATCTATTTTAAATAATCAAATGAGAGCGAATGGATGATGAAGATGGGTGTGGGTGGTGTGAGCTTATATATGCTGAAGCACTAAAACTATATAGACCGTCGAAATATGAAACAGTTAATAAACTTAGATTTCTTGCTTCGATTTTAGAGTTATTTGCAGAGATACAAAACGAGGATGCAATTGTCGAAGTGAAAGCTGTGAATATAAAATTTAAGTTTAGATCTAAGAATTATGTATTTTGGTTTTTTGAAATACCAGATTTCAAAGATAGAAAACTATACCTTGCTTATATGTCTAACCATTTAAGTAAGCTGTAAGCCAATTGATAAGAAAGTTTGCTAAATAGTGAGCTTTTTTGTTGTCTAAAATAAAGCGCCTGTCGTATAACTAATAAGACATCATATTTTTAGTGTGATTGATTCAGAGTTAAATCCTGCTGGACGTACAGATTAAACAAGTTTGGCTATTAAATAATCTTTATGACTAAATGATGATCAAGTTATTAATAAATATAACTTAATTATTACATGTTAAAACATTCTGCATATATTTCTTATACTTAGTTGTGATGAGCAAATGATATCTTGTGTTCATTCCTAGAACCTTACGAAAACAAATAAAAGATGATTTAAATCCTGCCTGTTTAGCCCTCCAGCTAAGCAGGTTTTTTATTTGAAAGTAAAAGTTAATAATATGGTCTTGCATATAATATTTTTAAGTATATAATTCAGCCCAGATTCTATCGCTGTAGTTTCTTTTTCAAGTTTCTGCCTCCTTTCCTTAAAGGAGGTATTTTTTTGTCTGGAGAAAAGCATGCTCCAATTCATATTCTGTTTATTTGGCTTTCACGCTGCGACTGAGATTGATTACACGGTTGATGATGAAGAAATTAAAGTGTGTCGAGATTGCTTGAAAGAACTGAAATAGTCCATCTATAACTATTTCCATTCAGGTTTAGTAGTTTGTAATTTATTGTCACGTGATGTATACGATAATTTGTTAAAGTGTCTTAAATGAATGAAAAGCCAAAGAGTCTTATTTATGAAATCACAACTTATTGCAGCGCTTTTGTGTTTATATCCATTAGGATCTGCATACGCAACTGAATGCTTTATCGCAACAAGAAATGATGTGCCTGGTGATCTAAATGATATGATTTATAAGAATAAGTATGATTTTAGGGGGTATGCACTTACCTGCAATTATTTAAAAACCATGAATGCTGGTATTGAGGTGGCTAGTACAACTTTTACTCATGATGGTGGTGGGATTGCAACTACAGCACTAAATATTAGACTCTTTGATCTTAAATTAGCTCAAGAGACAGGAAAGTTTTTATATTCAACGTCTTCAACTAATGCAGTATGGACAGGACCAGGATCGGAATTAAACTCACAAATTGAAGCAATTAATAAGGTATTTGGCAGTATTAACGTAAATATAGTTAGTTTAGAAAGACAACGAAAATTATTTGGCATTAAGCAATATTAAAAACAGTATCAGCTTATATACAATTTGATCCTGTACTAATAGATTTAAGTCACTTAATAGCCGGACGTATTACGGCAAACAAAGCCCCTCGCATTCTAGATGTTGAGGGGTTTTTCTTTTTTATTGGTGGTACCCATGACAGACAAAGTACAAGCTAAACAAGACTTAGAATTTTGCAGTGCTGAGCTGTCTAAGTATCAGAACCTCAGTAGATCTGGGCTTAAGCGGAATCAAATGATTGCGATAGATGAAATTATGATTGAACTGAAACAACGAATTAAAAATCTTAGAAATATGCTGCAATAAAAGATTAGTCAAGATATTTAAAATGATCACTTTTGATATTGTTCTATGTACCTTTTATCTTTATATCTATTAATGGTAGACATGAAGCTAAGGCATTCTCTAATGACAAAAATTGAAATGTTGGTAACTTTATTGGCGATCTTAATTATAAGCTCAATAATCTATCTAATAGGGCAAACGTACAAATAAAACCTCCTTCGGGAGGTTTTTTAATGGCTGATCTTTTATGGATGAGAAAGCATACAAAATTTTTACTCAGAAGATCCCACCCAAAAAGAAATCACGAACCAGACCATTACCTAAGCCTGGTGAGAAATACTTAGAAGCATTCGATCGACTCAAAGAAATTCTTGATCGGATGGAAATCAAGTACGAAGAATATTTTCATTTTAAAAGCACTAAGCATTGGCGCTTTGATCTTCACCTTATCGAATATCGAATACTGATTGAAATTGCAGGTGGTCCTTGGTCAGGCGGGCGTAAAGGCAAGCTGGCTACAAAAGCTTGGAGCATAGACCGCTATGATCATGCTGAAGAAATGGATTATCGATATCACCATTTTGAAGTTAGTGATATCAACATGGGCCGAGCTACGGCGTGGTTAAGAAATTTAAAGGCATCACATGGAACAACAATTCAGACCATTCCCGCCGTCGGATCTGATTGATCGAGCTGAGGAAGAAGAAGCAATCCGATTGGCACCTGCACCAGAGCTTAAAGAATGGGTCGTGAATAACTGGCTAACTTTAGGCGGTGAACTGCATAACCCGGATCATGACCATATAGCTGAGCTCCTTCACGACAATGAAGAGTTCTTTGCGTTCGCCTGGGCATCATCTGCCGCCGTAGCGAAAAAGCGTATGGTATTGGGTCAATGTGAAAAAGTAATGTTCAACCAAGGTGGCTGGAAGAAAGCACGCCAGGAACAGCAGATGCGGGATTGGTTCGGCTTTGTACCTCAATACCTCATCACCATTGATGCCACTTATTGCGAACAAGCTTCAGATCGTGACTTCTGCCGGCTGATAGAACACGAGCTTTATCACATCGGTGTTGAGCGTGATGAGGACGGCGAGATAATTTATAGCGATCATACAGGTTTACCTAAGCATTATCTGGCTGGTCATGATGTCGAAGTGTTCTTTGGTGAGACTAAACGATGGGGGGCAGACGAATCTGTTAAGCGGCTTCTGGAAATATCTAAGAATGCGCCGTTTGTATCTGAAAAAAGTATGGCTGCGTGTTGTGGGAATTGTGTCATCGGCTAAATTTTTTTACCTATTTTGCTATACGTAGCTATACAAAGAGGTGTTTATGGCAGCACTAAAAGAGCCTGTAAAAATGTTTATAGTTCAGTCTCTTGCATGCTTTGAAACCCCTCAACAAGTAGTGGAAGCTGTAAAGCAAGAATATAAGATTGAAATCACCAGGCAGCAGGTCGCACTTTACGATCCAACTAAGGTGGCTGGACGTAACTTAAGTAAAAAACTAAAGGAATTGTTTGAACGTACTAGAAAGGATTTCCGGGAAAATATTGAGGATATAGCAATTGCTAACAAAGCATTTCGCCTCATGGAACTTCAAAAAATGTATGAGGATTCTGGTCGGAACAAACGTGCAAAGCAAAACCTGCTCAAGCAAGCCTTTCAAGAAACCGATGGTCGTGTGACAAAGCAGGAAATCACCGGTAAAGATGGTAAGCCAATAGAAACCATAAATCAGAATGTTCCGACCGAAAGCTACCTGAAAGCAAGGGAGCAGGTTTTAAATGATTATTGACCCAGCTCGTGATTTAGCAATTCAGATTGAAGCACAAGAGGATTTGTATTTCTTCACTCGATATATGTTTAAAGAGCGTCGAAAATATAAGTGGCTGCATAATTGGCACCATAGAGTTTTGTGTGATGCTCTTATGAAGGTGTTTCGTGGGGAAACCAAACGCCTGATTATTAATATTCCACCGCGCTATTCAAAGACTGAAATTGCTGTAATTAATTTCATGGCTTGGTGTTTTGGCAAAGCGCCTGACAGTGAGTTTATTCATGTCAGCTACTCAGCAACACTCGCAGCAAATAATGCCTTCCAGACGCGAAACCTAGTGCAGGAAGAAGCATACAAACGTGTATTTCCTGATTTTGCATTACGTGATGACAGTAAAGCTAAGGATGATTGGCGTACCGCTGAAGGTGGTGTCTGCTATTCACAAGGAACCGGCGGTACGATTACAGGTTTTGGTGCTGGTAAATTTCGAGATTCATTTGGCGGGGCAATCATTATTGATGACCCGCATAAAGCCAGTGAAGCCCGCTCTGATACGATCCGTAAGGGTGTAATCGAGTGGTTCCAAAATACACTTGAATCTCGTACCAACTCACCAGATACACCCATCATTGTCATCATGCAGCGTTTGCATGAGGAAGATTTGGCAGGCTGGCTGCTTGACGGCGGTAATGGTGAAGAATGGGAGCATTTAGAGCTTTCAGCCATTCAGCCTGATGGATCAGCGCTATGGCCAGCTAAACACAGCATTGAAACGCTTGAAAGAATGGAGTTGGCAGCGCCGTATGTCTTTGCCGGACAGTATAGACAGAGACCATCACCACCAGCAGGTGGTTTTTTTAAACCTGACCATATTGAAATTGTGGATGCACTACCTGCGGATATTACTCACCAAGTACGTGCCTGGGATCTGGCATCTTCTGAAAATGAAGGTGACTTCACAGCAGGTGTACGTGAGGCCAAAAGCCGTGATGGTTATATCTATATTGTGGATGTACAGCATGCACAGCTTGGACCGGACGGCGTTGAGAAACGTATTAAGCAAACTGCGGAGTTGGATGGTAAGTCTGTAGCAATTCGCTTACCTCAAGATCCGGGGCAGGCTGGTAAAGCCCAGGCAAAGAACTTCATTACAAAACTATCTGGTTTCAACGTAAAGGCCGAAACGGTATCGGGTGACAAGATTACTCGTGCTCAACCATTTGCAGCTCAAGTCAACGTAGGCAATGTAAAAATGCTTCGTGGTGACTGGAATAAGGCATTCATTGAGGAATTACGAAACTTTCCGAATGGTAAACATGATGACCAGGTGGATGCTGGTAGTGATGCCTTTAACGAGCTGAATGAAGCTAGAACTCCGAAAAAACCCGCAGGTGCAGGATCTCGAACTTATTAAGGTGTTTACATGGCAAAGTCTAAAAAGGACAAAGCGTCAAAAAAGGCTTTGTCTTATGGCAATCTATACACTCAAGAAGCAGTTACTCAGTTCTTGGTAAATTTTGGCAAACAGCCTGATACGGATGAAGTACTACGCAAAGCCGGAATTACTCGCCATAGGTTGCGTATATTGCTTGATGATGATGAGATTGCTCAAGTAGTTGAAACACGGATTGATGCATTGTTAGCAACGCCGTTGCGAATTGAACCAAATGATACGGATGAAGCGGAAAAGCTGAATCTAATCTTGAAAGAATGGTTTCATGAAATCGCTACTGGTGCCATGAGTGCGCTGTTATTTGGTTACTCGGTCCAAGAAGCTGTGTATGAACTAAAGCCTGAAGGCTATGTAGGTATTCAGTGGATTGGTGAGAAACCAATGCAATGGTTTGAGCCTAAGAATGATGGTCGGCTAATCTATCGTCAGGATGGAAACAATGCAGAGCATGAGGTAGATCAAGCATTCAAATTCTTCTTAACACGCCGTAAGGCCACATACGAACAGCCATACGGTAAAGCATTATTAGCCACACTGTATTGGTTATTCTTCTTTAAGCAGAATGGCTTCAAATTCTGGGCTAAATTCTTAGAACGTTTTGGAACGCCAATCCTATTGGGTAAGTGCAAAGACACTGACACCGAGGATATGAGTAGAGCGCTATTAAATGCTCATGCTCAAAGCGTACTTTCAATTGATATAGAGGATGATGTTCAAATCCTATCTGCACCAGGAACAAACGGTTCAGCAGGTGCAGCATTCGAATCGTTCAATAATCAGCTGATTCGCCAGATCCAGAAAGTTGTATTAGGGCAGACACTTACCAGTGGAACGGATGGAAAGGGAAGTTACAGCCTTGGCCAAGTGCATGAAAATGTGCGGATGGATAAGCTTAAGTCTGACATTCGATTGGTTACGCCAACATTGCAGGCTGTGGTTGATGCTTTATGCGCTCTGAATAACTGGGGCGAATACAAAGTGATGCTTGGTGAGAAACCTAAACCACTGAATAAGGATCAGGCTGAGCGCGATGTTCATCTTAAAAATGCAGGTGCTAATCTCTCAAATGCCTACTTCATTCGTGAGTACGGGCTTGAAGATGGTGATGTAATTGAACAGAACCAGATTGGCTTCAATCAATTTACCGCTTTACCACGCCAAGCATTCAACTTTAAAGCATCTGCAAATAAGCTTTCACCTGAGCAAAAGGAAGTGGAAGAGCTGACTGATGGCCAGGATGAATTGCAGCTATTGAAACCGGATCAGGTCAAGGAATTGGTGTTCAAGTCTGATGGTCCAGAAAGCTTGGCTTATAACTTAATGCAATTAATACCTGATGCAACTCAAACCCAGTTCACGGCCAATCTAGACCAGGCTTTATATGCTGCGGATGTGTTGGGGTATGTGACGGCTCAAAACGGGAAGTAAGTTATGCAACCAGTCACGTTTCTTGAGGCGCTTCACTACGCTCACAGTAAAAAGATCGTGTTACCTGATGAGTTCTACTCAATGGATCTAAAGACCCGGCAGATGGCAACCACGGTTAGCTTTCTATCGAGTCTTGAGCAAATTGAGACAGTTATTAAGGCGGTGAATAAGTCGATTGCCGACGGCGGTACCTTTAAAGATTTTCAGAAACTCATTAAAGAATCTGAAATCATTCTGCCAAAGCATTACCTGGACAATGTATTTCGTACCAATATCCAGAGTGCTTACGGTCATGGGCGGTGGCAACAACAGCAACGGAATAAGGCTAAACGATCTTATCTGATGTACTCGGCGATCAATGATAGTCGGGTGCGTCCAAGTCACTTGGCTTTGAATCGTATTGTGCTGCCAATTGATCATCCATTCTGGCTGACACATTACCCGCCGTTGGGCTTTCGTTGCCGATGCACATGTCTGGCCTTAACCGAGAAGCAGGCATTGAAGTACGGCATCACACCAGATGATAAGTTGCCAGAAGTGGTTGAAGCTTTGGATTGGTCATCACATCCTTTGCAGTTTGGTGAACTTGAATCGCTGGTGGATAAAAAGATCAGTGCTTCGAGTTTAGATAAGGAATATCTCCTCGAGCAAAAGCAAGTCATTCAAGCGGAATGGACTGCATCCAAAAAGCTGACAAGCCTGTTTGCACCAATGGATGATAAGACTCGGGACCTGTTCGACATGGTGGCTAATACAGTGATTCCACTAGACCCAAGCATCCGGCCAAGTGCGATTCGTACTTTTCTGGATTATGTGCAGGGAAATGATGCTGCACTGAGCGGCTATTTAAACTCTGCTACAAGCGCTTTGGCTGATGATGTTCTTAAGCGCTGGCTGAGTACCGATATGGCAGCTATTCAGGCTGTGGCAAGCAATACAGCTTCAACCGTGGTGGGTGCTGTTACTCTTAATCAAGTAACGGCTTATCAGATCGGGCAGACAATCCAGTTGAATGCGCCGTTACTGATGGCTAGTAGTGGTTCAAATATCGTGATTCAGATTGAGAATGCAAAAGGGCTCGGTATTGATTTGAACATGCTCAATGCTGGTGAAGGCGTTCTTATGCCGATGGGATTGTCTTTTGAAGTGATTTCGATTGAAACGGTTGAAGGGCGAATGGTTTATACTATCAGGCCATTGATCAATTAATTTATTAACTAATTAATCTGCTTTAGGGCAATGTTTAAGCTACATTTTTTATACAACGAATGGAATATTTAAATATTGGATTAGGGTCGAAGTGGATTTATAAAATCTGTATAGCTTAGTCACTTGGTTGGGATATGGACTGTTTTGCAATTGAGATCGAAATACCCGCAGATAAGTGCCCTAAAATAAGAGGCCGAAAGCAATTAATAAGAGAAGGAAAGGCAAAAGTTTTTTTATCAAACAATACCTCTACAAGGAGAGCGCTTACAGGATTTACAAGGTATGGGGTATCGAGCGGAAGGAATGTAATAGTCCTAACTCCATATGAGTTCAAAGATCGTAAGAACCAAATAACAAACTTTCTAAATAAGAGGTTTGATAGTGAATGGAAACTTAAGCTGATACCTATAAAGAATACTTAAACTAATGACCCACCTTAGTGGGTTTTTTTGTACCTATTTTATGCCGTCCGAAAGGGCGGTTTTTTTATGGAGCATGAAAATGCCAGATCCAAATGAAGAACGGCTGAAGTATCTCTTTAATGCTGCGGCAATTGAAGTGCCAAAAGCTGAAGAAGGGCAGAAACGAAAATTCAAAGGCACTGCTTATGCTGGTGGACGTGTTGATGGTCATTGGTACTGGGGGCGCTCTGGCGTGGTCTTTGATCTTGATGGGATCGAGATTGATAAGCCGACAGCCTTGCTTGAAGAACACTTTGGCTCAAGTCGAATTGGTGTTGTTCAAACCGTAGATACGAACGGAAAGATTGATGTTTCAGGCGATTTTCTTACGAACGCCAAGGCGCAGGAAATCGTTCAAGACTCAGATGATGGCTTTCCATTCCAGATGTCGATGATGATTGATCCTGGATCTATTGAAGAAGTTTCGCAAGGCAAGACAGTCACTGTGAATGGTCAAATGTTTGAAGGTCCTATCACAATCTTCCGTCAAAACCGCATTCGTGAGTTCACGATCTGCTCGACTGGTGCCGATCGTAATACATCAATCAAAGCCTTCTCAGGCAAAGCCAATCCAAACCCAACCAAAGAGGACACCGACGTGACCGAATTAGAAAAAGCACAACAGGCCAAAGAGCAGGCAGAGCGTGAACGTGATGATGCCCTGGCTGAACTTAAGCAATTCAAAGCACAAAAGCGTGCTGATGAAATTGCAGCTTTAGAAACTGAGCTGAAAACACAGTTTAGTGCTGAAGATAAAACGGCTTATACCAATATGGATGATTCAGTTTTTGCCTTTACTGCAAAGCAGCTTCGTCAATTTTCTGCAGGTAGCCAGCAGCCACCAGCTGGACAACAACAGCAAACACAAACACCAAGTGTAAATCCGGCATTTGCTCACTTGTTCACTCATCAAGCCAATCCGGGGCAGGGTGGTCAAGCCCCTCAGGGCTCGGCTTTAGATCAGGCATTTAATCAGTTTGTAGCAGCACAGCAACAAGGAGCTAAATCATGAACCAAGTATTAACAGGCACTATTGAAAATAAACAGCTAGTGGTCGGTGACGGCGTACGTACAGAAAATGCCAAAGTAAAAACTGCTACAGCATATAAGCGCGGCGATTTACTTAACGTAGATGCCAATAATGTTGCTGATCATCCTGTTGTCACTGAAGGTGTAGTAGGTGAATGGAATGTAATTGCTGTGTCAGATTTCACAGCAGCGCAATCTACTTACCATGCGGCTAATAATCTTGAGATGCCGATCTACGTGCAGGGTGCATTTGATATTGCAGTAGTTACAGTGAATGGAACACCTCTGACTACTGCTCAATATGATGCAGTACGTGCACAAGCATTAAAAAACAAAATCGAACTTCGTAAAGTTGTGGGGAACTAAGACATGAGTCAAACTTTTACATTTCAAAATGCACCAGTGGAATTGCTGGATGTACCACAGCTGGTATTGCTGACTGATACCACTCAAAAGGTAGATACCTGGCTGATGGATCGCTTTTTTCCTCAACGTGTTTCCTACACTAAAAAAGAAGTTCCAGTTGGGGAACTGAATACAGCGACTCCACTTGCGCCGTTTGTTACTCCGACTGCAGCTGGCCGTCAGATTAAAGTAGGTGAGTCTGGTAACGTTAAATTCGTTAAGCCAGCTTATCTGAAACCAATGATGACGGTAATGCCAAGTGAAGTGCAGAACACTGCTCTTATCGCACGCTTACGTCAATTTGGTGTGATTGCCACTGGTTCAAATCGTTTATCAGATGCTGATCTGTTGTTAATCGATCAGGCTCAAAAAGCACTGTATCTGCGTCAGTCTATCGAAAACCGAAAGCTATTAATTGCTCGTGATGTGCTTCTCTACGGTAAAACCACTTTTGCTTCTGCAGACTTCCCGATGTATGAAGTGGATTATGAACGTAATGCAGCGTGTAAATTTACGCCGTTGATCAAATGGGGCCAAGCGGGTGCTACTCCAGTCAAAGATATTCAGACAATGATTGATCTTTCTGTTGAGCATGCGGGCACATCACCAATCATGGCTTTAACTACTTCGAAAGTTTATAACACGCTGATTAAAGACCCTGAGTTTAAAGAGAAGTTTATTGCTCCTTATGCGGGTGTGAGTGTTCCACTTACTCCAACTTTTGATCAGTCTGACAAACCTCAGTTCCGCGGTACCATCGATAACCTGGAAATCTGGACATATGATGCGAAGCACAGCATGAATGGAAGTGTAGAACGTTTTATTCCAGAAGATTTCTTTGGGCTGGTTTCTGATGCTAATGGTTGGATTGCTCACTGTGCACTTCAGAACGTTGAAGCATTTGGTCAGGCTTTAGAGTTCTATTTAAGCCAATGGCAGGAAAAGAATCCATCAAGCATTCAATTATTGGCTGAATCATCTCCACTTGCTGTTCCAAATAATAAGAATGGTTTAGTCGGTGGTCGTGGCTTCGTATAAGGAGAATAAAATGCCAAAGTACATTGCAAAACAATCGATCGGACACTTTCGTCCAGGTCAGGACGTAGAAGGGCTTGAAGCTAAACAACTTCAGGCCCTTTTAGCATCTGGAGCTATTGAAGAATATCAAGAACCGGAAGCGCCCAAGGCAGACAATACAGCTGCTCGCCTGGCTGAGCTTGAAAAGGCTAATGCTGAGCTGACGAAAGCCAATACTGATCTTGAAGCTGCGAAAGCGAAGGCTGATCAAGAGGTTGCTGCTCTGAAGGCCAAGGTGGCTGAGCTTGAAAAGGCAAAACCTGCTACAAAACCTAAAGCAGATGCTAAGCCTGCCGACGAAACCAAGTAGGTGATCTATGTACGCGACTGAATCAGATTTGGTCGCACGATTTGGTGATGAGATTGAAGGTTTGAAAACAATGCTTCCTTCTCAATCATCTATTCAGGATGCGATTCAGGACGCAACAGAGGAAATCAATGGTCATATCGGTGGCCGTTATCCTTTGCCGCTGTCTAATGTGCCGAGTAATTTGAAGCGTATGGCGTGTGACATCGCACGCTATCGTCTTTACTTTCAGCAACCCACTGAGGAAGTGCGGCAGCGCTATGAGGATGCAATTGCATTCTTAAAGCGTGTGGCTGATAACAAAGCGCATTTGCAAATCCAATTGCCTGAAACAAACCAGATCGTGGATGACCAACCCAAAGGACGACCTTCGACGGCGCCAGTCGGCACTTCATATACCGGTGGCGTATTTGGAGATTCTATCCTGGATCAAATGCCAAGCATGAAGTGAGGTGTTTATGGCTTTCGCAATAACCATTCAAGCTGACAGTTCACCTATTGAAGCAGTGCTTAAGCAATTAGGTAGCTTTGACTCATTAAAGGCTCAGTTATTTGATGAGATTGGTGCTGGACTTGTAGATAGTGTGCAGCATCGATTCTTAACGGGTACTGGTGTGAATGGGAACCCGTGGAAGATTTCATGGCGTGCACGTATGCAGGGTGGTGAAACGCTTCGAGATACTGGCCGCCTGATGAATTCCTACACACACAATGTTCTTTCAAATGGTGTGGAGGTGGGTACAGATGTTGCGTACGCGCCACATCTGCATTACGGCGCAACAATCCTACCTAAGAATGGCCAATACATTACTTTTGCGGTAGGTGGGCAATATCGGAAAGTTAAGCAATCCATTCTTCCACCACGGACCCAGCTCGGCATTAGTGCTGAAGATGAGGTCATGATTTTGGATATTGTCGGGAGTTTTATAGATGAGCACCTTCTTCGCGGTACGTGATGAGATTGCAGAAAAACTGAAAGAGATTCCAGAATTTCTAAAGATCTATACGCCATTGAATTCAGTCAGTGTGACAGAGATGTCGCAGGTCACGCCGTCAGCACATGTCAATTTTGTCCGTATTGATAAAAAAGCCAGTGCAGGTCGTGGAAGTGTTAATCAGATCGGTCAGCAATGGGCGGTCACGGTGGCATGTCGCAATGCTCAATCTCAGATGACTGATGGTCGGGCGGTAAGTGATGAAGCAGGACTATTGACAGAGAAAGTAATTCAGTTGCTTTCAGGCTGGCAGCCTCAGACATCACGTACGGCGCTGGAATTTATTTCAGTTCGAGATGGCTACAGTCCTGGCTTTGCATACATCACGATTATTTTTGAATCACAAAAATTCATTTAGGAGCCAGTCATGGCAAAACAATACAAGGCAACTCAGCCTGTCGGCCGCTTTCAAAAGGGCGATGTGGTCGGTGGGCTGAGTGATGCACAAATCAAAAAATTACTGGCAGATGGTGTCATTCAGGAACTACCTGAACCTAAAGCTGCTCCAGCCAAGAAAACTACAGGGGATGAAAAGTAATGGCTAAAGAATATATTTCGCTGCAAGGTAAGTTTTACCTGTCAGAACTTGTGAATGGTGTTGCTGGTGCAATGCGTCACCTGGGTAACGTGCCAGACTTTGAATTGGAAATAGGTGCTGATGTCGTTGAACATAAAGAATCAACATCTGGTCAGCGTACTACTGACTTCACCATGATCAACGCAACATCAGTGAATTTCACGGGAACGCTGGAGGAAACCGATCCAGAAAACCTTCAATACATCCTGTCTGGTATGAATCACGCCGTAGCGACCACTACAGCGACAGATGTATCACTGGGTACTGTGGTGGCTGGTAAAGAAATCAAACTGGATGGTTATAATCTGAAAACGGTTTCATTCAAGGATTCAACCACTGGCACAGCTAAGACTGTTGATCCAGAGAATTATACACTGGATGCTGTATTTGGTACTGTGGTTTTCCATGATGTATCAAATCTGACTATGCCGATCTTAGCCACTTACACCACTGGAGCAGTGACTAACACCACTCTGGCATCCGACTTTGAAAAAGAGTATGAGCTTTTCTTCAAGGGCATCAATACCGCGAATGGTAAGCATATGGCTGTACGTTTATGGCGAACCAAGAAGTCACCAGAAACCACTTTCCCGCTGATTCATGAAGAACTTGGTCAGTATGAAATCTCTGGTCAGGCTTTATCCGATGTAACGAAGCAAGCAGATCCGGCATTAGGCTTATATGGCCATGTTGTGACGATTCCGGCAGCAGCCTAACTCCATACAGGCACAAAGAACTCCACGGCGCATTAGCGTCTTTTTTTGTGCCTGTGTTTTGATTTAATAATAATTGATTTGATGATTTATATGAATAGTTACATTTTGTATCTTTTTGTTATTGAGCTTGGCTTTTAATAAGTTTAAGGTTTAGACATCAACATGTTGAATGGAATTTGAATTGTCTAAGCTTGAACTAATTATATTAATTTTATTAGGTTCTCTTTTAACTTTATTGGTATATGGTATATGCCAATCATTCAATTATCACTTCAAATTTTTTTAAATGATATATAACTATATTATTGAAAAGTTCTATCTATAGGAAAATTTTATAAAAAAACTTACAAAACTACTTATATAAAAATACTTGTGTTGAGAAAATAATAAAGTAAGGTTGCTCTAATTTTGGAGACCTTATGAAGATTTTGTTGTTAATTTTTTTCATATTGATTCTAGTTGGATGTAACTCATCGGCTGATTTTGAAAATCAAAAAGATCCTCAAGCTTTAGAAAAAGCCAATCTCAAGGCTGTTAGAGAAAATACCCTAAAGTTCCTACCTAATACTAAATCAGTCAAATTCCGTAATCAATTTAGAGATTGTGGAGAACTGAGTTATATGGAAGATAATAATCAATATAGTCCTTTCAAGCGGTTTGTGATGGTAGAGAAGAATATAATTCTTATAGAGGGTTGGACGGGGCAAGAGCAATTCGAATTGGCTTGGAAGGTGTCTTGTTGATCTGCCAGTAGAGAGATAATCAAAAATTCTTGTAACCTTTTATACTTAGGTTTCGTTTTTAAAGGCCACTCTTTAGAGTGGTTTTTTAATGCCTGACATTTAATTCGAGATTCCATCATGAATGATTTTTTCCTAGCAACGAATCGCAGTGTCAGAGTGAATGACATCGAAGTACGCCAGATCCAGATGAAAGACTTCGATACCTGGGCAATGCATGCTGAGCCGTTAAAGAACTTCATTAAAGACCAAGATCATTCAGATGAGATTTTGACAGAGTTATTCAAAGCTCATGTTATGCAAGTCATTTCGACCATGGCATGCGTTACTGATCTGGACAATGAATCACTAGTGGAACTTGCTGCTGATGAACAGGGATTTAAAGATCTGCTTAAAGCAGTGCTTCTGGTCAATCAGGCCTATTTCAAATACGAAAAGCCAGAACGCGGTATTAAAAAGAAAGATGACTCCACCTGGTTTGATTCATTCCAGTTTCTGGTGTCAATGGGCCATCAACATAGTGAAATCATGGAAATGACCTACGGTGCATTCCAGAGCTACGTTAAGGCTGCAAATAAGCTGTATAAGCAGGGAATCTTCAATAACGCCGTTGCAGCACGTGTAGCTCAGTCCGATAAGAAAGGCTTTGAATCGTTTAAGAGAGAAATGGTTTCTGATTGATAAAGAAATAAGCAAACAGTAGTATGGCCATATTAAATCAATACTTATAAGGGGTCATATGGGAAGTTATATTGAAGAGAACTTGGCTAGAGATGAAAAAATTATTATCAAAGCACAAGTGACATGGTTATCTCAATTCTGGTATTTGTTGTTCGGGGGGCTATTTATTTTATCTGCGCTGGGATCAAAGAGCGGAGTTTCTTTGTTTATCGGACTAATTTTAATTGGGATAGCTGCTATACATGTTCTAACAACAGAGCTAGCTCTAACAAATAGGCGTATCATTGCTAAGTCTGGATTAATTCGAAGAAATACAATTGAATTAAAAGTAAATCGTGTTGAAAGTTTAGGTGTTGATCAAGGCATCTTGGGGCGAATTCTTAATTTTGGGTCTATTGTAGTTAAAGGGGTGGGTGGCTCACATGCACCAATTCCATATATTTCACGACCAATGGAATTCAGACAGCAAGTAAATAATTTTCTCGATGAATTAGATGATGCTGATAAAAAAGTATCGTAAATCAAAAGCACCTTAGGGTGCTTTTTTAATACCTAACCTATACCCGCTTAGGCGGGTTTTTTATTGCCTAAATTTAGAGGTCAGCATGTCTGGTAAAAATTTAACATTCAAATTAGTCATGGATGCCGACACTAAAGGTTTTGTTGGCAATATCAAGCAGTCTGAAGATACAGTTAAATCAGTATTCAACACAATTAAGCAAGAGTCTGATCGATTAAAACAAGCAACCACCGATGCCTCAAAGGAAATGGGTAATATCATCCCTAAAGGCACTAGTGAGTTGGCGGATAAGCTTTCTCAGTCTCTAAATGCTGCTACAGGCATTATTAAAGATGCTGGTGACAATGCAAAATCTACAGCAGGGAATTTTACTGATTTTGGCAATAGAACCGAAAAAGCTTTAGGCCAACTTAAAGGAGATTTAGCTCAAGCCAAGCAAAACCTTGAAGCGTTTTCAAAAACTAAAGCTTCACCTGCAGATATTGAAAAAGCACAGGTCCAGGTTGATCAACTAGAAAAAGAAGTACAGCAAGCAGATCAGGCTTTTGATGGATTCCAGGCAGAAGTGGGCAAAGCCAATACAAGTCTAAAAGAAACGGATACAGCTGCTCAGACGGCGCAGAAGGGAATAGGGGTACTAAAAACTGGATTTACCGCCCTTATTGGGGTTATGGGCGGTATTGGTATTGGTTTGGGCCTTCGTGAATTAGCAGAGGCCGCGGATTCCTATACCAACCTTTCAGCTCGAATCAACATCGCAACCAGTGATGGTGGAAACTTTACCCAAGCTATGGCGGGGGTGCACCAAGTTGCGTTGATGACCAACTCAAGTCTGGATGCCACCGCGGGTCTATTTACGAAAGTGAATGATACCGGTAAGCAGATGGGGATGACCCAACAGCAAAGTCTTGATCTGGTCAAAACAATTAATATGGCCATTCAGACTGGTGGTGGATCGGCAGCTGCAGCTGATGCAGCAATAACCCAATTCACGCAAGCATTACAATCTGGCGTACTCCGTGGTGATGAATTCAACTCCATCATGGAGCAGGCTCCAGGCATCTCAAAAGCATTGGCCCAGTCTTTGGGTGTGACTACCGGTGAACTGCGTAAGATGGCTGAAAACGGCGAACTGTCAGCCGAGAAGGTCATCAAGGCACTACAAAGCCAATCCGCTGCAATTGAAGCTGATTATGCTAAGTTCCCAACCACCATTGGCAATGCCCTACAGAGAATCGCTACACAATGGCAGATTCTGATTGGCACGATGGACCAAGCAAACGGCGCATCTGCAACTGTGGCGCAATGGCTGGTTACTCTTGCTGACAATATGGATGTGATAGAGACCATACTCGAAGATATTGGTGAAGGCTTTATCTGGGTAGGGGATCAGCTTAAAAAAATCGATCCAGCCACAATTGATGCACTTAAAGAGGCATTAAGCACTACCTACGAGACTATTCAGTCCATGGCTGGTTCTTTAGGCAATGGAATTGGAATCGCCGTAGACCAGCTTAATACGTTGCTTGGAGCAATATTTAATTTTGAAAGCGGCATAGATACAGCAACAGATAAGACTAATGGCTTCACCAAAGCCTTGCAGGCTCTCAATGTAGTATTTGGATTCATTGGTGATGGTTTTGAAGCAATTAGTATAGTTGCCAACCTGCTTGCTGGCGTGTTTTATGATGTTGGTGCTGCATGGATAGGGTTTAAAGCCAATTTCAAATGGGGTGATGCCAAGGATCAGGCTATTGCAGATATGGATGCAATGGCCAAGAAAGCACAGGATTATTATGACCGTGCAACTGCTGGTGCAATGGGCTTTAAATCTGCAGGTATTGCTGCTATTGAAGACATTGGAAAGACCCAAGATCAGAAAAACCAAGAATCCCTGCAGAGCAACAATGCCACCTTTGCAGAACTAGCAAAGCAGAATCAAGAATTTACCCAAAAGTCTAAAGATTTGGCAGCAGAACGTGCGGCCATCGATGCGCAGTTAAACCAAGCTCGCAAGGATGGCAATCAGTCAACCATTGATGCAATTATCCAGAAATCTAATGAGCTCGAGAGTCGTGAAAAGGAGCATGCAACCAATAAGGCCGCATTAGATAGGGATATGCTGGCTTCCGCTCAGGCCACCGCTGAAGCAGCTATCAAAGCCAATGGCGGTGTCATGGATGGCGTGATGCAGGCCGATCTATTAACCAAGGGCTATATCGTCACCATCGATGAGGCTGGCAAGGTTAGTGTCCAGGCAAGTCAGAGTGCAGAACAGGCTGCTGAAAGCGCTGCCAAAAAAGAAGAAGCTCTAAGGCTGGCCAAGGAAAATGTTAAGAAAGCCGATGAGGAATATCTGGCTTATCAGAAACAGGCTGCAGCTGAACGTGCGCTCTTGGAGCAACAGATTGAACAAGCCAAAAAGTCTGGTGATTTAAATGCTTTAGCTTCTGCTCAGGCATCCATTACCGCCATCAATGCTAAAGAAGCAGAGTTGGCCAATAACCGTGATTTACGGATTGCTGAATTAAATAAGGCTAATACCGGATCTGGCCAAGTGGCAGAAACGGCTTATTCAAGAGCATCTGCAGCTGCCAGGCTATTTGGTGTGGATCTTGATGTTTCGCTAAACAGGGTCTCCAAGTCATTTTCTAGTTCAGGGAATGAACTGGATGGACTCAAGACAAAGTTAGGTGAGGCAGGGTATACAGGAAAACAGGCTGGTGATGTGCTTTACCAAGCATGGGAGGAGTGGCTTAGCAAGGCTAAAAGCCAAGCTGAAATTGACTATGCCAAAGCTAAACTTCAGGAGTTTGGTACCCAAGGTCAGATTTCAACATCTCAGGTTGAGCAAGGTTTAATTGCGATCAAGCTGCAAGCTCAAGAGTTACCTGATGATATTGACCCGGTTACTGAAGCGTTTAAGCGTCTTGGTATTCAGACCAAAGAGCAGTTAAAGCTTTCCGCTCAACAGGCCTTAATGGATTACATCACGATTCGGGATAGTGGCAAGGCCACAGCTGAAGGCATTCAAAAGGCCTATGAAAAAGCTGCTCAGTCTGCGGCTGCATCCGGTGACGCAGGAAGAATTGCAGCGGTAAATGCAATGAATGCCGGGCGTAATCTAGAAGTGCAGATTGATGATACTGGAAAGGCTGTTGTCAAAACCATGGATGATTGGACCAAATCCAATGACCGCGTTAAGGATTCCGCACGTGGCATTGGTGATGGATACCGTCACGCAGGTCAGATCGCAAGGGAAGAAGCTAAATCCTCTACCGAAGCCTGGGCGGATGCACTTAAAGCAACTCAAGGCAAAATAGAAGCATCAAAGACTGGAAAAACCGCAAAATATGGACTTTCTGTTGAAGAAATTGAACAGAAATTAAAAGATATTGGGTATGAAGGTGATGCTAAGCAAAAGGCTAAGGAGCTATTTAAGGCTGCTGAACCAGTCGCAGGTGGTTACTACAAATCTGCATCCAACGAATGGATGAAGAAAAATTATGGGGTATCTGCTTACGACAATCAAAAAGCTATGGGTAACGGCATGTATGTACTCGAGCAGATTGAGAAACTGAGCCAATATGTTGGTAAGAATAGTTCTAGCAGCTTGAATAATTACGCGCCGTCGATTCCTTCTGCACCATCAGTTAGAGATACGAGCCAGCCAAGCAAAGAGGTTACCTATAATTTTGACTTCAATGGCAAGCAGATGAAATTTAGCGGGCCAGCAGGACAGGAATCTTTAATGAATGAACTTGTGAATCAATTAAAAATACAGGCGAGATCAACATGAAATTAATCCGCTTAAGCACATCAGAAACCGTCCCATTAGAGGACGGTTTTTTATGGCCTGATGAATTCTCATGGAAGGCCATTGAGCAGAATCAAGCCTATGCCATGGATGGCTCCCTGATCATTCAGGAAGGAAAAAAGAAGTCGGGCCGACCAATTACCTTACAGCCAGCAGATCAGGAAATGGGCTGGATCAAGCTACGTGAACTGCGGACTGTTTTGGAATGGTCCAAGCTGCAAGGTGAGAATTTCAGACTGCAGTTTGAGCAACCGCATGACAACCGACAATTCACCGTCAAATTTAACCACCAGGATGGGGCTTTAGAAGCTGCGCCGGTAAAAGGAATTCCAGCGGTATCACTGGATGATTATTTTAATGTGACCTTACGCTTTACGGAGTTAGACGATGGCGATTGAAACCAAGGATTTAGTAATTTACAAGTCTGAACGCTTGACCGATAACTCTGATGGTGGTGGTAAATATTCTGGTGTCGTGGTGCAGGATGGGATCAGCAATAACCTGTTCAATGATGTATCGGAAATGGATCGCACCATGGGTGATGTGTCTATGCGTAAAATCTTTCCAGCAGTCACGACTGAAGATACTGATTTATTAATGGGTGCAACAGTCTTTGTATCTGAGCTACCAGAAGACCCAAACGTATCGGCATTACTTTTCAGTACCAAGAACTGGACCGATGAACGCCAGTCTGCCCAGAACCGGGTAGAAAATTATCTGGCCAAAGGTGGTCAGATTGCCGGTACGCCGTTGGATACGCACTGGAAAGGCATGTCTTCACTTCAGGTGACCATGTTTCCGCAAGAAACCGAAAGCTCGGTCGGGGATACCATTGTTCTGATCAGTGATGAAGGCAAAGCTTTAGAGCATGAGCAGTTCGTTCGTATTACCAAAGTTGAAACTCGTACTGCCATTATGGTGGTGGATGGCAAAAACGTGGAATACAAGATTGCCACCTACTCACTCAATGATGCTTTGGAAATTGATTTTGTGGGCTTGTCAGCGCGTCAGTGGTATGCAGGCAATCCATCAAAAACCATTATCCGCGATACTATTGTTGCGGATACCGGTCTGTACTACTCATCCACCGCATTGGCATCCGATGCGAATGTGGGTGAGTTCACAGTCAATGCTAAAAGCATCTTTGCTCAACTCATTCCATCTGCTCAGACTGAAACCCCGATTATTGATGTGAATGCTGCAGGTGAAAGCGTGGTACTGGTGGCGGGTAATGAAGGTACCATCACGGTCAATTACCCGAATATGGTGATTGGTGTGAGTCAGAATCTTTACATTGGCTCAGCCGTGATTCCGTCGAGTATATCCTTCACTTTACAAGGTCAGCAGATCACAGGCCAAGGCGGATTGCTTAAGAACGCTCAAGGCACCCAGGTCGGCACAATTGACTACCAGCGCGGCTTAATCCAATGGACTGCAGCAGCACCAGCTGGCACTGTAAGCTTGAATATTACGTTTAAGCCAGCAGCTGCACCAAATCAGTATTACCAGAGTCACGCAATTCCAGTGACTCAGAATAACCAGAGCACCAACTGGACTGGAGTTTTAATTCCGATTCCAGCACCTGGGGCTTTGTCAATCTCGTATATGAGTCAGGGTAAGTTCTATACATTGCAGGATGATGGATCAGGACAGCTTAAGGCTGCCAGCCCTTCATTTGGTTCAGGCATGATCAACTATGAAACAGGCTCGTGGCTATTAACCACTGGTGCACTGCCGGATGTAGACACACCAATTCTACTGAACTGGGGAACACCAATTGTTACCTTCGTACGGTCAAATCTGAATGTAGACAAAGCTGCCTTTGATTTCGATTTAGGTCGACCTGGTGTCTTGCCGGGCATCACCATTAACTGGATGCTTGAAGGTGAAGCGAAAACTGCGACCTCCAATGCTCAGGGTAAATTTACCGGTGATGCCACTGGTGAAATCAACTATGCCACCGGAGTTGGAAAGATCATCCCAAGCAAGCTACCTCAAAAAGGAACAGCTTTCTCCGTGATCTACAACTACGGATCATCACTTGAGCAGACCAAAATGGATATTGCTCCAGATGCCAACCAAAAACTAGTCTTTAACATTGGTACCGGAGCAGCGATTCAGCCAAATAGCGTATATCTGGAAGTACCTGTGCAGAGTATTGATGGAAAGATAACCGGTACGGTCAACCTGTTTGATGTGCCGGTAAATTCAACGATTGGCAATCTGGTCAACTCGCGCGGTCAGGTACAGGGCAGCATTACCTATGCCACTGGCGCAGTCAAAGTGACACCAGATGCATATCAACAGGTATTCAGAAAAGAGTACTTCCCAATGATGTCGGCAACGTATGCAGCAGCATAGCGAGGAAATATGTCCTTTTATTCTCCACAAACATCCAAAATTCAGGGCGAACAGGTTGAACTCAAAGCCTTTAATGCTGTTGATGTTCGGGTGAAATACCGCGATACATCAGGTTCAAATTCGGCAACTCATACCGTAACAGCAGATAAACTCAAGCTAGATTTATCTTCCGGCTTTGATGAGCAAATCCTTACAGGCTCAGCCCGATTTAAAGTTGGCGCGGACACCTTTCTGGATCGCACTGGCTTGCTTTATCGCAATATGAATCCAGCGAATAACAGCGGGATTCAATCTGGTGTGATTCAATACGGCACCGGCATTGTTGAAATTGACTCCTGGACACCGAATGCAGATAACACGATTACTCTGGAATCCTTAACTACCACAACCGATCTATTGCCAGTCAATAAAATCAGCTTTAGAACACCGATCATGCCGATTCGTCCACAATCCTTAACTGTGGTAGTGGGCACCATTGAATTTGGCCAGCTCACATTAACCGCTGATGAAAACGGCGCGATTGAAACCAGCCGGGCGCATGGTCAGGTCAATTGGGAAAATGGTTTTGTCACGATTTACTTCTATACCAAAACCAAAATCACTGAAGTTAATAGGGCAGAGATTGAAGCGAATGACTGGTATGATCCACTGCTTGAATATGATGAGCTGGATGGCCGTTATATTAACGTTCCAGTCTGGGTAGATGCCTCATCAGTACGCTATAACGCTGTGGCTTATACCTACATTCCGCTAGATTCTGAAATTCTAGGTTTATCAGCTACTCGTTTACCGATTGATGGTCGGGTGCCGATCTTCCGTGTAGGTGGCATCGGGATTGTCAGCTCAAGCAAAGCACAAGAGCTGCCCAGTGCAATTGCAGGTACCACATACGATCTGAATGATCAGCGTATTTCATGGACAGAACTTGAAGATGCCAATGGAACGAAAGTCGCTTTCGATTTATACACGGTTGATTATGATTATGGCCGCGTGACATTGGGTGGTGACTTTGTGCTAGGTAATCTGGTTGCACCACTAACAGTGAAATACCGCTATCAGGATATGGGGCTGATCCGTGATGTTCAGATTAATGGTCAGCTGACTTTTACCAAACCTTTAACCCATAACTATGATGCAGTAGATACCATTGTTGGATCTGCATTGGTCATTGGTGATATGCAGGCGCGTTACACCCGCAAGTTTGTACAAGGCTCATGGAGTAATGTATGGGTTGATGAGCCAACGGGTGCCGGCATTTTAGCAAACTACAACGACTCGCTGTATCCACTTCAGGTCACCAATAAGGGTACGATCCAGGAACGCTGGGCACTGATTTTTACTGGAGATCAATCTTTTCGATGTATTGGTGAGTATTCAGGGCAAATTGGTACTGGTACCACTAATGCGGATTATGCACCAATTAACCCGGTCACTGGCGTGCCGTATTTCATCATCAAGAAAGAGGGTTGGGGCGCGGGTTGGGCCAATGGCAATGTCCTGCGCTTCAATACCGTGGCTGCAAACTTTCCGGTCTGGGTAATTCGCACTGTAAAGCAATCGGAACCAGCTGTGCTGTCAGACCAGTTCCAGATCATGCTACGTGGTGACATTGACCGCGTTGTTTAGAATTTAAGTCAAATATGGCCGCTTTAAGCGGTCTTTTTTATGGATCAAATAAAATGGCAACAGATGTAGATGTGCAGTTTTTTAGTCATTTAAATGGCTTAACCCTGGGTAATAATTGGGGGGACTTGATTCGTATGCTCGACAAAGCTTTGGTGACGGGCATTGATTTCACCCAAATCACAGCGGCATCGATTAATGAGCAGGGTGATGTACATATAACCTTATATTCAGACCACAAAGCCATGCTGTTTCAGGTGGTTGAGCTAGCAAGTTTTGCACCCGCCTCATTAAATCAAAAATATCGCATTAAGGGCGTGCTAAGTGCAACAGAGCTGATCTTAAAACCACATACTGCAATTACTGAAACAAATATCACAACGGTTGGTTCAGGGAAATTAGCATCATTGGGTTATGAGATTGTTTTTCGCGATACAAATGATGTAAAGCGGGTTTATCGTGCCAAAAATCCAACCGCGCAGCATCCGTTTATTCGTGTTGATGAGTCACTCTCGAGTGATGCAGGATCATATACAAGTACATACATTAAGTCTGCTATGGTCGGACTTTTGGAGCACATAGATCACATAGATGACTTTGAGAATCCTGACGTTTTACAATTACCTTTCGACCCTGCCGACCCTGCTAAAAATTGGAAGATCATAGGCACAGGGACAAATGTGCAACGTGGATGGTCTCTTTGGCATTGGGCTTGGAATGCAAGCCCTGACTACAATATCAATGCCACCAACGGTACGCTGGGCGGCAATCGAGGATTTACGCTTTGCGGAGATAGTGATGCGTTTTATTTAAATATTGCACCTCACCCCACAACACGCACCTCGAAGTTTACATACGGTTGTGGTTTATTTGACTCAAGCTTGGACTCAGGCGTAGTACCATCGTGGTTTTTAGCTACAACCTTGGCACTTCGAAGGGCATCTGACGGGCACGATTCTACCAATTTGAGGGGTGGATTTGCCTTTGGTTTGTCGGATAATACGTCTCGCGTGTTTGTAACTAAATACACGCCCGCATCACCGATCAGCGCGCACGTTTCCGCCTTGCCAGTAATGCCAAACTATCAGTCGGGGATCTCAGGCTTTGCGAGCGCAGGTATTATGCCGTGCATAAGCATCCCACTGAAAGATGATAATAACTACTTGCGAGGCACATTTAAACATATCGCTTACAATGCTAAATCGGAGACTGTAAACGAAACAACCCCACGACTAGCTGAGAGCTCTATGTACGTATTAGACACTTTGCAAACAAGCACATCGGGGAGTGGCAATGGGTCTAGCGCGTATTATCTGGGAGAGCTTAAATGAAGCCTGTTTCTTGGAAAATAATGCCCTCATCAAGTTACATGCAAAATGTGGCAGGCAGTGTGATTACTAAAATCCAAGGCTCAGTTAAAAAGCTTGGTGTGCAATATCAAGATGCTACTGTGGTGCTTTATAACAAGGCTAATTTGCAACCAATTGCTGTTCGCAGACCCAATCAGAACGGTGATTATCAGTTTCTGGGGCTTAATGCTGACTTAAAAACCTATGTCGTGGCGTTTGATCGTAAGCAGCAATTTAACGCAGTCATACAAGATAACGTGGTGCCGAAATGAGTAAAACTTCAGTCAATGCCCGGCTTGCCATGATCCAAGCCTTTTCAAACTTTATGGATAGCGGTAGCCAAAGTGCTACCGTTGTTTTTTATGAAGGTGTGCAGCCTGCTAGTCCTGTGGTTGCAGCGAATTCAAATAACGCCCTAGTGGCTCTGACTTTTCCTGAGCCATGTATCAAAGAAAACACTGCTACTTATGTGGAGTTTCATCCGACCGATACAGGCACTGTTATTAAAGCAGGCACTGCAACGTGGGCGCGTATTTATAATGGTGCTGGTGATGTCGCTGCCGATCTAACAGTGGGCACGGATATTAGTCTTGCTAACACCAATCTCGCGCTCGGCGGTACG
This sequence comes from Acinetobacter sp. VT 511, assembly GCF_001077515.1. Classification (NCBI taxonomy): domain Bacteria; kingdom Pseudomonadati; phylum Pseudomonadota; class Gammaproteobacteria; order Moraxellales; family Moraxellaceae; genus Acinetobacter; species Acinetobacter sp. VT 511. The sequence continues at coordinate 1,282 of NZ_LFRE01000058.1, read as the reverse complement.
TTGTCAGTCACATCAATAAAACTCAGACCTTAATTTAAAAGGGTGCTCATGTGGATTTTAAAAATAAGCTCGGCACCGTTGATGCACACAACCTAAACTCAAACTTTAAGCCTGATAATACTGATAGCCACAACATCATTCTGAATTTTGAACATCTGACTGATGGCTCGACCAATCTTAATTTTGGTGATGATGGGCGAATTCAAACATGAGGTGCGACAGTTTCAAAAGCCATATGATAATCAACAAGCTGAGCAAATTTCTCTAATGGTGTAAGCCAATCTAACGCCTTTCTAGGACGAGTATTCAGTGACATGGCAACTTGATTTAAATAATGCTGATCTGCCTGATTTAAATCAATCCCTTTAGGTAAATATTGCCTAATTAAACCATTCATATTTTCGCATGTGCCTTTTTGCCAAGGTGAATGTGGGTCACAGAAATATACATCTATGCCTAAATCTTCTTCGAGTATTTTATGTTCTGACATCTCGCGTCCACGGTCATAGGTCAACGTTTTACGCAGTTCTGCAGGTAAATATTTCAGAGCTTCAGTTAAAGCCTTGCGCACTGATTCTGCCTTTGCATCAGGTAATGTTGCCAAGATACAGAGCCGTGTATTTCGTTCAATAAGTGTTGCTATCGAACTTTTATTGTCTTTACCTTTAATTAAATCAGCTTCCCAATGACCCGGTATTTTTCTTTCTTGAACTTCGGCTGGGCGCTCATGAATAGTTTTAATATCCTGTAATATAGAATCTTTTTTAGGTTCACCGTTAGCTTTTCGCTTTTTATTTTCATGACGCAGACAGGATAATAAGTCTTTTTTCAACTCACCCTTTGGTAATGCTCGTATCGTTGAATAAATCGTTGTATGGCTTACATTCATTGTTTGATCCAAATCAGGAAATGTCTTTAAACGCTTTGCTATTTGCTGAGGAGACCATAAACAACGGATCGCTTCAACAATAAATTTCCAGAGGATTGAATCGATTTTGAGTTTTCTGTGACCACGTCTACGTCTAGCGAAGGTGTTATCAGAAGCATATCGAGCTTGATAAACGTCATTGATGCTATTTCTTTTAAGCTCACGATAGATCGTACTAGGATGTCTTTTAATGAGTTCAGCAAATTTTCTGGCTGAAAAGCCTTCTTTTCTTGACTCAAGCATTAATGCAGTACGATCTTCAAAGTTAAGATGATGGTATGACAATTTTATATACTCCATAAACCCTTTAAATTAATTAGGTGGTTTATGTCGCACTTCAAGTTTTACTCTGCC